>NZ_RBKX01000001.1:636184-954277 GCF_003634615.1 Flavobacterium sp. 102 | reverse complement strand
ACACGGATTTGCCATCAAAGGAGCCGACAACGGAGAGTTGTTGATTATGCCGGGTGAGACCGCAACCCTGAAATGGATTCCTAAAAAAACGGGGATATGGCCTATGTATTGTACCGATTTCTGTAGCGCATTACACCAAGAAATGTCAGGATACATTAGGGTTTCTCCAGCCGGAAGTAATGTTCCCATCACCTATAGTGTTGGAACCAACATACCAAAGGCTACCAAATAAAATTAACCAAAGGGAACAGATTTTATTTGTTCCCTTTTTTTCTCCAATGCTATGAAAAATTTAAAAATTTCTGGTTTGTCCAAAACATTGCTTTTGATAACAGGACTATTATTTACGGGCGCATTATTTGTTCCAATGTGGCAAATCCAACTCGAAGCACCACAATATCCTGAAGGACTCGTTCTCAAATTACACGCCAATAAAATAGGCGGTGATGTAGATATCATCAACGGATTGAATCACTACATCGGCATGGCAACTTTGCACACCGAAAACTTTTTTGAGTTTAAGATTTTGCCTTACATCTTTAGTGCTTTTGCCCTTATTTCAATCTTGTTGATTTTTATAGCCAAAAGAAAAGCGGTGCTGGCTTTCCTAATTTCATACATAGTTTTTATTGCCTTAGCCGCAGTAGATTTCTACCGATGGAATTACGAGTACGGCCACAACCTCGACCCAAATGCCGCTATCAGAGTACCGGGAATGGCTTATCAACCACCACTTATTGGTTATAAACAACTGCTAAACTTCGGTGCCTACTCCATCCCCGACACAGGTGGTTGGATGCTGACCGCAGCAGGCGTTTTATTATTATTGGTAGTACTAAAAGAATATAAGTTTAATAAAAACAAAAAATCATGAAAAATATAGCCTTTGCATGTATCACATTATTAACCTTGATTTCATGCAGTTCCAATGAACCAAAGCCTATCAAAATCAATACAGATACTTGCGATTTCTGCAAGATGACGATTTCAAATGGTAAATTCGGAGCTGAATTAATCACCAAAAAAGGTAGGTATTACAAGTTTGATGACTTGACTTGCATGGTGCAATTCGCCAAATCTAATACCGTTGTTCCTTACCAGTCTTTCTTTGTCAATGATTATTTGAAAGACAACACACTCATTCCTGCCGAAACCGCTCATTTCATCATAGGCGGAAAAATTAATTCGCCCATGAGAGGTAACATAGCTGCCTTCCGTTCAGCGCAAGAACAAAACGAATTTGGCAAAAAACTCGAAGCCCAAACCACCACTTGGTCTGAAGTGTACAACGCTAATAAATGAAAAATTTAGTTTATATATTATTCTTTTTTTGCCTAATCAGTAATGCCAAAACCATTACCGTAGGGAAAACCTATCCTGTCAAAACTATCAAACAAGCTTTGGCATTGGCTAACGATGGCGACACCATCATCGTTACCCAAGGAGTTTATAAAGAAGGTAATATTATCATCACCAAAAAAATTGCTTTTTTAGGAAAAAACTATCCGACACTCGATGGACAAAACAAAGCAGAAGTCCTTTCGATTACCGCCGATAGTGTCATTGTAAAAGGATTCAAAATCATTAATTCAGGCCACGCCGCTTTAGACGACCCATGTGGGATTAAAGTCTACGACCGAAGTTTTGTTAGAATAGAAAATAATATACTTGACAACAATTTTTTTGGTATTTACCTGCAAAACTGCAAAAATAGTGTCATCAAAAACAATACAGTTAAAGCTTATGGTAAACAAGAACAACTCATTGGAAACGGCATTCATTGCTGGAAAAGTGAGCACTTGCAAATCATAGGCAACAGAATCTCTGGTCATCGCGACGGCATTTATTTTGAGTTTGTAACCCAATCCGTCATTTGGAGAAATATTGCCAACTATAACATTCGCTACGGTTTGCATTTTATGTTTTCCAATGATGATTCTTACATCACCAATGTTTTCAAAGGAAACGGTGCCGGAGTTGCCGTAATGTTTACCAAAAACGTAAAGATGTTCAATAATTATTTTGAGGAAAATTGGGGTGATTCTGCTTACGGTTTATTACTCAAAGAGATTGCCGACAGTTACATTTTCAACAATCGTTTTGCACGAAACACTTCAGGAATATACATGGAAGGTACTTCCCGAGTTAAAGTCGAAAAAAACCTCTTTGAAGCCAATGGTTGGGGCATGAAAATCCAAGCCAGTTGCATGGAAAATGAAATAGTAAACAACAATTATATTGGCAACACTTTTGACATCAGCACCAACGGAAGTTTAGTGCTCAACACCTTCAACGGCAATTATTGGGACAAATATGAAGGCTATGATTTAAACAAAGACGGAATTGGTGATGTGCCCTATCATCCGCTAAGTTTGTTTGCCGTTCTCACCGAAAACAATCCATCGGCCATGATTTTATTCCGAAGTTTTATGATTACGCTTTTAGACAAATCTGAAAAAGTTTTACCGAGCATAACCCCTGATAATTTTATAGACAATAAGCCATTAATGAAGTCACTTCCATTATGATTGACATACAAAACATCGATAAAAAATTCGGCAAGTTAGCCGTACTCCAAGACATCAACCTATCGTTTCAAAAAGGTCAATGCATTGCACTAATCGGCCCAAACGGTTGCGGAAAAACAACTTTAATCAAGGCCATTTTAGGCATGGTTTTACCCGATAACGGTTCGATAATAGTCAACGGAAAATCCATCCTCGGGGAATATTTGTACCGAGAAAATATCGGCTACATGCCGCAAATAGGACGCTATCCCGACAATATGACCATCGGTCAAATTATCGATATGATTAAAAAAGTGCGAAACACTTCTACCACATTAGACGAAGATTTAATTCACGCTTTTGAATTGGACAAAATGTTCGACAAACAAATGCGTACTCTTTCAGGCGGAACTACACAAAAGGTCAGCGCAGTTTTGGCTTTTCTCTTTAATCCAGAGGTGTTAATTCTGGATGAACCAACAGCCGGTTTAGATCCATTGGCTTCCGAAATTCTAAAAGAAAAAATCATCCGAGAAAAAGAAAAAGGAAAACTAATTCTCATCACGTCGCATTTGCTCAGCGAGTTAGACGATTTGATTACCGAAATCATTTTTATGCAAGAAGGCAAAGTACATTTCCACCAAAAAATAGAAGACTTAAAAGCTTCTACTAAAGAGGATAAAATCTCCAGAGCGATTGCTAAAATCTTAAAAAACAACCAACATGAACCGAATCATTAAAATCGTCTTACTCGACATACTGAAGAACAAAATCGTGTTGGCTTATACTTTGATTTTGGCCGCACTTTCTTGGAGTTCTTTCGCCTTAGAAGACAATGCTGCCAAAGGGTTATTGACCATACTCAACGTGATTTTATTCACCGTGCCGTTGGTTTCCATTTTGTTTTCCACCATTTACCTGTACAACTGTTCAGAATTCATCGAATTATTACTGAGCCAACCCATCAAACGCCGCAAAATTTGGACGAGTTTGTTTCTTGGTTTATCACTTTCCATGGTTTTAGCATTTGGTATTGGTGCCGGAATTCCGTTACTGGTTAATGCACCCGACAGTGTTGGACTGATGATGATTGCTATCGGCTGTTTGATTTCGGTCATTTTTGTGGCTTTGGCATTTTTAAGTTCGATACTCACACGCGACAAAGCGAAAGGCATCGGCATTGCCATTATGACTTGGCTGTTTTTTGCCTTGCTTTTTGACGGTATTGTTTTGTTTTTGTTGTTCCAATTGGCCGATTACCCTATTGAAAATGCAATGGTAGCTATAACCGCTTTGAGTCCGATAGACTTGGCCCGAATTCAGATTTTGATGCACTTGGATGTATCGGCTATGATGGGTTACACCGGCGCGATTTTCAAAGACTTCTTCGGCACAAATGTTGGTTTGGCAGTTTCATTCTCACTGCTCTGTCTGTGGGCGATTGTTCCGTTTTTTATTTCGCTTAAAAAATTCAATAAAAAAGATTTGTAACATGAAAACCGATATCAAAAATAGAAAAGACATAGAAAAATTGGTCAACACCTTTTACGAAAAAGTAAAAACAGACGATACAATTGGCTATTTATTCAACGATGTCGCCCATGTCAATTGGGAAACCCATTTGCCCAAAATGTATAACTTTTGGGAAAATATTCTTTTCTTTACCGGAAATTATGAAGGCAATCCGATGGCGAAACACAAAGAGTTACACCAAAAAAGTGCAATGAACCCTAATCATTTCGGACATTGGAACAAATTATTTACCGAAACCGTTGACAAGCTTTTTGAAGGATCAAAAGCCGAAGAAATCAAAAACCGCGCACTAAATATTTCAGCCGCCATGATGTTTAAAACGTTGAGCTAATGCTACACCAGATTATCTTAATTTTTCACTTATTGGCTGCAACCGTTTGGGTTGGTGGACATCTATTTTTGACTATTCGGTATTTACCCGAAGCTTTGAAAAAGAAAGACGCTTCAATTTTAATTAATTTTAAAAATAAATTCGAACCCGTTGGTTTACCTTCTTTAGTGATTTTACTATTTAGCGGAATTGCAATGGCGTATCATTATGACGTTACGTTTACCCAATGGTTTTCATTTTCCAATGGCATTGAGAAAATTGTATCGCTTAAATTATTGTTGCTTTTTATTTCAGTCGGAATGGCGATTAATGCCCAACTGTTTGTCTTTCCAAAAGTCAAATCCGAACATTTGTTACCTGTGGCCGTTCAGATTGTAACGATTACCTTTATTGGTGTTGCCATGTTAGTTTTGGGCAGCTGGGTTAGAATTGGAGGTTTATAGTTTTGCCTTCTTTAAAAAAACTTCCTCTGTTTTGGGTTCGTTTCAGCGAATAAGCCACAATCGGAATACTCACTTCTATACAATTTTTCAGTTCCAAAAAATCTTTAGTGACAGAATGCTCTTGTTCTATTTTTCGACATTCATTTTTCCAAGCAAGCAACTGCTTTAAAGTATTTTTTAAATCGGTGTCATTTCGAACAATCCCGGCATTTTGTTGCATGACATTTTGCAACTTTTCTTTAATTATTTTGGTAAAATCGGACGCTAACAAATTTCCTTTTCGATAAAAAAAATCCTGGAAATCAACTTTAGTTTCTTTTAGATTAACCTCCATTTCGCTTAAATAGTTGAAAATTTGATGTGCATAAACTAACGCTTCTAAAAGTGAATTGGAAGCCAATCGATTGGCACCATGCAAACCGGTTCGGGAACATTCACCACAAGCCAATAAATTTTCGATTGAGGTTTGCCCATGACGATTTACTACAACACCGCCACACAAATAATGTTGGGTCGGAATCACCGGAATCCAATCTTTTGCTACATCAAAGCCTTCTAATAAACAGTTCTGATAAATAGTTGGGAAATGTTTTTGGAATTCAATTCTGTCTAAATGCGTACAATCCAAGTAAACACAATTGTCCGCTGATTTTTTTAATTCGGTTTCAATGCTTCTCGAGACAATATCGCGTGAAGCTAATTCGCCTCGAACGTCATAATCAAACATAAAACGATGACCATTTTTGGTTTTCAAATGTGCTCCAAAACCGCGAACCGCTTCCGATATCAAGAAAGTTGAAACCGAATTAGGCGCATACAAAGCCGTCGGATGAAATTGAATGAACTCCATATCTTTGATAATCGCTTTAGCCCGAATCGCCATCGCAATACCATCGCCGGTGGCAACTTTCGGATTGGTCGTTTGCTGGTAAACCTGACCTATACCGCCGGTAGCCAAAACGGTAAAACGAGAACGAATCGTGATAATTTCATTGCTTTTTTCGTCCAAAACATAAGCACCGTGACAAACATCAGCACGCATCATTAAATCAATCGCAAAATGAAAATCAAGAATTTCGATATTTTTTCCCTGATGGGCTTTTACCAAAATAGCTCTTTCTATCTCCAGTCCGGTTTGGTCTTTAAAATGGACCACACGATTATTGGAATGACCGCCTTCTTTGCCTAAATCAAATGTTCCTTCGGCAGTTTTATCGAATTGTGTTCCCCATTGGATTAATTCTGCTAAACGTTTTGGCCCTTCTTTTACTACCATTTCAACTATGTTTCGATCACATAAACCGTCTCCGCAAAGTAACGTATCGTTGATGTGTTTTTCAAAATCATCGGTTACGTTGTCAATCACTACGGCTATGCCACCTTGTGCATATTTAGTATTCGATTCGTCTTCATTGGATTTGGTGACAACCAACACTTTTCGATCCGGAAATTGTTCCGCCAGTTTGATGGCTACCGTCAATCCGGCTATACCCGAACCTAATATCAGATAATCAGTTGTTATCTTCATTATTTGGACAATTCAAGCATTCGTTTAATAGGAATAATGGCTTTGTCTGCAATTTTTTTGGGCACTTTAATTTCCGGAGATTCTGTGAGCAAACAATCGTAAACTTTGCGAAGCGTATTGAGTTTCATGTAGGCACATTCACTGCAAGCACATGTATTGTCCTCTATTGACGGCGCAGCAATTAGTATTTTATTCGGTACTTCATCCTGCATTTTGTATAAAATTCCGGCTTCGGTGGCGACTATGAATTTGTTTTTCGGACTTTGCTTCGCATACGCAATCATGCCTGAGGTAGAACCGATATAACTCGCCGTTTCCAAAATATGTGCTTCCGATTCCGGATGTGCAATGATGGCAGCGTCCGGATGTTCTTTGTGTAATGCAATTAATTTGTCTAAAGAAAAGGCCTCGTGAACAACACAACTTCCATCCCAAAGCAACATTTTTCTGCCTGTTTTTTTATTGATATAGTTCCCTAAGTTTTTATCCGGCGCAAAGATTATAGGAATGTTTTCGGGAACTGAATTCACAATTTTTTCCGCATTGGAAGAAGTACAAACCAAATGACTTAAGGCTTTAATTTCGACCGAACAATTTACATATGTAATTACAATATGATTGGGATGTGCTTCGATAAATTTTTTAAAAATCTCCGGTGGACAAGATTCCGCCAAAGAACAACCTGCTTCTAAATCGGGTAATAAAACCTTTTTCTTTGGATTAAGTAGCTTGGCGGTTTCAGCCATAAAATGAACTCCGGCAAATACGATAATATTAGCATTTACCTTTTCGGCTTCTTGCGATAATCCTAAGCTGTCTCCAACATAATCGGCGATTTCCTGTATCTCGGGTTGTTGGTAATAATGAGCCAAAATCACGGCGTTCTTCTCCTTTTTTAGTTGGAGAATCTTCTCTTTTAAATTTTCCATGCCTTTTACTTAAGTAACCACAAAATAAGGACTGAAAAAGTAAATTTTCTATGACTTTAATCATATGTCAGTACCCAATTATGGTCTTACTTTTGAGAAACCTTAATTTTTAAAATTAAACTTAAAACATAACGAATATGAATACTTTAGAACAAATAACCATAGGAGAATTTGTTGCAGACGATTTCAGAACGGCTGCCGTTTTTTCCAAATATGGTATCGATTTTTGCTGTAAAGGCAACCGAACTTTAGAGGAAGTCTGCGAAAAAAAAGGGTTAGATCCAGCCGATATCCAAGAGGAACTAAATGCCGTTTTAGAATCAAAATCAGATAACAATATCGACTTCAAATCATGGCCAACCGACCTACTTATCGACTACATCGAAAAAACGCACCACCGTTATGTGGAAGAAAAATCAACTGCTCTTCTTTTCTATCTTGATAAACTTTGTAAAGTACACGGAGAAAGACATCCGGAGTTGTTTGAAATTGCGCTTCACTTTAAAATTTGCGCAGGAGAATTAGCCCAACACATGAAAAAAGAAGAGTTGATTTTGTTCCCATTCGTCAAAAAAATGTATTACGCACTAAGAGACAACACTTCGATTGAACAACCTCATTTCGGAACCGTAGACAATCCAATTGCTATGATGCAGGAAGAACACGAAAATGAAGGCGAACGCTTCCTAAAAATAGCGCAATTGACCAATGATTACAATCCGCCGGCAGATGCTTGTGAAACATACAAAGTCACTTTTGCGATGCTGAAAGAATTCGAACAAGATTTGCACAAACACATCCATCTCGAAAACAACATCGTGTTTCCAAAAGCCAAAGCCATGGAAGCCAAATTCAATATTTCATAATCAATGCTAACCTAAAAACCACGCTCATCATGGAAAAATATGTCATCAAAAGAAATGGCGAATACAAACCTTTTGAACCTTTTAAAATAAGGGATGCCATAGTCAAGAGTTTTAATAGTGTCTCGCTTCCGTTTGATGAGCGTGTTTTTGAAAAAGTTATATTGGCGATAAATGCCAAAGAAACTTGGGCTGTTGAGGAAATTCAGGACATTATTGAGCAAACGCTTTTTGAAAACCGGTATTTCACCACAATGCGTTCTTTTATGTTGTTCCGGCATACGCGAAAGTTACAACGGGAACATATCCAAGGATTAAATGACGACACCACTTATGTTGACAGTACACAAACCATAGAAGAATACATTTCACAAACTGACTGGCGTATCAATGCCAATGCCAATACTTCTTACTCCAATGCGGGTTTGGTAAACAACGTAGCCGGAAAAATCATTGCCAATTATTGGTTGGATAAAGTGTATTCCAAAGAAGAAGGTTATGCGCACCGCAACGGAGATTTGCACATCCACGATTTAGATTGCCTAACCGGATATTGCGCCGGTTGGAGTTTGCGGGTTTTACTCAATGACGGTTTCAACGGCGTTCGAGGTCGTGTGGAAAGCAAAGCACCATCGCATTTTAGAGAAGCTTTGGGACAAATGGCTAACTTTCTGGGGATTTTGCAAAGCGAATGGGCCGGCGCACAAGCGTTCAGTTCGTTTGACACATATTTGGCGCCATATGTTTTCAAAGACAATTTGTCTTTTGACGATGTTTTAAAAGCCGTTCGCAGTTTTGTCTATAACCTGAATGTGCCCGCGCGTTGGGGACAATCACCTTTTACCAATATTACTTTGGATTGGGTAGTTCCGGCGGATTTAAAAGAACAAATTCCGACCAAAAATGACCATCATTTATTTGAAACGATTACCAACGAAAGTATTTTGTCGCGCGCCAAAGAACGTGGCGTGGATTCACTCATTGAATTGCGCTACGAACATTTCCAACCCGAAATGAATCTCATCAATAAAGCCTATTATACCGTAATGACGGAAGGCGATGCCAATGGTCAACCATTTACGTTTCCAATTCCAACAGTAAACATCACCGAAGATTTTGATTGGAACGGCGAAAATACCGAACTGTTGTTTGAAAACACAGCTAAGATTGGTTCGTCCTATTTCCAGAATTTTATTGGAAGCCAATATCTTTTGGATGAAAACGGCAATAAAGTCGAAAACCCGAATGCTTACAAACCTAATGCCGTTCGCAGCATGTGTTGTCGTTTGCAACTCGATTTAAGAGAATTATTAAAGCGAGGCAACGGTTTGTTCGGTAGTGCCGAAATGACCGGAAGCATCGGAGTTGTGACCATCAACATGGCACGTTTAGGTTATTTATACGAAGGCAATAAAGAAGAACTGTACAATCAATTAGACCGATTGATGGCATTGGCGCAATCGACTTTGGAAAAGAAACGACAATTCATCCAAGAGATGTATGACCGCGGTTTGTATCCTTACACCAAAAGATATTTGCCGCATTTCCGGAATCACTTTTCTACCATTGGTGTCAATGGAATGAATGAAATGGTACGCAATTTCACTGAAGACAAACAAGACATCTCAACAACGTTCGGACATGAATTCTCTATGGAAATTTTAAACCATATTCGCAACCGCATGAAAGAATTTCAGGAAACCACTGGTAATCTGTACAACCTGGAAGCCACTCCGGCGGAAGGCACTACTTATCGCTTCGCCAAAGAAGACAAAAAACGCTATCCAAATATCTTGCAAGCCGGCATGGAAGAAAATATTTATTATACCAACAGTTCCCAAATTCCGGTAGATTTTACCCAAGATCCGTTTGAAGCACTCTTAATGCAAGACGATTTGCAATGTCAATACACCGGCGGAACGGTACTGCATTTGTATATGAACGAAAGAATCAGCACTTCGGAAGCTTGCAAAAACTTTATCAAAACGGTCTTGTCTAAATTCAAATTGCCTTATATCACAGTCACACCGGTATTCAGTGTTTGTCCGGTTCACGGTTACCTCAACGGTGAACACGAATTCTGCCCAAAATGCGACGATGTTTTAATAGAAAACCAAAAAAATATTACATATGAAAACAAAAACTAATGAGATTTTAAAAGAAAACCAACATTTGAGAACCAAATGCCTCGTTTACACCAGAGTGATGGGATATCATCGCCCGGTAGAAAGTTTTAATATCGGTAAGAAAGGAGAGCACAAACAACGAATCCATTTTAAAGAATGTCCAAATGGTTAAACCAGTGAGTAATATAACTCCTTTTACCCTTTTGGATTATCCGGACAAAAGCGCTTGCATCCTTTGGTATGCCGGTTGCAATATGCGGTGTTTGTATTGCTATAATCCTGAGATTGTTTTCGGGAAAGGAAAATTCTCCTTTTCCGAAATGATCTCTTTTTTAGAAACGCGAAAAGGCCTGCTCGATGCAGTAGTTTTCAGTGGTGGCGAATGTTTAATTCACAAAGATATAATAGAACAAATCAGTCTTGTGAAAGCGATGGGTTTTTTGGTAAAAGTGGATACCAATGGTTCCAAACCTGAAGTCCTTAAACATCTGATAGAACAACAATTGATAGATTATGTAGCACTCGATTTTAAGTCTACCAAAGAGTCGTTTTCGTTTATCACACAATCCGATTTATTTGACCAATTTGAAAAATCCATGCAATTGCTTTTAAATGCTGATATTGCTTTTGAAGTCCGTACCACTTATCACTCCGAATTGCTGGCCAAAGATGAACTCAACGATATGATTGACTATCTGAAATACAATGAATATACCGGAACTTATTACATTCAGCATTTTAGAAACCAAGTAGAAACCATTGGAAAATTACCCAATTCTTACTGTCGTTTGGAAAACACTTTGCCTATAAATCCTGCGGTAAAAATTACACTTCGATAAGTTATACATTCTCCAAAACCGGAATAGCAATCTGATTCACTTCCGCTTTATAAAACTGCAATTGTTTTCGGATAGTATTCTTTTCCTTGGTAAAGGAATTAGTTGTTTCAAACAAATCCAAATAATAATCAATTCCCGTCAACACATTACTTTTAAAGGCATTCCATTTTTTGAGTTGGGCTGTGGTGAATTCCTCGGTATAGTTTTCCAATTCGTTTTTCAAATAATCCACATACATTTTCAGCTCTTTAACAAACATATTTGGGCGATTGATATCCGACAATACATTGGCATTGCCATAAATATGCTTTACCATTTGAGCCAAAGAAACCACTTTGTCAAAATAAGCTAAATTTGGTCCCGGACAAATCACAATACCTTGTTGTTGGCCTTTAACTTCAATATCATTTTCTATATATGAAGCATTAGCCAAGCCCACGCACAGACACGATTTTTCAAATATTTTGGCTTGCTTTTTCTGTATGTCTGATTCAGACAGATTGTCTTTCTGAACTTCTAATTCGGCTAATTTAATATCCTGGTATTTTTTAGAAGCCGTACACATGCCTTGCGGATCGTATTCTTTACTCAATGCTAACAATTTTTTCGGACAAGAACTTCCGGCTTTATTGTCGTCAATTCTTTTTTGTTTCCAAAGGTCATTACTCATCCCTTTCACCGAATTAAAGGGAACACCCAGTGGTGAAATATCACTCAAATAAAAATCAGCTTCTTGAGCTTTCGCCAAAAGTGATCTGGTTTCATTATCGACTGAAGTGGCTTCGGGAACCAATAGGAATGGTGAACCCCAACCTACGGAATCTAATTTGTAATTTTCGATTAAAAAATCATGTTCTTCTCCTGTCCCAACACCGCCTTGAGCTGTGATTTTTAAACTGAGTGGCTGAGTCGGAACAGCTAGATTTTTAGCTTCTAAAGCCTTCACCATCAATTCATGAGCTGACTGCACCAACTGTTCTTTTTTGGCTTTAAATTCTTCTAAGATTGGCCCCATCAAAAAACCGTCTGTTGCAAATGCATGTCCGCCACAATTCAATCCCGATTCGATGCGGTATTCCGAAACCCAAAGCCCTTTTTTGGCCAAAAAATTCCCTTGAATCATCGCCGAACGAAAGTCGCTCACTTTCAGAATAATTTTCTTTTGCAGTCGTCCTTTCGCATCAGGATAAAACACAGGAAATTTTTCAAAATAGCTGTACAGCCTTGGATTCATCCCTGCAGAAAGCACTACAGAAGAACTCAAACTACTCTCAGCAAAACCACGCAAAGAAGCATGAGCATCATTGAATTCAACCGGTAATTGTTCGTTTTTATTAAAATTATCTTTGTCCACTTTAGTCATGATATTCACATCGATTTCTCCGGGGAAAAAATGTTCAGCCAAGTAACTTTTAACGGATTCTTTGATTAACAATCCTTCCTCGATGAATCTTTGAAGTCCGTTTTTCAATTCGGATTTATTGGGCAACATAGCGATGTAATTTTCCAAAGCCGTTTTGTTCTCGGCCAGTTCATTTTTGAAAATTTCAAATTTGTCTTTGACTATAGTATCAACCAAATTCAGATAATGCTTAATTCGCTCCGCACGGTAATCATGGCATTTTTGCGTAATCTCATGGTAAGGCAGACTGAATTTTTTACTGTAAAAAGCCCGCATTTTTTCTATCAGTTCGTCATCGGTGATGGATATTACGGAGGAAATACCAAATTGTGCTACACGAATCGGACTGTCAATGGTATAAGCCAATCCCATTACGGGTATGTGAAAAGTATGGATATTGTTTGTAGTAGTCATGAGGTAACGTTTTTTAATAAGGGGCGAATTTTGTGAAATCATTCCATATAAAGTATGATATATGTCATACCAAGGAAGAAGAGAGATGTTTTTTGATGTTTATCAGCAGTTCAAAGACAATTAGATACAATCCTACCAAAATACCTAGGCCGAAAAACACAAATAGGACATAAAACCAGTGCATAGAATCCTGAAATTGGGCAAAAGAAATCGCTTGATTAAAGTGTGTCCTATGGGCCTTTTTTATGCCCATCAACAACAAACTGATCCAGAAAAGAAAAAACGAAATGTTGAAAATCTTGAGCCCAATTTGGATTCTCTTTACGGGAACCAAACAGTTATTCAACTCCAAAATATAAGTGACTGAAGATAACAATATCAAAGTATTAATGCCAATGGTAGTTCCCATCGAATGTGCCACCGTAATATGCGTGCCATGTGTAAATAAATTGATAGCCGGAATAGAAATCAACAGCGCCAAAATAATATTCAAAAACACCCAAAAATCAGCTAAGCGCATGAATTGATAAGCCAAAGCAAACTCGTTTTTTTTCTTCTGAGACAAATTCTTTTTCCAGTCATAAATAATCGAAAAGAGTATAATCCATTCAGTCATGCTAATGCCGTAAGCGAGATACCTTATCCATGACGCTGTCGGGATAATATAAACGTGATGCGCCCAGCCAAACATCAAATTAGTCAATCCTAAAAAGAAAAAGAAAAACGCTTTCCCTGACTTTGCATAACGCTCCTCTTTGCTGATTTTGGTCATAACATAAATCGCCGTGCCGTAAACCAACATGTTCCAAGAACCTACATAAGAACCGCCGGCCTTCCATTGCATGGCTACATTTTGTACAAAATGCGCTTTGAAATAGGGCAGTAACCACAAATGCGCTTCGGTGAAATGGTAAATCATCAACACAATACCTGTGGCCCACATCCAGTAATACACCGGCCAATTTTTGAAAGTCGGAACTAACGTTTTGAAATAAGTAAGACCAAATAGAATCCAACCTAAGACAATTGGAAAATAGAAATAGCTTGGGAATTCGAGGTATTCTTTTCCGGCAAAATTTTTAAATAAATAAGATATTGCAATTCCCAATCCGCTAAGAATAAATACCCACAAATGAGTTTTAATCAGATTTTGATTGGGTAATTTGGCTTCGTTATTTTGACCCAAATAATAGTAAACACCGCCTGTCGCCGTTAGTAAAACCCATGAAACGACAAATAAAGTATGTAATGGTCGAAGTGTCTGAAACGGTAGTGTTTCTTTGATAAATTCGGGAATAACATATTGGAAACCGCCAAGCAATCCGCAAAACAACCCCAATAGTAAAGAAATCAATCCGGAAGCAATAAAGTAAAAAGGATAATGGGTATTATTCATGCGTTTCATTTTGGTTTTGAATTTTGACCCAACCATCAGCCTCAATCTTGGCTTTGGTATTCGGATACTGTCCGGTTTGGTCTATTTCTTTGAGATACTGTAACAATTCTTCTTTTTCAGTTTCATTGAAATCAAACCTCGGCATGGTTTTAATACCACTGTTGAACATTGATTTCAAAAACTTCTCATCCCGCTTTCTAAAGGAATATACATTGGTCAAATCGGGTCCGAGATAACCGCCCAAACCATAAATTTGATGACAGGAATTACAATTGTTTTGTAGCCAAAGTTTCTCGCCCTGAAGCGCCTTTTCTGACAATCGTACATTTCCATAAGCCGACGTATCGGTATAAATAATATAATTGTAACTTGAAAATAAAGCCAACAATAGCAGCAATAAGAATAGGTATTTTCTCGGTGGAATCATAGCCGAAAGACATTGAATTTGTATTGCAAATAGAGGAAAATAAAATACCTTTGTTTATGATTTTAATCACAAAAAAGGCGTGAATGACAACTTCCACGCCTTTTCCCTTTCAAAAAAGAAAAACAAGATTTGAATTAATAATTATCCTATTTTGGAAGTAAGACGTCTCCGATTACGTGAATAATCCCGTTGGAAGTTTCAATCGAAGCTACAATTTCAGAGCCGTTTACAAAAGTTTTTTCGCCTTGCTTGGTGATTTTTACTTTGCCTCCATAAACCATGTCAAACTCTTGTCCTTCTTGCATGTATTCTACCTTCAAGGTTCCCACATAAGTGTGATAGCCTAAAATGTTTTGCAAATCGGCTTTTTTTTCCGGTTTTAATAAATCATCAACGGTTCCGGCCGGTAATTTATCAAAAGCGGCATTGGTTGGCGCAAAAACGGTAAAAGGTCCGGCATTGCTTAAAGAAGTTACTAACTCAGCCGCTTTTACAGCCGCTACTAATGTAGTGTGGTCTTTACTTCCGGAAGCCACCTGAACAATATTTGGATTGGAGGTTTCGTCTTGTACACCTTCCTGACCTACATTTTGGGTCTCTATGGCTTCGGTGGTTTCAACTGGAGTTTCGCTGTTTTGTTTGCAACCAACAGTAGCAAAAAAACAAGCTAAAAGCAAAATTTTAATGGAATTTTTCATAATATTAAATACTTGGTTTATACACACAAAGTACCTAACTATGAAACAGTTATTTTATGATTCAACTCATAAAACTGTAGGGATTTTAACTTTTTTAATCGAATAAAAAGCAGTGATACCAATGCCTGAAACAAGTATCAATGCTATACCAAAAAGCATCTCATTTACGTACGGAATTACGGTATAACTAAACGATGCAATCCCTTGAATGGCCAACAATAATTCGTTTAAAAAAACGCCGATAGAGAAAAGTGTAATCCCAAATTTGATGGATTTATGGATAAAAAAGAAATGATTGGCATAAATGTAAAACAACAAAAACAAACTGATAACCGCTAATAAAACTAAATGCAAATAGGCAATAACAATAGGTCGAAAACCAAAAGCCATTTGACTAAGTGCCGGAACAGTTGAACCCAATTGCAACAACAACTTCATACTAAAAGCCATGGCTACAAATAGGATGATGTATCGCAGAAAGAAAGGATAGTTTTCAAGAACAGTTTTTTTAGTTTTGACCAAAATAACTAAAAATGGAAACCACGCAAAAACTTGAAGAAAAGCGGAAATTACGGTTAAAATATAAATCCACAGTGGCAAATCTAACCAAAGTGTGGATAAGAAATAAGCCGGAAGACAAGCGATGAAAAACAGCCAAAACACCTTTTTAATAAAAGGCGAATCAGTGGTTTTTAAATCGAGAAAACATACCAGCAATCCCATACAGGCAAAGAAAAACCAACCGTTGTATTGAAAATGCAGGTAGTAATAAATTGAGGCTAAGTATTCATTTTGATGAATATTTTTACTAACCATCATATACGCTAAAGCAAAAGTGCCCAAGGAAGAAATAACATTAAAAAAAATCGCGCCTTTAAACCAATTAACAGAAAGCGATGTTTGGTCAACCTTTTTTAAATCTTTCCAATATTGATATGCAAAAATATACGCCACAACTATAGAAGCACTAGAAAACACGATTGACATGGCTCCATAACCTTGAATAATAAAAAAGACCAACATGCCATAAGCGCAAATCAAATTGGCTATAAAAATCTTATTATAAATCATCAACCTTATCCCTTTTCCCTCTTCCCTTATCCCCTTTTTGTCAGTCTGAGTGCTGTCGAAGAGCCTTCCTCCTCTTTTCTCCAAAAACCCAACCATCAGCACCATCAATGTATGGCTAATCCAACCGGCAAAGGCAAAATGAGAATGGGAATGTTGAAGATTTTTTTGGTTAAAGAATGGAAATTCGAAACCAATTTTATATCGCATCAAAAGCCCAAGAAACGCAACTATCAACAAGTTAATGAGAGAGAATTTTAACCAAAACTTACTATTGAAGTTCATTAGTAAAATATTTTGTGGTTGATAATGTCAACTTTTTTGGCTTTGGCCATTTTTGATAAAGCCCTGATTACGGTTTCAACTCTCAAGCCTGTAAAATTGGCTATCTCTTGTCGAGTAAAAGGCACTTGCTCTTTTTCACATCCGAGTTTTCCTTTTTTATTTGCATTTAAAAAGGCCATTATTCTGAATTCGGGTTTTTGATTGATAATGTCCTTAGAGGTAATTGTCTTTGAGTGAATGCGACGACACATCAAGTTTAAAAATTGTTTTTGTATGGATGGATATTCATCCAAGATTTTTAAAAACTTGTCCTTGGACAATTTAATTATTTTACTGTCTTGAAAAGCTACAGCGGTCGAAGGATAAATTTCATTGATAAACACAGGTGGCTCTCCAAAACTTTGACCTTCCGAAAAATAGCCTTGTGTAAACTCTTTGCCTTCGTCATTGGAATTGTACATCCTAATACTTCCTTCGATAATTTGAAAATAAAAGTTGGCCATCTCATCTTCACAAAAAATCATTTCGCCCTTTTTATATTCCTTAGCTATAGCGCCCCAAGTGAAGAGTAAATCTAAGTCTATTTGCATTTTGATTTTGAGTATTTTATGGAGCTAACTGCCTTTATGAACAGTAATCTCTACTATATGTTACAAAATTAGTTTTTATAAAAATACTAAAAATATGACCATAATCATATAAAAAGCCGCCTTTTCCTGCTTAAATTTGTCTCGTGAAAAACTTAGTAATCATAATAGCACTTGTCATGTTCCTGAAACCGATACTTCCGGTAGCAGATTACATCATTAACTATGATTACATCTCAAAAGTACTTTGTGAAAACAAAGCCAAACCTGAACTGAAGTGTAACGGAAAGTGTCAGTTGATGAAAGAATTGGCCAAAGCTTCAGAGCAAGAAAAACCCCTTTCACCCACAAAAAAAATACAACTTCACGAAACAGAAGTGTTGTTTTTTGAGGAAATCCAACCGCTTATTGCAAGACAATCTTATTGTCAGCCTAAAAACACTATTGGCGACTACTATTCCAATCTTTACTTTCACTTGAATGGGTTTGCCGTTTTTCATCCGCCAACTTTCTCGGCTTAAATTTTAAATTTTTATCAATCTTACTGAGATTGACTGGACGATTCTTGTCCAAAAACTATTGGAAGTTGTTCCAATGAAATTCTTATTATCTAAAATTTACAAAAATGAAAACCTTATTAAAATATACGCTTGCCTTCTTTTTATTGGCCATTACAATGACATTTACCGCTTGTTCTTCTGATGATGACAACACGCCAACCGATGAATTAGCCGAACTCACAAAGTTCAAAGAATTCTCTAACGAAACACACACTATTGAACTGTATTCTCATTTAGGGAGTTTGGAGCAAGGCTTCAACGAAATTTCCCTTAGAATCAAAGACAACACTAGCGGTAATTATGTTACAAATGCCGAAGTAAACTGGATGCCAATAATGCACATGGCTATGATGAGCCATTCTTGCCCGAAATCGACGGTGGAAAAAGTTACTACTAACGGCACTTTATATAACGGTTACATTGTTTTTCAAATGGCTCAAAACGCAACCGAATACTGGGATTTAAAAGTAGACTACACCATCAATGGAACGGATTTCACCGCTACTTCTGTGATTGATGTTCCGGCTTCAGTTAAAAGAAGAGTGAATACTTTTACCGGTACTGATGGTGCAAAATACATCGTGGCTTATGCCGAACCACACCACCCTAAAGTCGCTGTTAATGATGTCGTTTTTGGCGTATGGAAAATGCAAGATATGATGAACTTCCCGGTTGTAAATGGTTATACCGTAAAAATAGACCCAAGAATGCCAAGCATGGGCAACCACAGTTCACCGAATAATGTTGACGCTACTCAAAAAGCAGACGGCGGCTTATACGAAGGCAAACTTTCCTTAACCATGACCGGTTATTGGAAAATCAACTTGCAATTGTTGAATGCCGAAGCCACGGTTTTAAAAGGCGAAGCCATTACCGAAAGCGTTTTGGAAAGCAGCATTTTCTTCGAAATCGAATTCTAAATCCACTCAAAAAGGTCTTGCTGACAAACTAGTGAGACCTTTTTAAATCTAACTGTGATGAAAAAAATTATCCTATTGCTATTACTCAATGGCTTCATCTCCTATGCTCAAGAAGCAAAAGACTCTTTGTTGCCCAAAGATTTAAAAGAAGTAATTGTCATTGGCAAAAAAACCCAAATCCACGAAAAATTAACCAAATCTCTTGCTACTATCGATGAGTTTTTAGACAAAGGAAGTAAAGTCGATTTGGTCAAACGCGGCGCTTATGCTTGGGAACCCATTATCAATAGCATGGCTACTGAAAGAACCCTAATTACCATTGACGGGATGCGAATTTTTGGCGCTTGTACGGATAAAATGGATCCAATCACTTCTTATGTAGAAGTGTCGAATCTTTCTCAAGCGACTGTAAATTCAGGACAACAAGGCAGCTGTTTCGGTTCAACCATTGGAGGCGCTATTGATTTGAAACGCACCCAAAGCAAATTCGGAACACCAAATTGGAATTTCGCACTAAACACCGGTTTTGAATCTAACAATCGTCAAAAAATAATCGGTTCGTCTGTCAATTTTGCCGACAGTACTTACTATTTTGATACTGATATTATGTTTCGAGAAGCCGAGAATTATAATGCCGGAAACAATAGAGAAATATTGTATTCCCAATTCAGGAAACTCAATTTCTCCGGTACTACGGGTTTTAAATTCCGTCAAAACCAATTGATTGAAGCTTCAGTGATTTATGATAAAGCTACTGATGTTGGTTATCCGGCTTTGCCTATGGATGTTTCTTTGGCAGAAGCCTTAATCACTTCGCTGAAATATGTAATATTGCCGAAATCACCTTTGTTAAAAGACTGGGAAACCAAAATTTATTTCAACACCATAACACACCGAATGGACGATACCACTCGACCATCAGTTCCCATTCACATGGACATGCCGGGTTGGAGCGAAACTTTTGGGATGTATTCCAAAATCAGCGGTTTGAAAAACAACCATCACTTTTTAGCCAATCTGAATTCGTTTTACAACAAGTCAGTAGCAGAAATGACCATGTATCCTGCTGACCCTAATGAAAACAGCATGTTCATGTATACTTGGCCCGATGTGCGCACTTTTTTCACCGGTTTGTTTGTTGAGGACAATTGGGTATTTAATTGCCATTCCGGTTTAAAAATTTCGGTTTCTATTGGCAGTCATACCAATGAGGTTGCGAGTGATTTCGGATTGCAAAGTCTGCAAATTTTTTATCCCGAAATGGAAGCCCAAAAATCGCGTTTCTTAAAAAGCATGGCGGTCAATTACAACTACAATAAAAACAATTGGGAATATGGCTTTGGGGGTGGATATGGCGAAAGAGCACCATCGGTTTCCGAAGGCTACGGATTCTATCTTTTCAACAGCTCCGACCGCTTTGACTATATTGGCAACCCGAACTTGAAAAACGAAAAATCATTCGAAAGCAATATTTTCTTTGGTTACAAAAAAGAAAAAATCAGTACCAAAATCACTTCTTCCTATTTTCATATCACTAATTACATCATAGGAACTCCTGATGATATTTTAGTCCCGATGACCATTGGTGCCAATGGCGTAAAATTGTATACGGCTTTGGATTATGCAACCATTTTCAATGTCGATTTTAACGCGGAATGGACTTTTAGCAAAAAGTGGAAATGGAACGTAAACTTATTGTACAGCCGAGGAAAAGACAGCAATAACAATGATTTGCCACTCATCAATCCTTTGAGTTACAAAACGGCTTTGAGTTACACTCAATTGAAATTCAATGCCACTTTGGAATGTGTTGGTAATGTTACCCAAAACCAATTTGGCGCTGTTTATGGAGAAACTAAAACACCTGATTTTGCCTTGCTGAATGCTAATTTCGGGTACAAATTTTCGTTTGCAGGAAGTAAATTATATACAAAAATAGGTGCCGAAAATATATTGGATAACTATTATACGACTTACTCCGACTGGAATAAAATCCCGCGTATGGGAAGAAATATTTTCGTTAATTTAACTTTTAGCCTATAAGATAAAACTGTTATCGATTAAGAATTTGCTGTACCGTTCCTAATAAAACATTAGCACCAATCGCCAAATCTTCGTACGAAGCATATTCGAGTGGATTGTGACTGATGCCATCTTTGCAACGCACAAATATCATTCCGTAATCGCAGACATAAGACAACGCCAACGCATCGTGAAACGGGCCGCTCATCAATTCGATTTCGTCTAATTGTAGTTTTTGACATTCGGCGTGGATGATTTCTTTAATCCAATCAGCACAATATCTTGGATCGCTTTTGGTGTCTTCAGAGATTTCGTAAGTGAGTTTATGTTTAGCACAAATGAATTCTATTCTATCGCGAAGTTGCTTTTCATAACGGTTTCTTCTTTCCAAATCGATGTCGCGCAAATCAACCGTAAAAGTTACTTCCTCGGGAATAATATTTCTGGATGCCGGAAAAATATTCAGCGTTCCAACGGTTCCAACGGTTGGATTTCCGGGAACTTGATTGGCTATTTCATTAACGGCTACAATGATTTCGGCGGCACCAACCAACGCATCTTTCCGAATCGGCATCGGAACAGAACCGGTATGCCCAGCCATTCCTTTGAGCTTGACGGTCCACCAAAGCGGTCCAGAAATTCCGGAAACGACTCCGATAGGTTTATTGGCCAAATCTAAAATCGGTCCTTGCTCAATATGCAATTCTAAAAAGCAAAAAATGCTTCCGGGTTGGTATTCTGAATCTTTGAATTTGGTGATGTCGCAACCAAAAGCTACCAACGCTTGACCGCGAGTAATCCCTGCTGCATCAGCGCGTTCTAATTCACCTTCTTCGAGTTTTCCTAAAATGCCGCGCGATCCGAATAAGCCTTTGTTAAAGCGCCACCCTTCTTCATCAGCAAAAGAAATGACTTCGATACTTCTTTCCGGAACGATGCCGTTTTCATGTAAAGTTTTCACTACTTCAATCGCACAAAGCACTCCGGCAACGCCATCAAAACGACCACCGTAAGGTTGGGAATCGAGATGCGAACCCATCATCAAAACAGGTAAGTCAGGATTTTTGCCTTCGAGTCTTCCGATTAGGTTTCCGAAATTATCGATGCGAACGGTCATACCGGCTTCCTTCATCCAAGAACCGGCGATTTCAAATCCTTGTTTTTCCAACTCAGTATGCGCAGGACGACAAGTGCCGGTTTCGCCAATTTTGCCGATTAAGCTCATGGCTTCGAAGTATTGCTCTAGTCGAGCGGAATTTATTTTCATTTTATGTTGAATTTATTCCGCGGCGCTCCATACAATTCGGCTGCGCCTCGGGTTTGAATGCTAAATGTTGAATGATTTTACAGTTTTTCATTCAACATTTAAAATAATTTCTAGTGGTCATTTAACGGCAAACCTCTTTCTTGCCAATCTTTCCAATTCACATATTCGGGAGCCACTCGGTGGACTTCCATCGTGATACATTCATCAACCGGACAAACTAATTTGCACAAATTACAGCCTACACATTCCTCTTCTTTAATCGTGTAATTGTTATATGGAATACCTCTTTCGATGTTAATGGATTGGTGTGACGTGTCTTCGCAAGCGATGTAACACAAACCACAATGAATGCATTTGTCTTGGTCTATTTTGGCAATGTGGTGGTAGTTGATGTCCAAGTCTTCCCAATGGGTGATTTTTTCTACAGATTTGCCAATGAAATCGGTGGTTTTCTGATAGCCTTTTTCATCCATCCAGTTGTTTAGACCTTCGCACATGTCTTCTACTATTCGGAAACCATGCGTCATGGCTGCGGTACAAACTTGTACTGAAGTCGCGCCTAACAACATGAATTCAACCGCATCTTTCCAAGTACTAACACCACCAATTCCGGAAATCGGCACTTTGTTGGTTACTTCATCTTGCGCAACAGTCGTAAGCATTTTTAAAGCAATCGGCTTCACCGCCGGACCGCAATAACCACCAAAAACACTTTTTCCGGCTACGTAGGGATTGGGCACTAAAGTATCCAAGTCAATTCCGGTGACACTTTGTATGGTATTGATTAAACTCAGTGCGCTGGTTCCGCCTTCAACCGCTGCTCTTCCGGTTGGAACAACGGAATGCACATTGGGCGTAAGCTTAGTAATTACAGGAATCGTGGCTTTTTCCATTACCCATTCGACTACCATTTTGGCAATTTCCGGGTCTTGGCCAACGGCGGCGCCCATGCCTCTTTCGGTCATACCATGAGGACAACCAAAATTTAATTCAAAGCCCATCGCTCCGGCATCTTCACACTTCATGATTAAATCGTGCCATGATTTTCGGTCGTTATCTGCCATCAGCGAAACAATCATCGCTCGGTCGGGGAACATTTTTACGACTTGGGTGATTTCTTTGAGGTTGATTTCTAAAGGTCGGTCGCTGATCAATTCTATATTATTGAAACCCATGATGCGTTTTCTTCCATATTCCACAGAAGAGTAACGCGAAGACACATTTTTGACTTGGGAACCTAAAGTTTTCCAAACCACGCCGCCCCAACCTGCTTCAAAAGCACGGACAACATTGATTAATTTATCGGTTGGTGGCGCACTGGCTAACCAAAACGGATTTGGAGATTTTATGCCTAAAAAATCGGTTGATATATCTGCCATAATTTTATTATGTTAAATTTTGAATGTTGAATTTTGAATGTTTCTTATTGTAAAGACGTTTGACTTGTTTTTACAATCTTGGTTATGATGTTGATGATGTGCTCAATCTGTATTAAAATGTTGAATAATCTAAGGGAACCAGCTTACTTTTATCTAAAAGCCGTAACCAATATTTTGTTTCTCTGGCCTCTTTTGAAGCAATCGACATTTTCGCAATAAAATCTTTCTTAGTTTGAGCGGCATTGGCTTCTTCCACATTCGCTCCGATGCTAGTGGTGCTTCGAAGTAATTGTTTAGAAATCACACACTCTTTTTGATCTAATAAAGTTTTATACAAACCAATAATGGCAATAGAAAAATCAAAAGTTAAGGTTACTATTTTGTTCTCTGTTTTCATTCCATTCAACATTTAACATTTAGCATTCATCATAAATTTAGTTATTAAAAGTTGGTTTTAATTCGGATTCGATGATATAATCCGGACTGATGATGTATTTTAAAATAGCGGCGGCTCCGTCTTTTCCGGCTTGTACCGCATCGACCACTTCTCTTCCGCCGTTGACGCAATCGCCACCGGCAAATACACCGGCTATCTTAGCGGATGATTTTCCATCAACGACAATTTTGCCGTTGTTGTTTTCGATATTATTGTCATTCACCAAAGATTGGAAAGGCATTTGCCCGGCAGCTTTGATGACCATATCTACATCTAGCGTAAAAGTTTCTCCCGAAACTACCGGACTTCTTCTGCCGCTGGCATCGGGTTCGCCGAGTTTCATTACATCGCAAACCAGTTGAGAGACTTTACCGTTTTCGCCTCTGATTTCTTTGGGAGATGCCAACCAGATTACTTTACAACCGTCGAGTTTGGCAATGTCCAATTCTTTTTCAGTACAAGGCATTTCGGATTGTGTTCTTCGGTACACCAAAGTCACATCGGAAGCACCTAATCTCTTGGCTTGCGTAGCGGCATCGATAGCAGTCATTCCCATTCCGATTACGGCTACTTTATCGCCTACGGCAATTTTGGAATAATCATTATCGCGTAATTCGTAAATGAATTTAATCGCATCTTCAACACCTTGTAAATGTTCGCCTTCAATGTCTAATTGACGCGCCAATCCAACTCCGAACGCCATATAAACCGCATCGTAGTTTTGTTGTAATTGTTCCAAAGTGACGTCTTTGCCAAATTCTTGATTGTATTTGATGTCGATGCCACCAATGGAAGTGATGTAATTCACCTCCTCTTCGCAAAATTCAGGCGTTACTTTATAAGCGGCAATACCGTAAGTCATCAAACCACCGCCTTTGCTTTCTTTTTCATAAATGGTCACATCGATTCCTTCACGGCTCAAAGTATGCGCACAACTCAAACCCGCAGGACCGGCACCAACAATAGCGACTTTTTTGCCTTTTGATGGCTTTCTATCGAAGAGTTGCCAATTGTTTTCCATCGCTTTTTCAGTCGAATAGCGTTGGAGTTTGGCTATATTAATAGGCGTTTCGTGCATTAAATTATAGACACAAGCGCCTTCGCATAATTTTTCTACCGGACACACTTTACTGCATCCCGCGCCCATAATATTGGAAGAAAAAATGGTATGTGCTGAGCCTTTAATATTATCCGTCGTGATTTGTCTGATGAATTTGGGTACGTTGATAGACGTCGGACACGACTTCATACATGGCGGATCGTAACAAAACAAACAACGGTTGGCTTCCACCACAGCGGCATCTCTGGTTTCAAATGGCGGATGAATATCAGTGAAGTTCTCCTGGTATTCGGCCGGGGTTAATCGGTTATTTTTTATGCTCATATTTTTTCTATGTTAAATTTTGAATTTTGAATGTTAAATGCCTTTCATTCAAAATTTAGCATTTAACATTCAACATAATTATTTTCTAAGGTGCTGTAATTTCACCATAAGTTTCGGGTCTCCGGTCTCGGTAGAATTGCCATTTGGCTCTGATTTGTTCTATTAAATCCAAATCGAATTCGGCTACCAACAACTCATCTTTATCTTCAGAAGCGCAGGCGAAAATTTCACCCAACGGATTCACGAAATAAGATGTACCATAAAAGCGTCCCAAGTTCCAAGGTTTTTCAATGCCTACTCGGTTGATACAACCCATGAAATAACCATTGGCCACGGCATGTGCCGGTTGTTCGAGTTTCCATAAATTTTGGGATTGTCCAACGGTTGTGGCGGATGGATTGTAAACAATTTCGGCACCGTTCAATCCCAAACATCTGGCACCATCAGGAAAATGTCTGTCATAGCAAATGTAAACGCCGATTTTAGCGTATTTGGTTTGAAAAACAGGATAACCTAAATTTCCCGGTTTGAAGAAAAACTTCTCCCAAAAACCACCCGTTTGCGGAATGTGATTTTTGCGGTATTTACCCAAATACGTTCCATCAGCATCAATAACCGCAGCAGTGTTGTATAAAACGCCGGCTTGGTCTTTTTCATACACCGGAACAACAATCACCATGTCATATTTCTCGGCGTAAACCTGCATTCTTTCTGTCGTTGGACCGGGCACACTTTCTGCCGAAGCATACCAAGCGCTGTCTTGTCCGGGACAGAAATAAGGCGTATTAAAAATCTCCTGAAAACACAAAATCTGAACGCCTTGTCTTCCGGCTTCTTCGATATAGGGAATGTGCTTTTGCAGCATCGCTTCCATAATTTCGGAAATCGTGCCTTCGCCTTCGGTTTTGGCCAAACTCAATTGGATTAAGCCTGATTTTACTATCCTCATCTTTTATTATTTTGAATGTTGAATGTTGCATGTTGAATGCCTTTTCATTTAGCATTTAAAATTTAAAATTCAACATAATTATATCTTCCCGTCCACTTTATTTCGTTTCACAAATTGGCCGTAGCCTTTTTGCACTTTACATTCGTTATTGTCAATTACTACTTTGCCTCGCAACAAAACGGTTTTTACTTTTCCGGTCAGTTCCCAACCTTCATAACCACTGTAATCCACATTCATGTGATGCGTTTTGGCGGAAAGCGTGTGTTTTTCATGGGCATCAAATAAGACTATATCCGCATCGCTTCCTATGGCAATGGTTCCTTTTTTCGGGAACATGCCGAAGATTTTGGCTGCGTTGGTTGAAGCGACTTCTACATATTTATTCAACGTGATTCTGCCTTTGTTTACGCCTTCGCTAAATAATAACTCCATTCGGTTTTCGATTGCCGGATGGCCATTTGGGATTTTAGAGAAATCGTCCTTTCCCATTAATTTTTGTTCCCACATAAACGGACAATGGTCGGTTGCCACAACATTGACTAAACCTTGATTCAATCCGGCCCAAAGCGTTTCTTGGTCTTTCTTTTCACGCAAAGGCGGCGACATAACCCATTTAGCTCCTTCAAAATTTTGTTCATACAAACTCGCATCCAAAATCAAATATTGAATACAGGTTTCTACGAATACGTGTTGGTTTCTGCGAGTCGCAAATCGCACTGCGTTTAACGCACCTTCACAAGTTAGGTGAACAATATAACCGGGACAACCGGTGTAATCCGCCATATCGGCAAAGCGACTGCTGGCTTCCGCTTCGGTGACTTCGGGTTGGGATAAATAATGGTATAAGGGTGATAATTTGCCTTCTGATTTGTGCTTGGCAATCAAGAAATCAATCATATCGCCATTGGTGGCGTGAACGTTGATTAAGCCGCCGCGTTTTTTAACTTCTTGCATCAAGCCGACCATTTGGCGGTCATCAATCATCAATGCGCCTTTATAGGCCATAAATGTTTTGAAAGAAGTGATGCCTTCGACTTCAATAAAATGCTGGATTTCTTTTTTGGTTTCGTCATTGAAATCGGTCACCGCCATGTGAAAACTGTAATCGCCTACCGCATTGTTATCACTTCTGCCTTTCCATTCTTGTAACGCGGATTGTAGGCTTTTGCCTTGGGTTTGCAGAATGAAATCAATCACAGTTGTCGTTCCACCATACAATGCGGCTCGGGTTCCGGTTTCATAATTGTCACTGCTGTACGTTCCCATAAACGGCATATCCAAATGCACGTGAGGATCAATTCCACCCGGCATGACTAACTTTCCTGAGGCGTCGATTACTTCATCGGCTTGAACGTTAAAATTTTTACCTATGGCTGAAATTGTTTCGCCTTCTATAAAAATATCTGCCACATAATCATCGGTAGCGGTTATGATTCTTCCGTTTTTAATTAAAACACTCATTTTCTTTTTATGTTAAATGCTGAATGTTGTATGTTGAATGGGTTTTCATTTAGCCTTCAACATTTAACATTCAACATAATTTTATTTTTTTCTCATTAAAACATAATACACTAGTCCACTAATCCCAAAGCCTACAAACCAAGCATAATGATACAAGCCTGAAATCCATTCCGGGAAAACGGAGTTATCTACTACTTTGATGGTTAAGAAAAAGCCGGGAACATTAGGGAGAATTCCGAGGAGCAATGCCCAAATCGCTTTGGTGTTGAACCCTTTGGAAAAACTGTAAATGCCGTTTTTATTGTATAAATCATCCACGACCAAGGTCTGTTTTCGGATGAAATAATAATCGACTATCATGATACCACCAACCGGTCCTAGCAAACTCGAATAGCCTACCAACCAAGTAAAAATATAACCCGTTGGGTCGGCAATTAATTTCCAAGGAAAAATCATAATTCCGATAATCCCTGTGATATAACCGCCTTTTCTGAAATCGATTTTACTTGGAGATAAATTGGCGAAATCGTTCGCCGGACTGACAATATTTGCGGCAATATTGGTTGCTAAAGTTGAAATTGCTACGGCTATCATGGCAAGACTTACCAATAACTTACTATCAAACTTCCCAGCCAATATCACCGGATCCCAAATCGTTGTTCCGAAAACAATCGTCGTAGCCGAAGTCACAACAACACCAACGAAGGCGAATAGCGTCATCGACGTTGGCAACCCGTAAATCTGTCCTTTGATTTGTGCTTTTTGCGAAGTCGCGTATCTGGTAAAATCGGGAATGTTTAAAGACAATGTTGCCCAAAAACCTACCATTCCAGTCAGCGCCGGAAAAAAGAAATGGAAGAAATCAACGGAGTTGGTGAATTTAGATTGGGTTTCCAAAATCGGTCCCAAACCATTCGCAGCGCTAATCGCCCAAAACAATAAAGCTAAAGCCGCCATCGGTAAAAAGATGGCTTTGAATACCAACAATTTTCGAATGCTATCAACGCCCAAATACACCACATACATATTCAGCAACCAGAACAGCAAAAAGCATATCGCCGGTCCGGTTTGCAAACCCCAAGAATCAGGAAATATTTGCGGCAACGTTTCTATGCTTGGTATCCACAAACGCATCATTTGATAAATGGCAAAACCACCAATCCAAGTTTGGATACCGAACCAACCGCAAGCAACTATCGCTCTGAGTAATGCCGGAATATTGGCACCCATTGTTCCGAAACTCGCTCTGGCAAAGACCGGAAAAGGAATCCCATATTTGGCTCCGGCATGACCGTTTAAAATCATTGGGATTAAAACAATCGTGTTTCCTAAAAAGATAGTCAATATCGCTTGCCACCAATTCATGCCGCCTTCTATCAGCGAACTCGATAACATATAGGTCGGAATACAAAGACTCATGCTGATCCAAAGGGCAGCATAATTCCATGTGGTCCAAGTTCGCTTTTCGGCTGAAACCGGCGCCAAGTCTTCACTATACAAAGACGAATTTGTATGATTTAGGTTTTCGGACATGTTGGGTTAGAGTTTGTTTATACTAAGGCTGCGTCTGATATTTTTAAAGCTTCACTGATAATCGCTAAACCTTCATCGATTTGCGCTTCCGTGACGCACAATGGCGGTGCAATAAAAATGTAACCCCAACGTACGAAAGTGTACAAACCTAATTCGCGAACCTTGCCCGCAATAGCGTTCGTTACTTTTAAATCATCGCCTGCGGCGTTATAAGGAGCGATTAATTCGCCTGTGCTTTTATTTTTTAAGATATCTAAACAACCCAACAATCCGGTGTTTCTGAACGTTCCCATACTAGGATGTTCACTTCTCATCTCTTCGATTCTGGATTCTAAATACGCTCCCATTTTACGAGTATTCTCGATTAATCGGTCGCTTTCGTAAATGTTGATTACAGCCAAAGCAGCAGCCAAAGCTACAGGATGACCGTTATACGTTAAGCCAATCATCATGGGCGTCGTTTCAAATTTGGCGGCTATTTTATCCGAAACCATCAAACAGCCTAACGGCAAATAAGACGCGGTTAATCCTTTCGCCATACAAACCATATCAGGAACAATGTCGTGGTTTTCGAAACCAAACCATTTTCCGGTGCGGCCAAAACCGCTCATGACCTCATCGGCTACGAATAGGATTCCATATTTTTCACAAAGTGCTTTTACGCCTTTTAAATACCCTTTCGGATAATGCAAACAGCCCGAAGAACCGCTTTCGCCTTCAAAAATGAACGCTGCGATATTGGTTTTCCCTTCGAGATGAATCACTCTTTCTACGTATTCCAAACTTAAATTCAACTTGGTCGTTTCATCTAAATCTTTCATGCCAAAGAAATAATACGGGTCGTCTAAATGCACCGCATTTGGCATTTGTTGGGAATCGTTGGCTAATTTTCTTGGGTCGCCACCAACGGTCATGCCGCCAATGGAACCGCCATGAAACGCGCGATATCTTCCGATGATTTTATGTCTTCCGGTGTACAATCTTGCCAATTTAATCGCGTTGTCAATGGAGGAAGTTCCGCATAAAGTATAGAACGCCTTATTCAAATCGCCCGGACAGATTTCGGCCAACTTTCTTGACAATTTCGCTCTGATTTCCGTCGTGCAACTTGGCGTTACAAAACTTACTTTCTGCATTTGTTCTACGACTGCCTCGGTAACTCTTTGGTCACCATGACCGATATTGACCGACATCAAGCCCGAAGAAAAATCGATGATTCTATTGCCGTCGTAATCATATAAATAAACGCCTTCAGCTCTTTCTATTGCTATGGGATTGACACTTCCTTGTGCTGACCACGAGAATAAACTAAATTCTTTGCTATCGCTTATGATTTGTTCTTTGGTCAGGGTTTGTTCTTTTGTAATCATCTTTATTTTTTATTTTGAATGTTGAATGTTGAATTTTAAATGAGATTTTCTAGCCCCGATTGCAACGGAAATCCTTTTGTGCCGTTTTTCGGCATAAAAGATTGAAGTGAAAAGCGGGATTAGCTCCTAAATAATTTAACATTCAACATTTAACATAATTTTTCTAGCTCATCCAATTCACACCGGCTTCCGCATTCCATTTTATCGTGCTCTTTTTCAATTTGGTCCAAAACTCTATCGAGCTTTTTCCGGTGATGTCGCCTACGCCGAATTTACTTTCGTTCCAACCGCCAAAACTGAACGGTTCTCTTGGTACGGGAACGCCAACGTTTACGCCAATCATTCCCGCACTGGCTTTGTCGATGATGTAACGCGCCATGCCACCATTTTGGGTGAAGACACTCGCGGCATTTCCATACGGATTTTTGTTTTCAATAGCCAAAGCTTCGTCAACTGTTTTGGTTCTGATGATAGAAATTACAGGTCCGAAGATTTCTTCTGTTGCCACACTCATTTCGGGTGTTACGAAGTCGATTACCGTTGGCCCAACATAAGTGCCGTTTTCCTTTCCGGCGACTTTGGTGTTTCTGCCGTCGACTAATATTTTGGCACCGTCTTTTTCAGCTTGGGTGATATAGTTTTCGATTCTATCTTGAGATTCTTTATTAATGACCGCCCCAAGATTTTGTCCCGGAATTATTTTGCGCGCTTCGTCACATATTTTGGACACAATGGCATCCACATTGCCTACGCCAATCATAGCCGAAGCCGCCATACAACGTTGTCCGGCACACCCCGACATCGATGCTGCTACATTCTGCGCCGTCATATCCGGAATCGCATCGGGTAAGACCATTAAGTGGTTTTTGGCACCACCTAAAGCCAAACATCTTTTTAAATTATGGGTCGCTCTTTGGTACACTATCTTCGCTACTTTCGTGGAACCCACAAACGAAACCGCTTCAATTTTCGGATGGTCACAAATCGCATTTACAATATCTACATCGCCGTGAACTACATTGAAAACACCATCCGGCAATCCGGCTTCTTTTAACAATTCAGCCAAACGACCACAGCTTAACGGCACTTTTTCAGAAGGTTTGATAATCATGCAATTCCCTAATGCAATCGCATTTGGGATCGTCCAATTGGGAACCATCGAAGGAAAGTTGAAAGGAACAATGGAAGCGACAACGCCCAAAGGCACGTGCTCTGTTCTGCATTCAACACCTTTGCTGACTTCTAGTAATTCGCCGGTGATTAATTGTGGTAATGACGCGGCGAATTCGGTTAGCTCGATACATTTTTCTATTTCGGCAACGGATTCGCCATAGGTTTTTCCATTTTCTTCGCTACACAGTTCGGCTAACTCTTTTAGGTTTTTTTCTAATAACGCTTTGTATCTGAAAAACACCTGAACGCGTTCCTTAATCGGGGTTTTGCTCCACGCCGGAAACGCAGCTTGGGCAGCTTTCACCGCCTCGTCTAAATCTTTCGCGCTCGACAAAGGGACTGTAGATAAAAAACTCCCGTCTAAGGGAGAAATGACATTTAAAGTTTTGGGAGTAGAGGGTTGAACAAAATGTCCGTTGATGTAATTCTGAATTGCTGAATATTTCATTTAAATTATTATTATTTTACAAATATTTTAATAAAAGTAATAACAATTCCATAATAAACAAATTTTAACTCTGAATTATTATCATTTCGGTAATTTTAGATGAAAACCCTAAGTATTAACAAGGGTAACCGTTAGAAAACTATCGAATTGTAACAAATTCAATAGATTACACACTAACCCAAGGGCGATTGGTTTTCCTTTTTGTTTAAGCAATTAATCCAAACAAATTTCTACAAGGCAACACTGTCAAGGTGTGGCGACGTTCTTAAAAAAACAGTAACTTAGCTTTTTAATTAAACTCAAAACTTCTATGAGAAATACAAAAATCTTATTGTTATCAGCTTCCGTTTTATTGGCGGCTTGTAACCAAAAAGAACTCACTTCGGGTATCACTACAAAAAACATGGATACGCTGGTCAAACCCGGCGATAACTTTGCCGCTTACGTCAACGGTGCTTGGATGAAAACCGCCAAGATTCCGGCTGACAAAGCTTCTTATGGCGCTTTTGACATGCTGTATGACCAATCTCAAAAAGACGTCAAAGCCATTATCGAAGAAGCGGCTAAAGGTAGCAATGCGGAAGGTTCAGACGAACAAAAAATCGGAGACTACTATGCTTCGTTTATGGACAGAAAAGGTCGTGATGCTAAAGGCGTTGCACCTATCCAACCCGAATTGAAAGCCATCGACGCTATCGCTTCTTATGACGATTTAGCAGCGTATTTTGGTAAGGCCAACAGAACCGGTGTGGCCGTTCCGTTTAACGTTTCGGTGTACACTGATTTTAAAGACCCAACGAAATATACTTTGATCACTTGGCAAGCCGGTTTAGGACTTCCGGAAAGAGAATACTATTTGGCTACCGATGCTAAAATGACTGACATTCGTCAAAAATATGTAGCGCATATTGAGAAGATGTTCCAATTGACCAACCTGCCGAATGCGGCTGAAAGTGCGGCCAAAATCATGGCTTTGGAAACTACCTTGGCGACCCAACACATGAAAAAAGAAGACACGCGTGACATTGTAAAATTGTACAATGCTTACGCAGTGAAAGATTTAAAAACACTGATGCCCGATTTCAATTGGACAGCGATGTTAAAAAGTGCCGGAGTAGACAAAGAAAAAAATCTGGTAGTAACTCAAGTAGAATATACTAAAAGTTTAAACAACATTATCAAATCGACCCCAATTGACACATGGAAAACCTATCTAAAATGGGGATTAATCAACCGATCTGCCGGTGGTTTGACTACGGCTTTGGACAACCAAAACTTTGAGTTTTACAGCAAAACCTTGTATGGCACCGAGAAACAACAAGAAGATTGGAAACGCGCTGTTGAAGTGGTAAACGGTGGTTTGGGTGAAGTCGTAGGGAAAGTATACGTTAAAAAACACTTTTCTCCTGAAGCCAAAGAAAGAATGGTTGGTATGGTGAAAAACCTATTGAAAGCTTATGCCGAAAGCATCAAAACTTTGGATTGGATGAGTGAAGCCACTAAGAAAGAAGCTTTGAACAAAGTGGATAACTTTATGATTAAAATTGGGTATCCTGACAAATGGAGAGATTACTCGGCGCTTAAAATTGATAAGAATGATCTTTTCGGAAATGCTCAAAGAGCAGCCGAATTTGAATACAACCGCAACTTAGCCAAACTGGGCAAACCGGTTGACCGCGCCGAATGGGGCATGAACCCACAAACGGTAAATGCTTATTACAATCCTTCGTTAAACGAGATTGTCTTCCCGGCCGCGATTTTGAAACCGCCTTTCTTTGATTTGAATGCAGACGATGCTGTAAATTATGGTGGCATTGGTGCTGTTATCGGTCACGAAATTGGCCACGGTTTTGACGACCAAGGCAGTACTTTTGATGGCAAAGGTGTCATGAAAAACTGGTGGACACCACAAGATTTAGCCGCGTTCAAAAAGAAAACCGGAGCGTTGGTAGAGCAATACAACAGCTTTAAAGCCTTCCCCGATTTGAATGTAAACGGTGCGTTTACCTTGGGTGAAAACATTGGCGACTTAGGCGGATTGAGCATCGCCATTAAAGCCTACAAAGCCACACTCAACGGAAAAGAAGCACCGGTGATGGACGGCTTCACCGGCATGCAACGCGTATTCCTAGGTTGGGGACAAGTATGGGCCGAGAAATCTCGTGAAGAAGCTTTACGAAATCAAATTGCTTCCGACCCACACTCACCGGCTTTGTTCAGAGTCAACGGAACCGTACGCAACATTCCGGAGTTTTATGAAGCGTTTAATATTAAACCAACCGATTCTTTGTATTTAGCGCCTGAAAAGCGAGTGAAGATTTGGTAGAAGAATTTTAAAAGATATTACAAACCCTGACGGAGACGTTGGGGTTTTTTGTTTTATAACTAAACCCAATCGAGAACCCGACTGTCACCCTGAGCCTGTCGAAGGGCTAAACGTATTGTTCATAAATTTTACAAACAAACACGACTTACGCATACAATTGTAGGCGGGTCAATCAATAGGAAATGAATATTTTTGAAAAAATGAAAACATGACTATTAAAGAAATCTTATTAAAGCTAGATAGTAATACTAATTCTGGGCTAGAATTAACCAAAAGAAAAGGAATACTAACCTCAACTTGGAATATTTACAAAAGAAGAAGGAATTACTATTTTTTTGATGTCAATGAAAGAATAGTCTTTGACAAAAATCATAGATATACAAGAGCAGAGTTAGAGGAAGAATTCAAAAACTCGTATTATGAAATAGATTGCGAATTAGAATAAAACAAACTTCTTACAAGTTAATCTGATACTGTATTCTTCTGTTTTTTATTCTCTCTTCAAGTTCATCAAGGGTTAAAAAAGCAAAAGAAGAGCCTTTTTCATTCAGGCTAACGAAACAAAATCTAAATCTTGAACCAAGTATTTTACCAAAATTAAATTCATTTTCAGTTGCGCCAAAAAAAAAGCCTTTTGGGTTTTCTGGCAAATACTTTTTGGTGGTTTTTAATTCTACTAAAATTATGTCCTCTAAATAAGTCTGGATAAAACCCATATCGGCAATTCTTCCAACCATTTCAGGAACATAAATCAAATCAAAAGCTTGTAAATATCTATATTCAATCTTTAATAAATCTAATAATTCTTTCTTTGTTGCTAAGTCAATTTTGAAAAAACCCGTGTAATTTTCTATTAGATAATTTACACCTTCTTTTTCTGTGACATTATTTGATAATGTCAATACAAACGAGTGTTTTCTTGACATTATTTTTCAGATTTCAAATCATAATTTTTAAAACTATGATTTGGATTTATAACTTTAAAATCTAACAGTTCAGATAAATTTATTTCAAAAACTTTTGCAAAGACAGCCATGTTAGTAAGCGAAATATTTCTTTCACCTCTTTCAATCATTCCTATATATGTTCTGTGGAAACCTGTCAAAAAAGAAAGTTTTTCTTGACTGATATTTTTATCAAGCCTTAATTGCTTGATTTTTGAGCCAAATTCATTTAAAAGAAATTCATTTATCATTAAACAAAACTATACATATTGTATGTTTTGATCAACAGACAATATGTATCACTCACCCCCTCTTCAACCACTCCCTACCTCAACCTCTTAAAACTAATATCTTTTAATTTATTTTTAATAACCGAAGAAGGTTTGTACACTATTTTGCTGCCTTTGATATTGACTTTGCCTAAATCGTCCGGAGTATCGGCTGCCGTGCCTTGCAATACTAATTGAAACGTGCCCAAGCTGTTTATTTTTACGATACGTCCATCCTTTAGCGTTTCACCAATGGCCTCGGTTAGGGCAATAATCACCCCATAACAATCGGCCTTGCTAACGGTTGAGCGTGAGGCAACCACCTCGGCCAAAGCATCCAAATCTGTTTCTCCTTGGTGCACCGCACAAGGGTAATATTTAAGTTCCGGTGGAGAAGCCAAATTGTTTTGTTTGGCTACCATTTTAAATTGTACTGCCATAATAATCAAACTATAAGGATTAATTTTCAAATGGTTTAAAACAAAAATTATGCCTGTACCTGCTCTTGTTTTTAATTTCCGTACATCTTTTCTATAATTCCCGTACGGCAATGAGTTTGTTTCCGTACAGCAATTGGGTCATTTCCGTACGGGAATTTAAAAAATATTCGGCATCAATATATTTTATTAGTCTTAGCGATATTCCTAAACCCACAATACAACTCACCCTCTCTTCAACCACCCCGTAACACTCATCCTTACCACATTCGTCACCAAGACCTCATGTTCCAATTCATTGCTCCTAAAGAACACCGTTTTCCCTGCATTAGGTGAAATGGTTTGGTTTGTTGGGTTTTGGTAAATCTGTAGTTCGCCGCCGTCTTTGGTTTCCCAATCGGGGTTTAGGTAACTGATCATCGAGAACTGTCGGCTGGAGTTGTCTTGAAACTGGTCTAAGTGTTTTTTATAAAAATCACCTGCTTCGTATAAGGAATAATGAAATTCATAACCCGTAATGCCGGTGTAGCAACTTTCGTTTAGATAGAGGACGAAGGCATCCATCTTTTCGAAGAACGCATTCTCGTGTATGTTGTTGTGCTTTTTATCCAGCCAATAAATCACATCGCTTCGCACTTGGCTGTTGTGTTGGAGTTTTAGGTCGTTGCCAATGCCGGCTTTTTCCAATAAATGGTTCGCCTGCAGCGCGAGGATGTTCTCTTTCAAATGTTGGCACAACTCCTTACTCAAAAAATGCTCCGCAATCCCCACTTTACTCGCTATAAAACTATTAATCAAGGTCTCAAAACTATCTTCCATCACACACCCACACTTGATTTGACAAGTTTTGGTAAGGTAGTCTATTAAATCCGCTAAACCGCCAAATAAAAAATCTGTTATATTCCCTTTTCCCTTATCCCTTATCCCTCACTTTTCCCCACCAACCAAATCATTATTTCTTTAACTTTACCTCACCAACCCAACCTTTATGAAATCAAAATTCACCTTTCCAACTTTCATAGCCATAGCTTTATTTCCTTTATTCGGCTTCAGCCAAATCACCATCACCAACACCTCTGAAATAGCCAGAATCAAACAAGGCACTACCTACTTCGCAATGAAAGACCCCGCTTCACCAAAAGCAGTGGCTTATGTTGACGCCATCAAAAAAGCCTGGACACTATCCAAAGTCGAGTGCATTAAATACACCGATGTTGAGAAAAACATAGCGCCCAACAATAGCTTTGTCACGATTACTGCCAATATGACGACTTCCAACAGCACGTTAGCGTCCACCGAAACCCGCATCTATTTAGAACTTTGGACCACCAACGGTAAATACACCCACGATCCTAAAAAACGCCGTCACTTCAACCAAGCCGATAAAATCTCTATCGCAACCATAGAACTCTTCGCCGATTTCTATGCCCAAAACAACCCAAGCAGTCTTTACAAAATGGACTACGATGCAGCCGGTCATTTTAAAAATTGGGGCGCAGGAGTTCTTGCCAATTACCTTCAACAACTCACTTCCCTACTCAACAAAGGCACCGACTGCCTAGCCAAAACCGAAATCGCCAACAAAACAGAACTCCAAAAAATGAGTGCTTCCACGCTATTTATTCCGGACTATGTGATGATAAAGTTCCCCAAAAAAGCGGACGACGAAAGCAAGAAATACGAAGACAAAGAAATCTTCGACGGTTTGAGTCAAGCTTATAAAGTTTTGCCATTAGTGGAACTCAATGATAAAATCTTGACCAACGCAACGCCGTTTTATTATTTACTGTTCATCAAAACCCCAACCGAGAAATTCGTAACAGTCACCAACTCCAACACCGGAGAAATCATTTATTCGGCTTATACAAGTTCGCCCACTAATTTTAAATCAGGAGATTTAAAAGAGTTACAAAAAGCAGTTCAGAAAAAGTGAATTATACATTCTACAAAAACAAACTCTTTATTTTCTAAATTCACAATAACATTTCGATTTCATTAAAATTTAAACAAAAATTTAATTTTACCCTGAACAAATTCACAACTCATAACTCATAATTCATAATTTTAAATAACTTTACCCTGTAAAATTTAGGGGTCGGTCTTATAATTATCTTTTTATGAAAATCGAAAAACGTTGGATAGTTTCTTTTCTCATCATTACTTTAGTCGCCATTTCGGGTTTATTTTGGCCTGAAAAATTAGCCGACAACAGCGACGCTTTCAATCCTATTGACACCATTAGTTATGCCGATGTGGCTTGGCTACTCACCGCTTCTTGTTTGGTTTTACTCATGACGCCGGGATTGGCTTTCTTTTACGGCGGTATGGTGGGAAAAAAGAATGTCATTTCCACGATGCTTAAAAGCTTTATCTGTTTGGGTGTAATCAGTTTGCTTTGGGTAACCGTTGGTTTTTCGCTTTCTTTTGGCGCGCCGATTGGCCCAACAATCAATGGTGTTCACTATGGCATCATTGGCAACCCGTTTGATTTTGCTTTCTTTAGCTATGTCGAAATGCATCCGCACAAGACGATGGCTTCTTCGATACCTTTTATTTTGTTTGCTTTGTTCCAAATGAAATTTGCTGTCATAACACCGGCCATCATTACCGGCGCGCTCGCGGAACGCATCCGTTTCATTTCCTTTTTGCTCTTTATTTGTTTGTTTACCATTTGTATCTACGCGCCTTTATGCCACATGATTTGGCACCCAAACGGTCTCTTGGGAAGCTTTTTCGGCGTAAAGGATTTCGCAGGCGGAACAGTCGTTCACATGAGTGCAGGTTTTGCGGCTTTGGCTGGTGTTTTAGTTTTAGGCAAAAGAAAAAACAGCGAACACATTCCAACGAATATTCCGTTTGTATTATTAGGCACCGGAATGCTATGGTTCGGCTGGTTCGGATTCAACGCAGGTTCTGCTTTAGCCGCCAATGCAACTGCCGCAATGGCTTTTGCTACGACAACGATTTGTTCGGCTTCGGCCATGCTGACTTGGGTATTCTTTGACCGAATGAACGGCAGAAAAGTATCGGCACTTGGTGCTTGTATCGGTGCTGTAGTTGGATTGGTCGTGATTACACCATCGGCAGGATATGTGACGATTCCGCAAAGTATTTTCTTCGGATTCATCGGCGCCATTGTCTCTAACAAAATGGTGTATTGGAAAAAACTAAAACAAATCGACGATACTTTAGACGTATTCGCTTGTCACGGCGTAGGCGGAATCATGGGAATGATCTTAACCGCGATTTTTGCCAAAGGAGAAAACGCGAGTTTATTATATGGTGGTTGGAGCATCTTTGGTCACCACATGTTGGCTTTGGTTTTAGTCTCGGTCTTTACTTTTGGCGGTGCTTATTGGTTATTCAAGTTAACCAATATCATTATTCCAATAAGAGTTTCAGAAGAATCAGAAAACATGGGATTGGATTTGTCGCAACACGGCGAAGCATTTTAACTTATCCCTAATCCCTTTTCTCTTATCCCTTATTCCTCCAACAACAACATCGCCAAAGCATTATCTCTTTCATAAATGTCTTTATGGAAATTAATCGTGCCTTCATCATCCACCCAAGCCGTAAAATAACCAATATACACGGGGATTTGGTTCTTCAAGGTATGCCACTTTTCTTTACCGCCGCTCATGGCTGCGTCAATTTTTTCGGGCGTCCAATTGGGATTGCCTTCCAGAATTAATTTGGCCAGTTCTTTGGGCTTTTCTACACGGATACAACCATGGCTGAACGCCCTTTTTTCTTGACTGAACAAACTCTTAGCCGGCGTATCGTGTAAATAAATATTATTCGAATTCGGGAATAAAAACTTCACCAAACCTAAGGAGTTATTCGGTCCCGGTTTTTGTCGGATGTTATTGCCGTTCCACTCCATATTGTGCTTGGCCAAATAGTTTGGGTTCTTTTTAATCGCCGGAAGAATCTCTTTGTTCTTAATGCTGGTCGGCACATTCCAATACGGACTAAAAACAATATAACTCATCATACCGCTAAAAATCACGGTTTCATTTAAAGAAGTTCCCACCACCACATTCGAAACCAAAGCGGCTTTTCCTTCCTTGAAATAAGTCAGGCGATAGGACGGAATATTCACCACAATAAATTCTTTGGCTTTCGTCAAATCGGTCGAAATCCAACGGCAGCGTTCCATATTGACCATAATGGTTTTGATGCGGTCGCTAATGGACACGTTCATTTCGGCAATGTGTTTAGGTAAAATAATCTTATCTGCTGAAAATCCGTTGCGCTGTTTGTACTTCAATATGGCTTGTTGCAAAGATTCGTCATAAACAGCACTCTTCGAATCAGTTTCAATATCAGACGTCAAAAACAATCGGTTTCTGATTTGCATTACCAAGTCGGAACTGTCATTCGGTTTTAATTGTTTGAAATCATCCGGAGTTATAATAGCTGTCCAACCGCCGTTTTGTTCTATTGCTCTGTATTTTTGCAATACCGTTTTCAGTTTATAATATTGCCCTATCAGTTGCTCTTTGTTGTCAATCAGTTTTGGATCAACCAACAAAGAATCTAAATATTGAACATAGGATAATTTTTTTCGAGGCAAATACCAACCTAACTCTTCCACTTTAGTATCATCAATTCCCTGAAGTACTTTGTTGGTATAATAGAAATAATAATTGGTCAGGAACAATTCGACATCCACATTGGGTTTCGATGAAGTCTTTTGGAACAAACCATCCAAAATATCTTTATAAGGCACTTTCGCTTGAACGCCTTCTTCAAAAAGATTGTTCATCTTATTGTAAATCACTTCGGCGGTTTCTTTTCGCCCTTTTTTATCATACCAAATAAAATTGTACTGGCTTTTTTGATACAGTGCTACTGCTTGAGTTTTATACAAAACCAACTTAGGATATTTGGCATAAAAAGCGGCTACTTGTGTGCTGTCAAAAGACAAGGAAACGTCTTCAGGTTGAAACTTACTTTCTACTATTAACGCTTTTTCTCCTTTATTGGCGCAATACCATCCGGTTAAAGAAAACCCAAGTACTAAAACGACAAGTACAACACCAATCCATTGTTGTTTTTTCATAGCCAACCGTATATTCATCCTATAAAATTACAAAAAGTTATCGGCTAAATAAACACTAAATCGTATATTTACTTTTGATTTTAACTGTCTAAAACACAAGATAATGAAAAATATGCTGCTTCTTTTGGTCTTCACTTTTAGTTTCTCCTTGGTTAATGCACAAGGGAAAGAACAAATTAATAAAGTTTTAGACGCTTGGCACAAAGCTGCAGCGGAAGCCAATTTCAAAGACTATTTTGATGCCATGGCTGAAGAATCGATTTTCATTGGCACCGATGCTACCGAGAATTGGAACAAAACAGATTTTAAAGCCTTTGCCAAACCTTATTTTGACAAAGGAAAAGCATGGAATTTTACCGCTTTAGAAAGAAATATTTACTTCAGCAACGATAAAAAAACCGCTTGGTTTGATGAATTGTTGGATACTCAAATGAAAATCTGTCGCGGTTCGGGCGTTTTAGTTTTGGTCAATGGCCAATGGAAAATTAAACACTACGTCCTTTCGATGACCATCCCGAATGACAACATAGACGAAGTCTTAAAGGCTAAAACACCTATCGAGGACAAACTCATCAGCACACTAAAAGAAAAAAAATAGTTTTTCTACCTTCTTCAAATCCATAGCCTTCCTTTTCTCGTACATGAGGGTAAGAATCCCATTGCTACGATTATGGATAATAACAAAAAAATCAACGCACTATTCGGCACTATAGCGTTTATAGTACTGTTTCTGCTGCTTTTTTTGGCTTATTGCTTTGCCCTGTTTGCTCCCGCATAAAGAGACAGCTTGTATTTTTCAAGCTAAAAGACAACTACATCCCATACTAAGAGGTTAGGTTAGTTTTGTTTTTGTTTAAAGAAAAGCGCTACTGCTACAAGTGGCGCTTTTTGATTTTATAGCCTTCACATTACCACTACAGTAATTTTTTTTCGCTTTTGTAAAACCAAAATTGAAATCACGTCGTACATGAGGGAAACAAAAAACAAATAGAGTATGAAAATTAACAAAACCGTAAAGAGAATAGCTTGGAGCCTACTCGGAGTAGTAGTGCTGCTTTTCGGCATCTTGGTTTATCATATCGCCAATGCCAGACCGGTAGAAAATGCAACGATACAAATCAGTCGTATCGATTTTGCCCAACCGTTTGATTCCCTTAGCGCTGTGGCTATAAAAGAAAAACTCCACAGAATCAACGGAGTTAAAAGTGACATCATTGTCAAAGAAAATGTGGTGGTCTATTTTCACGACAACACCATCGCCGACTCCCAAAAAGTGTACGACGAATTAATGACCAAAGGCGATTACAAAGCAGAACGTTTTTTATTACCGCCAAGTTTAGCCAACAAACAAGTTTGTCCTGTAATGAAAAAAGACAGTTTCAAATACAAGTTCAGCAAGTTTATCCAAGGAATTTTTAATTAATCTTCAAATTATATCATTATGAAAAAGTATTCAAAATTAGCACTAAGTGCTTTAGTCTTCGGAGCAGTAGTCTTCACTTCCTGCAGTAGCGATGATGATTCAACTCCGGCAACACCATCAATCTACGAAAGATTAGGCGGAACGACTATGGTATCCGACCCTGATAATCCGGGACAAATGATTGAACAAGGTCGTTTAAGCTACCGCAAAGTAGTCAACACTACTGTAGGTTTAATCGTGGCTGATGTTCAGGCTGGAGCTTCCGGTAATTTAGGCGCGCACTTTACGCCTGTTTTAACAGAAGTTGGAGCGGGTAACACTACTAACTTAGCTATTTTGGTGGACAACCTTACCGACTTTTTCTCTTTCAACACCGGAGGAACGAATGCTGTAAATACTTATTCAGGTTTAGACATGGTAACGGCGCACAATCCGGCAATGAATCCAAGAATGGGTACCACTTCAACCGATGCTAATTATACAAAATTTGTTGGCTATGTCGGAGCGGCAGCCAATCAAAATGGTGTAGCGGCAAATACACAATTGTATACCGATATCGTTGCAGTATTGGAATCTTTAAGAGATCCAATAGTGCAATAGTAACTCACTTTCTTATTGTAAAAAACGCTACCCAAAAGGTAGCGTTTTGCTTTATAGTATTGTTTACTTAAGATTCTCTAACATTTCGACCGTCATAGAAGCCAAATCAAATTTGTGCTTCCAATTCCAGTCCTTTTGTGCGGCACTGTCATCAATAGAAGCCGGCCAACTATCCGCAATCTTTTGACGGAAATCAGGTTTATAAGATATGGTAAAATCAGGAATGTGATTTTTGATTTCAGCGGCGATTTCATTTGGTGTAAAACTTACGCCGGCTAAATTATAAGAAGATCGAATTTTGATACTATCACTCGGTGCTTGCATGATTTCAACAGTCGCTCTAATTGCGTCATCCATATACATCATTGGCAAGGCCGTATCTTCCGAAAGGAAACATTCATACTTACCGTCTTTCAAAGCTTTGTGGTAAATATCAACTGCGTAATCGGTTGTGCCGCCACCTGGTTCAGTTGACCAACTGATTAATCCCGGATAACGAATACTTCTCACGTCAACCCCATAAATATGATGGTAATATTCACACCATCTTTCACCGGTTTGCTTGCTAATGCCGTAAACTGTTGTCGGTTCCATGATGGTGTATTGTGGCGTATTGTTCCTTGGCGTTGTGGGTCCGAAAACCGCAATGCTCGATGGCCAGAATATCTTTTGGATTTTTTTGGCTTTCGCCAAATTCAAAACGTGAAAAAGTGAATTCATATTCAAATCCCAAGCAAACGCCGGATTTTTTTCAGCTGTCGCCGAAAGCAAAGCGGCCATCAAATAGACATCGGTGATTTGGTATTGCTCAATTAAATGCTCAATTTGATTGTAATCCAAAGCATTGACTACTTCAAAAATGCCTTCGTTGACGATATCAATATTTAGCTTTCGGATGTCGGAAGCAATAACATTATCAACGCCATAAATGCTTCTCAGTTTTTTGGTTAACTCGGTTCCGATTTGTCCGCAAGCGCCAATGATTAAGATTTTTGTACTCATTTAGTTTGTGTGTGTTTTATTCCACTTCGTTCCATACAGTCACTATGCTCGAGTGTCCGGCAAAGATACAGTTTTAAGAAATGTTTCATTAACTAAAAGTGGCGTTCTTTTTTAACAAAATTATAATTCCTTTAAGTATCTCATTCTGAAGTTTCCTTTTACCTTTGTACCTTTACGACTTAAATTCAAACGAATGAAAATTTATTTTTCTGCCCTGCTTTTAATGCTGTTGTGTTTGGTCTCTTGTCAAGAAGATCCAAAAATCCGCATCTTAGCACAGGAAAAGGAAGCGAAGAAACAAGAAGTCATTTTTAACAACATTAATAAAGGGTGGAATTTTAATACCCAACTTACTAATGAAACCGCTCGTTCGCTCACTACCAATTGGGCCGAATGGCGCGTGTTTTTAAACGAATTGGGACAAAAACCCAAAAGCAGTATCGGTGCTTTTAAAGCAAAAGCCAAAACCCTTTCTAAAAAAGCAGCCGACTTGAATAATAATATTCCTGTGAAGTTCGCTATACCGGAAGTTAAAAGCCGAATTGCCACAATTAACACCAAAATTAATTCTATCAATCTTTTTGTCAATTTGCAACAAATTCCGGATTCTAAGATTGTGAAATTGGTGCAAGAAATCAATATCGAAGTGGCTTCATTACAGTTCCAACTCGATGAAATTACCCGAAAAAGCAACATCAAAATAGAAGATGGCGAAAGCGACATGTTGCGCATGTTAGACACCAGCAGAGCCATTCCGTCCACTCCGGATCCAAATTTAAAACCACGCCAATAAGCTTTGAGTCAAAACTCTTTATATAACAGTTATCTCCATTCGGCGAAAGTCAAACAAATTGCAGACAGTCTTGACACGAGCGTTAGCGAACTGGCGAAGCAAAATCCTTTGGCTAAGATTCAGTTAAAAGGACTTTTGGGTTCGTCATTGTCATTTGTTTTTCAAGCTATTTTTAAGAAAAGCGAAAAACCATTTCTACTAATTCTCAACGAAAAAGAAGAAGCGGCTTATTATTTAAATGATCTGGAACAAATGATTGGTGCCAATGACGTACTGTTTTATCCGAGTTCATATCGTCGTCCGTACCAAATTGAAGAAACCGACAACGCCAACGTATTGTTGCGTTCCGAAGTGTTGAACCGAATCAATTCCCGCAAAAAACCGGCCGTCATTGTCACATATCCCGAAGCACTTTTTGAAAAAGTGGTGACGCGAAAAGAACTCGACAAAAACACTTTAAAAGTTTCCGTTGGCGATAATGTCTCTATCGATTTTATCAACGAAGTTTTATTTGAATACGAATTCAAACGTGTAGATTTTATCACCGAACCGGGCGAGTTTTCTGTTCGTGGCGGAATCTTAGATGTGTTCTCCTTTTCGAATGACAATCCGTATCGCATTGAGTTTTTTGGGAATGAAGTCGATAGCATTCGAACGTTTGATGTCGCCACCCAGTTGTCGGTAGAAAAGCAAACCAAGATTACCATTATCCCAAATCTGGAAAACAAATTCATCAAAGAAAACCGCGAAAGTTTCCTCGATTATATTAGCGACAAAACCGTTTTGTGTATTGAAAATACGGAGTTTCTGACTTCACAATTAGACAAACTTTTTGGCAAAGCCATTGAAACTTTTGACAAATTATCAAAAGACGTCAAACATGCTTCGCCGGAACATTTGTTCTTAAACCAAGAAGGTTTTTTGCGCAAAGCATTGGATTTTTCCATTATAGAATTATCGAACAAACCCTTATTCAAAACGACTAAGACTTTTGAATACCACATACAACCTCAACCTTCGTTCAACAAGCAATTTGATTTGTTGTTGAATAATTTGAGTGACAATCATTTCAACGGTTATAGCAATTATTTGTATTGTGCCAATGAAGGTCAGGCGAATCGTTTTCATGATATTTTTGAAAGTTTAGACGAAGCCAATCACGAAAATATTCGCAAGCAATACCATACAATCGTTTCGTCTTTGTACCAAGGTTTCATTGATGAAGAAAACCAAATTGCTTGTTACACCGACCACCAGATTTTTGAGCGTTACCACAAATTTACCATCAAAAACGGTTACTCTAAAAAGCAAACCTTGACGCTGAAAGAACTGAATTCATTATCCGTAGGCGATTATGTAACGCATATTGATCACGGAATTGGAAAGTTTGGTGGCTTGCAAAAAATTCAGGTCGAAGGCAAAACGCAAGAAGCCATTAAACTCGTTTATGCCGATAACGACATTGTTTACGTTAGTATCCATTCGCTGCATAAAATCTCTAAATACAACGGCAAAGACGGCACGCCGCCAAAGATTTACAAATTAGGTTCCAACGCTTGGAAAGTTTTAAAACAAAAAACCAAAGCGCGTGTCAAACACATTGCGTTCAACTTAATTCAATTGTACGCCAAACGAAGATTGGAAAAAGGCTTCCAGTTTGCGCCCGATAGTTATTTGCAAAAAGAATTAGAAAGCTCGTTTATTTACGAAGACACACCCGACCAAATCACGGCCACGCAAGACGTCAAAGCCGATATGGAAAAAGACCGTCCAATGGACCGATTGGTTTGTGGCGATGTAGGTTTTGGGAAAACGGAAGTGGCGATTCGTGCAGCGTTCAAGGCGGTGGATAATAGTAAACAAGTTGCGATTTTGGTGCCAACCACTATTTTGGCTTACCAACATTATAGAACTTTTACAGAAAGATTAAAAGAAATGCCGGTGAAAATTGGCTACTTAAATAGATTCAGAACGGCGAAACAAAAAACACAAACTTTAGAAGAATTGGCTTCCGGGAAACTGGATATTATCATTGGCACGCACCAATTGGTTAACAAAAATGTACAGTTTAAAGATTTAGGTTTGTTGATTGTAGACGAAGAACAGAAATTTGGTGTAAACGTCAAAGACAAACTCAAAACCATCGCTGCGAATGTCGATACCTTGACTTTAACCGCAACACCGATTCCGAGAACTTTGCAGTTTTCGTTAATGGCAGCTCGCGATTTATCCGTCATTACAACACCGCCACCCAATCGTTATCCTATCGAATCACAGGTTGTTGGCTTTAATGAAGAGTTGATTCGCGATGCGATTTCGTATGAAATTCAAAGAAATGGCCAAGTCTTTTTCATCAATAACCGAATTGAAAACATCAAGGAAATTGCCGGTATGATTCAAAGATTGGTTCCCGATGCCCGCGTTGGTATTGGTCATGGTCAAATGGAAGGTACCAAGTTGGAAGAGTTGATGCTCGGATTTATGAATGGTGATTTTGATGTTTTGGTTGCCACAACGATTATCGAAAGTGGTTTGGATGTGCCGAATGCCAATACGATTTTCATCAACAATGCCAATAATTTCGGGTTGTCTGATTTGCATCAAATGCGTGGAAGAGTTGGAAGAAGTAATAAAAAAGCATTTTGTTATTTCATTTGTCCGCCGTATTCTGCGATGACCGATGATGCCCGAAAAAGGATTCAGGCTTTGGAACAATTCAGCGAATTGGGAAGTGGTTTTAATATTGCGATGAAGGATTTAGAGATTCGCGGTGCCGGAGATTTATTAGGCGGAGAACAAAGTGGTTTTATCAACGAAATCGGTTTTGAAACCTATCAAAAAATCATGAACGAAGCCATTGAAGAGTTGAAAGAAAACGAATTCAAAGACTTGTACCAAGAAGAAAACGAAGACGAAAACAAAGAGTACGTCAAAGATTTACAAATCGATACCGACTTTGAATTGCTTTTCCCTGATGAATACATCAATAACATTTCGGAGCGTTTGAATTTGTACAATGAATTGGGCACTATTAAAAACGAAGAAGGATTAATTGCCTACGAAAATAAGTTGATTGACCGTTTTGGCCCATTGCCGAAAGAAGCCAAAGCCCTTTTAAACAGCATTCGCATCAAATGGATTGCCACACAAATGGGAATTGAAAGAATTGTGATGAAACAAGGCAAACTGATTGGCTATTTTGTCTCTGACCAACAGTCAGCTTATTACAATTCGAAGCCATTCCGACACATGTTACAGTTTGTACAACAGCATGGGAATATTTGTAAAATGAAAGAGAAAGAAACCAAAAATGGTTTGCGATTATTACTCACATTTGAAAACGTAAAATCAATTTCCCGAGCTTTAGAGTTTATGGAATTGATGAAAAAATAAAAAAGCCACTCGAATTGAGTGGCTTTCTTTTTATAATAAATTGTAATAATTACATTTTTAATATTTTGAAATTGGCTTCCACACCATTGATTTTCAACTTGAAGAAATACGTTCCGTTAGCAAAGGATGACATGTCAACATTGGTCGTCATTTCGTTCATTTTTTGATTGAATAACAATTGGCCTTGAACATTATAAACCAATACTTCAGAAATTGGATCTTTAGAATTAATGGTCACATTTCCATTGGTTGGATTTGGATAATAGCTGTAATCTATAAAGTCTGCATCTACTTCCCCTAAAGTTCCGGTACAAGTAACGGTGGCATTCCAGCCCGAGGCAACAGTTCCTTCATCCGAATAAAACTTAAAGGTCAATGAACCATCAGATGCTGTTGAATTAAAAGGATTTGGCAATGCTGAACCGGTTAATCCGCCCAATGTTAAATCTGGATAGGTATCATCCGGACCATTGTAAATGTACAAGTAATCCCAATTTTGTTCAATGTTAAAGCTTGAGAAAGTAACTCGTAATTTCAATCCCGGATTTGAAGGAGTCAACGTTCTCGTCCAAGATTCAAAGTTTAAATAGTTTCCGGAAGCTCCACCTGAATCTGTGAATAAAACATTATTACAATAATCGGGTGATTTTGTAGCAAATATTTTTTCCCTACTGGTAGGCGTAACATTATCACATAAAGGTCTAATTCTAACTCTGTAATATGAATTAACATTCAAGCCTGAAACACTATAACTATTTGTATCAACCGTATTCCAAACCGGAGCTGCTAAAGTTGAGGTAACCGAAATTTGCCAACTGGAATTAGATCCAATGTCATTCCATGTGATTAAAGCAGAATCGGTAGTGATATTAGTTATTGTTATGTCAGTAATGGTATTGATACAAGTGTTTATACAATCTACACTTAAACAGGCTTTACTATCAATATTATTAACCAATAATTCTGCCGGTTGTGGGCCAAAACCATTGTTAAAGCTAATCCCGACTCCTGAAATTAAGTGACAATAACTCATAATTGTTCCTTTTTCTTCCGGTACCGGAATTGGACCTTGTGGACAACTGCCTTCCGTAAATCCTGCTTGTTGTCCGCAACCGTCAATAGCGGTATTGTTTCCATTCCATGAACAACGGTGCGTATGAGGTGATCCGAGTGAATGTCCAAATTCATGGGTAATTACTTGTACCGTCCAAGAATAAGTTGGCACCGTTAAATAAGCGAAATTCACATCAGAATAGGCATAATTACTTTGTGTACATAAAGTGTTTAAATAAGCAACTCCGCCTAATGAACCCGGGTCAACACCAATTAAATGTCCCACATCACCATCAAAAACTGTTCTTGTACTACGAAACGAACTTAAATAATCCCCGGAGGATGTTGAAATTCCGTTGTAAGGATCTGTTTCTGTCCAAACAAAAATGGATTTTAAGGCTGTTGAAATTCCATCAAATTCAAATAATGTTTGAACATTATTCGATACAGAAGTCATCCAATTAGTAGTAGTGGTAACATTGCTACCATTATTTAAATACAAATTGTAATCTACCTCGTAATAAAAAGTAACACATTTTTCAGTGTTTACATCTCTATTGGTCTCATTGTTCGTGTTTACAGTTACTCCTTCTTCTTTAGTGTTACATCCAAACTGATTCAACACCTTCATTTTAGCATCCGAATAAACAATGTATTCAGTCTGATTGTTAGGTTTGTCTAATTTTCCAATTACTAAATTACCTAATTCCGAGCTCGAAATTATACCGTTAAACTCTCCGTTAAAGAAATTAAATGCCGAAACTGAATTGGTATTCCCGTTTATAATTCCGCGGTAATAAACGCCTTTTTCGTATGGAATGTTTTTACCTTTATCAGTATCTACATGAAACCCTTCCGCCAACGGATTAGATTGGTATAACAAAACAGAAATGGTTTGGTTTTGGTAGGGAATTTCTAATTCAATGGTATTGTATCTATTGTTGACAACTTCATTGACTTTCGTCAAATCTAAAGCGGCCAATGTAGCACCTTCAACCACTTTGTTGACCTCAGCGTTGATGGTATTTTGAGTAGTCGACAAAACAGAAACTCTCTTAAAATCAGTATTTGATTTTTGTAAGTTGGTTACTTTTTCCGCTACTTTACTTTGTGCAATAATTGAAACAGAGATCAAAAATGCAGCAAACAGTAAAACTTTTTTCATAGCTTATAAATGTTATTTTTTTGTAAAGTTATTGAAATTCAATTCAAAACTATTTTTTATTCTGAAATTTAGGATTTGTTTATATGAAATTTACAGAAATTGTAAAACCGTTTATTAAGATTAATCTATCTAGAAATGATAAAAAGCATCTTCAATATGCTCAATTTTATAATCGCTGTTTTCTTTAAAAATGGCAATAATATCAAACCGTACAGCAACATCTAAATCATTAGACGTTACATATTCATTTACGGCTTTAATCAACAATTGGATTTTCTTAGGTTTAACAAAATCTTGTGGCAAGCCAAACTCAATGGAAGAACGCGTTTTTACCTCAACAACGGCTAAAATACCTTCCTTTTGGGCAATGATATCAATCTCGGCTTTTTGAAAAGTCCAATTGGTTTCCAAAATGGAATAGCCTTTCTTTTGTAGAAATGCTACCGCCAATTCTTCCCCAAATTTTCCTAGTTGATTGTGTTCTGCCATTTTCAGATTTTTAGACCGATTAGACTTCTTAGATTTTCAAACAATCTAACCTTCTAAGTAGTCTAGGATGTCTATTCAAAAATTACTTTACTTGTTTGCGCCGTAACTTCCATCGAAACTTGTCTGCCAAAAATTAGCGCACGATTGTCTCTGATATGTCCGGCCGGAAAGTTATAAATGATAGGAATATTTAATCCTTTTACCTTGTCTTCAATAATTTCCAAAGCGTTTCTTCCCCATGGAATTTCGTTGTCTTTCATGTCGGTCATGCCACCAACAATGATTCCTTTCAAACTGCTCAAACATCCGTTTCGTTTTAGGTTCATCATCATTCGGTCGATATGGTATAAATATTCGTCTAAATCTTCAATGAAAAGAATTTTATCGTTACAATCAATCGCGGATTCAGAGCCTAACAAACTGTACAAAATTGAAAGATTTCCACCAACCAATTCGCCTTTGGCTTTGCCCAAATGATTCAAAGCGTCGCAATCTAAAGTGTATTGTAATTTTTCGCCAAACAATGCGGTACAAAGTGAGTTTTTTGCTTCATCAGTCGCTCGCGCCACGCTCACCGGCATAATCGCATGCAAAGATTCAATTCCCATTCGGTTCAAATGACTGTGTAAAACGGTAACGTCACTAAAACCGATAATCCATTTTGGGTGTTGCTTGAACTTAGTAAAGTCTAACTGATCAATGATTTTCACGGTGCCATAACCGCCGCGAACACACCAAATCGCTTTGATATTCGGATTGTCCATTTGTGCTTGAAAATCTGCCGTTCGTTGTTCGTCAGTTCCGGCCAACTGGTAATAATCCAAACCAATGGTGTTCCCGATTTTGACTTTCAAACCCCAACCTTCAAGCATATCAATCGTCGGTTTTAGGTTGTCATCAATGTTTTTTCGCGCTGTAGAAACGATGGCAATCGTGTCGCCTTTTTGGAGATATGGTGGTGTAATCATCTTTTTTTGGGAATAAGAAGAAAATGTAATTAGTGAAACTAAGATTAAAAGGATTCGCATGAATCAAAAATGATTGTAAATTGGCTGTACCAAAAGTAAACAAATCCCAAAATTAATTCGAGATTTCGTGGCTAAAAAGTTATTTTTGCTCTCTATTTAAAAGAATATGTTAGAAAATCCAAAAAGATATACCATTACGGCCGCTTTGCCTTATACTAATGGACCAATTCACATCGGTCATTTGGCCGGAGTTTATGTGCCTTCAGACATTTACGCGCGCTATTTAAGATTACAAGGAAAAGATGTGGCTTTTATTTGCGGAAGCGACGAACACGGCGTTGCCATTTCGATGAAAGCGAAAAAGGAAGGCATCACGCCACAGCAGGTAATCGACAAATACGACGGCATTATTCGTCAGTCTTTTATTGATTTCGGAATTTCATTTGACAATTATTCGAGAACGTCTTCTAAAATTCACCACGATACTGCGTCTGAATTTTTCAGAAAACTATACGACAATGGTGACTTCATCGAAGAAGTAACCGAGCAATTATATGATGCCAAAGCGGACCAATTTTTAGCCGACCGTTTCGTAACCGGAACCTGTCCGAAATGTGAAAATCCGGAAGCTTATGGCGACCAATGTGAACGTTGTGGCTCGACTTTAAACGCAACAGATTTAATCAATCCGAAATCAACCATCACAGGAGAAACACCGATTTTGAAATCGACCAAACACTGGTTTTTACCTTTGGATCGTTATGATGATTTCTTAAAAGAATGGATTTTGGTTGGACACGCCAAAGATTGGAAAACCAATGTTCTCGGACAAGTGAAATCTTGGTTAGACGATGGCTTAAAACCTCGTGCCGTAACGCGTGACTTAGATTGGGGAATCGATGTTCCTGTTGAAGGCGCAGAAGGCAAAAAACTATACGTTTGGTTTGATGCACCAATTGGTTATATTTCTTCAACCAAAGAATGGGCAGCGCGCGAAGGCAAAAACTGGGAAGATTATTGGAAAAAAGATGACACTAAATTGGTTCATTTCATCGGAAAAGATAATATCGTTTTCCATTGTATCATTTTTCCGGCGATGTTGAAAGCCGAAGGCAGTTTTATTTTACCTGATAATGTTCCTGCGAATGAGTTCTTGAATTTAGAAGGCAATAAATTATCAACTTCTAAAAACTGGGCGGTTTGGTTGCATGAATACTTAATCGATTTCCCTGAAAAGCAAGATGTTTTGCGTTATGCTTTAACGGCAAACGCACCGGAAACCAAAGACAACGACTTTACCTGGAAAGATTTTCAGGCGAGAAATAACAACGAACTGGCAGCGATTTTTGGCAACTTCATCAATCGTGTAGTCGTTTTAACCAATAAATATTACACCGGCATTGTTCCTTCGCCAAACGAATTTAGTGATGTTGACGAACAAACTTTAGCCGAATTAAAAGCCTATCCTGCGGTGATTTCGAGTTCGATTGAGCGTTACCGTTTTAGAGAAGCACAAGGCGAATTGATGAATGTCGCTCGTCTCGGAAATAAATATTTAGCCGACGAAGAACCTTGGAAAATGGTTAAAACCAATCCGGAACGCGTGCAAACCCAAATGTATGTGGCGTTGCAAATTGCGGCGGCTTTACAAGTTTTGGCTGAACCATTTTTACCTTTTACGTCAAATAAATTATCGAAGATTTTAAAATTGGAAAGCTTGAGCTGGAATTCGGTTGCAGAAACTTCCGAATTAATTCAGGCCGGACATCAAATTGGCGAAGCCGAAATATTATTTGCCCAAATTGAAGATGCCGAAATCCAAAAACAAATAGACAAACTCGAAGCGACTAAAAAAGCGAATGTTATGGAAAACCAAGTAACAGAACCACAAAAACCAACGACAACCTTTGAAGATTTCTCCAAATTAGATTTGCGTGTCGGAACGATTTTGGAAGCTGAAAAAATGCCGAAAGCCAATAAACTTTTGGTACTAAAAGTCGATACCGGAATTGATGTTCGCACTATAGTTTCAGGAATTGCAGAACATTTTTCGCCAGAAGAAGTCGTGGGAAAACGCGTTACGGTTTTAGTGAATTTGGCACCAAGAGCGTTGCGCGGCGTGGAAAGTCAGGGCATGATTTTGATGACAAATAACGCTGAAGGCAAATTGGTTTTTGTCAATCCTGATGCTGATGGTGTGGATAATGGCGCTTTGATTAGTTAATTCCAAAACAAAAACATGAGAAAATCCTTTTTAACACTTATTTGCCTAATTGGCTTTCATTCTTTTTCACAAGAAATGATAAAAAATACAAGTTTAAGCATCAATAAAAAATCAGATGTTTTCCAGATTGTGGAAGAAAACAAAAAGCAAGTTTCATTGTTTTTTAGTGACAAAAACAAGGTGCATTCTGTTCGATTTGATGAAAATTTTAGCGTAATCGATTCGATTGCCTCTGAAAGTCCATCAAAAGATTATGATGATATCGTTGGTTATAGCATATCCGGAAATCAATATTACGTTTATTGGTCCAATTCAAACGGTAAAGAAATGCTGTCTCAATGTTTCGATTATGATGCTAAAAAAGCCAATTCTAAACCCGTGAATATCCCTCTTGCCAAAGAAAAAATCATAAAGCAGATTACTGTCAACAATATTTTTTACATGATTACCATTGTAAAAAGTACGGGTATATTGAATTTCTACATCTTAAAAGACGGAAATCTTACTAAAAAAACTGTCGACTTAACAGCAAAAAGATTTCTTGACAGAGAAGACAAAATCACAACCTTATGGGAAATTGTTTCCAGCTCAACAAATTATGAAATGCCTTATTCATTTCAAACAATTTCAAATGAATCGCCTGCTTCATTAGCTTTCAGCGCTAACAAACGCAAGATTTATGTTTTAGGGAATAAATTGCTGTTTACATTAGACAACAACAGAAGATTTACACAAACTTTCACTATTGATCTAGATGATTTTTCGGCTTCCACAAAAATGTTTACGCAACCCAATTTTCCTGAAGATCAGCGCATAATAGATGAAAACGGACAATCGACTGGTTATAGCTATGATTCAAACTCCTTTTTTCTTCAGGACAAAATTGTTCAGACAAAAATCAATTCAAGCTTCATGAAATTGTCTGTAAAAGACATGGAAGGTCTGGAAAAAAAGCAATTTCTCATCAATAGTCAAGAAATTACTTTTAAAAACTCCGACATCTATCAGGAAAATGGCAATGTTAAAAGCAAAAGAGTTTTAGACAAATCCAGTCAGTTGATACGCAAAATAAATGACTTAAATCCATCCCTATCCATTTTTTCAGCCAATGATAATTTGTATATGGTTATTGGTGGTGTTTCTTTAGTAGAAAACAATGCGGCAATGTATGGTGCTTTACTTGGCGGATTTACCGGCGCATTGATTGGAAGTGCTATTTCTTCTAATTATTCTATGAATAACTTGAATTCCTATAAAGGACGAAAAGTAGTTTACATCAATTGTTTGTTTGACAATAATTTCAATCATCTTGAAGGCGATGTTAAAAAAACCGCTTTTGATAAATTAAGAGAATTTTCAGAAACAAAAGAGAATTTAAGTTCTCCTGTTGTATTCAAATTTAATTCGGCTTTGTTCTATGCCGGTTTCGATAAAGAAACCAAAACTTATTCGTTTTATAAATTCAATGACTAATACATGAACCTAAAAGTAATCGCTTTCGACGCCGATGACACTTTGTTTGTCAACGAACCGTATTTTCAAGAAACGGAAGAGAAATTCTGTGCTTTGATGAGCGATTATTTGTCGCATCAAGGTTTGTCACAGGAATTGTTTAAAACCGAAATCGCCAATTTAGAATTATACGGTTACGGAATCAAAGGCTATATCCTTTCGATGATTGAAGCCGCGATGAAAATTTCGAACAATACCATTTCGATCGAAACTATTGAAAAGATTACGGAATACGGTAAAGAATTGCTTCAAAAACCTATCGAATTATTGGATGGTGTAGAAGAAACTTTGGCGGCTTTAAACGGAAAATACAAATTAGTTGTGGCAACCAAAGGCGATTTATTGGACCAACGGAGAAAATTACACAACTCCGGTTTAGGCCATTATTTTCACCATATCGAAGTGATGTCGGATAAAAAAGAAAAAGATTATGAAGATTTGTTAAAGCGTTTGGAAATCAAAGCAGATGAGTTTTTTATGATTGGCAATTCTCTTAAATCAGATGTTTTACCAGTGTTAGGCATTGGCGGTTATGCGGTGCATATTCCGTTTCACACGACTTGGGAACATGAAAAAATCAGCCACAAAGTAGAACATCCTAACTTTACCGCTTTGGAAAAAATTACTGAGGTTTTGCCAATTTTATTAAAATAAAATCACCGCAAATTCGCTGATTAAAACACTCAGAATTAGTTAAGCTGAAATAATTATCTTCATCCATGAAGCACAAACTTGAACTAGAGACTTGGAATCGAAAAGAGCATTTTCTATTCTTTAAACAAATGGAAGAACCTTTTTTTGGTATCACCACTAGAGTGGATTGTTCCAATGCTTATACGAATGCTAAGAAATTAGGTGTTTCATTTTTCACCTATTATTTGCATAAAACATTAATTGGAGTCAATGCTGTAGAAAATTTCCGTTACCGAATTATTGATAATGAAGTGTATGTTTTTGACAGAATTGATGCTTCAGCTACCATTTTACGCGAAGACAAAACTTTTGGTTTTTCCTTAATGGAATATGACAAAAACTTAAATGAATTTGCCAAAATCACCAAAAAAGAAATTGAGCGAATTCAAAACACAATCGGATTAATCACACGTGATTTTGAAGACAATTTAATTCACTTTTCTGCTGTACCTTGGATTGATTTTACTTCTTATTCACATGCTAGAAGTTTCACTTGGCCTGACAGTTGTCCGAAAGTTTCTTTTGGCAAAATGGTCGAAGAAAACGGCAAAAAAACCATGGCTATTGCAGTTCACGTGCATCACGGATTAGCCGATGGCTATCATGTTGGGCAATTTTTAACTTTACTTCAAGAGTTGTTAAACGAATAATTTTCTAACTTTACAAAAAAAATATCATGTTACAAGCTAATATCGAAAACGCACTTAACAATCAAATACGCATTGAAGCGGAATCATCACAAATTTATTTGTCTATGGCTTGTTGGGCTGAAGTACAAGGACTTGAAGGTGTTGCTCAATTCATGTACGGTCAATCTGACGAAGAACGCCAACACATGTTAAAGCTCGTTAAATATGTTAACGAAAGAGGATCGCATGCTACCATCACGGAACTAAAAGCCCCAAAAACAAAGTTCGGGACATTCAAAGAAATGTTTGAAGAATTGTACCAACACGAATTGTTTGTTTCAAATTCAATTAACGAATTGGTCCATATCACTTTAGGCGAAAAAGATTATGCTACTCACAATTTCTTGCAATGGTACGTAGCTGAGCAAATAGAAGAAGAAGCACAAGCCAAAACCATTTTAGACAAAATCAATTTAATTGGTGAAGACCGCGGTGGTTTATACTTATTTGACCGTGATATTCAGCAATTGGTTGTAACCAGCTCTGTTTCTTTGAACACAAAACCGTAATCCGGTTTAACACGTACTTATTATAAATGTAGAAAAGGTGGGCAAGAAAGAAAAAAATAAGACCAAAGAAAAGGATAAAAAGCACAAAAAACTACTCCTTAAAACACACAAGATTGCTGAAAACTGTAAATCTGAGTGTTGTGAAAAGTATAAGAAGTCAGAGGACAAAAGATGCAAAAGGTGTCCAATGTTTGATTTGATCAAAAAACTGAATAAAATAAAAAGCCTTCAACATTAGAAGGTTTTTTTATTTAGTCAAAATAGGTCCAATTAGCGCCATCACTAATTACAATTATGCTTCTTTTACTGCCTTCGAACATATAAATTTCAGTACTTCCTACAGTGGAACCTTTTGGAAATAACAACCCGACGGCTGAAGTTAACTTGGCCGTAATCGAATTTTGAATATTTCTGATAATGTATACTCTACCCGGAAAAACTACCGCACTTGGTAATCTGAATTCTTGATCCGTTGCTTGCGGAGCAATAGAAATATAAACCCCATCACTAATTAAAGTTGCCGAACCACTTCCCGTAAGCGATATAGTTTTGACCGATAGATTACCATTAATATCTAAGGTACTTAATGGGTTTGAAGTGTTAATTCCTACTTGTGCCAAACCAAAGTTGACGGCAAATAAAGCCGTAATTAAAATCAACATTAATTTTAATTTTTTCATGTTTTTGGTTTGTTTGACAAATTGACCGAAATAAATGTAATTAAATTATTGGACAATCATTACTTCTCTATTTTCAAATAGACACCGAAAACGTTTTCGTGTTGACAACTTTATATTTATTGAGTTAAATTATTACGAAATTCTAAATAAAAAACGGCAAAGTATAGACTTTGCCGTTTTAACTAAGTGACTGTAAAATGTTATTTACCTAACAACAAAATGTCATTTACAACCACTTCGCTAACATAACGTTTGGTACCGTCTTTGTCGTCATAACTCCTGTGGGTTAATTTACCTTCAATAGCAATTTCTTTGCCTTTGGTTACATACTTCTCAATGATTTCGGCAGTTTTGCCCCAAGCAACTACTTTGTGCCATTCGGTATTTTCTACTTTTTCACCTTTGTCGTTGGTGTAATAATCATTCGTGGCGATAGTAATATTAGCTACTTTTTTTCCTCCGTCAAAAGTTTTTACTTCCGGTTCTTGTCCTACGTGACCAATTAACTGTACTCTGTTTTTCATTGCATTCATGGCGTTTAAAATTTAAATGTTATTGTTAAAATTACTTCTCGTGTTGACTGTTGTTTCAAATCAACAAGGCAAAGTTGTGACGGTTAGAAAAAATTAGTCGGTTTCTTACCGTTTACTTTCGGTTGTAATTGTTTGTAAACGTTTGTAAACGGGAATTAATTTACCTACCTTTATCAAAATTAGGTTTTTATGCAAACTGAAATAAACAAAGTTGAACTGCGAAATTTACGCATCGAAGATTACAAAGAATTAAAAAAATCAATGATGGAAGCCTATAGCGAGTTGGAAAACGCCTATTGGAAAGAACATCATATCAACAAACTTTTGACTATTTTCCCCGAAGGGCAATTAGTGATTTTAGTTGATGGCAAAGTGGTAGGTTCTGCGCTTTCATTAATTGTAAATGAAGACACGGCCAACAGCACACACAATTATGCTGACATTACTGGGAACTATACTTTTTCAACGCACGATCCTTTGGGTGATGTATTGTATGGTATTGATGTTTTCATTCATCCAAAATACAGAGGTTTACGCCTCGGTCGTCGTTTATATGATACCCGAAAAGAGTTATGCGAACAATTGAACCTAAAAGCCATTATGTTTGCAGGCCGAATTCCCAATTACACTAAATATTCCGAAGAGATTACGCCAAAAATATATATCGATAAAGTACGCCAAAAAGAAATTTATGATCCCGTACTTTCCTTTCAACTGAGCAATGATTTTCACGTAATCAAAATCATGCGAAATTATCTCGAAGGAGATAAAAGCTCAAAGGAATTTGCCGTTTTACTCGAATGGAACAATATCTATTATGATAAAAGTCCCAAACTAATCAACACCAGAAAAAGTGTTATTCGGATTGGTTTAGTACAATGGCAAATGCGTCCGCTAGCCAATTTGGAAGCACTTTTCGAACAATCTGAATTTTTTATAGACGTTGTTTCTGGTTACGGAAGTGATTTTGCACTTTTCCCGGAGCTCTTCATCGCACCTTTGATGGCCGATTTCAATCATTTATCGGAAGCAGATGCTATCCGAGAAATTGCCAATTACAGTGAGCCGATTCGCAAAAGATTTCAAGAATTCGCCATTTCATACAACATCAACATCATTACAGGAAGCATGCCTTATTTAGAAGATGGCGTTTTGTACAATGTTGGATTTTTGTGCAAAAGAGACGGAACATTTGAAATGTACACTAAAATTCACATCACGCCAAACGAAGTGCAATACTGGGGAATGAAAGGCGGATCCGAAATCAAAACCTTTGATACCGATTGCGGAAAAATTGGAATTATGATTTGTTATGATGTTGAATTTCCTGAATTATCCCGATTAATGTCAGACCAAGGCATGGAAATTTTATTTGTTCCGTTCCTAACCGATACCCAAAACGGCTATACTCGTGTAAAACTTTGCGCACAAGCCCGAGCCATCGAAAATGAATGTTATGTAGCGATAGCGGGATGCGTTGGGAATTTACCCAAAGTAAACAACATGGACATCCAATATGCGCAAACAGCCGTTTTTACACCTTCTGATTTTGCTTTTCCAAGTAATGGAATAAAAGCAGAAGCCACGCCAAATACCGAAATGACTTTGATTGTGGATGTTGATTTGGATTTGCTGAAAAAACTCCATGAACACGGAAGTGTCCGAATTCTAAAAGACAGAAGACACGATTTATATCAGATTAAAAAATTGAAATAATGTTCCATTAAAAAGGATTCGTATGCATAAAAACTGTTTAGAATGTGGCGAAAAGATTGTCGGTCGCGAGGACAAAAAGTTCTGTAGTGATGGCTGTCGCAATGCTTACAACAACAAAATCAACAAGGACAGCACCAATTATATGCGAAACATTAACAACAAGTTGCGCAAAAATTATCGTATCCTTTCGGAGCTGAATGTGGAAGGCAAGACGAAAACAACAAAAACCAAACTACTTACCAAAGGGTTCGACTTTGATTATCTGACCAATATTTTGAGCACAAAAACCGGAAACACTTACCATTTTGTTTATGACCAAGGTTATATGGTTTTGGACAATGATTTTTATGTGTTAGTTAAAAAAGATATTTAGTAAATTTACCCTGTACAAAATGAGAAATTACCGCTTGAATTTGTAATTCTTGTTCTGAACAAACAATTAGCCAAGAATGAAAAACAACCAACCATCATTGCTAAGCTTTCTTTTTTTAGTAGCTGTTATTACGGGCGTATTTTACTTTATGATGCCTCAAAACTACGACAAAACAGAAGCGCCACTTTCCGAATTTTCTACCACAAGAGCTTTGCAAACCGTCAAAGCGATGACCTTGAAACCACATTATGTTGGTTCTAAAAACCATGAAGTTGTGGCGCAATATCTGCAAAAAGAATTGCAAAATTTAGGCTTAGAAACTTCTCTTCAAGAAGGTTTTACGATGACTGAAAAAGGCACTTTGGTGAAGTCGAAAAATATTTTGGCCAAAATCAAAGGAACTGCCAATTCCAAATCACTATTATTACTGTCCCATTACGACAGTGCGCCACATTCATTTTCGCATGGTGCGAGCGATGATGCTTCCGGTGTAGCAACAATTATCGAAAGTGTTCGTGCTTTTTTACACAATAAAACAGCCCATAAAAACGACATTATCATTCTCTTTAGTGATGCGGAAGAATTGGGATTGAATGGTGCTGCGCTTTTCGTAACACAACATCAATGGGCTCCAGCAGTTGGTTTGGTCTTAAATTTTGAAGCGAGAGGAAGTTCCGGACCCAGTTATATGTTAATGGAAACCAATGAAGGGAATGCCAAAATGGTCGAAGCTTTCAGCGATGGAAAAGCACAATATCCGGTTTCTAATTCGTTGATGTACAGCATTTACAAAATGTTGCCGAATGATACTGATTTGACGGTTTTTAGAGAAGAAGGAAAAATTCAAGGCTTTAATTTTGCTTTTATTGATGGCCATTATGACTATCATACTTCCCAAGACAAATTCGAACATTTAGACCCAAAAACCTTGGCACATCAAGGCACTTATTTGTTTCCGCTATTGAACCATTTTGCGAATGCGGATTTGAAAAACCTGAATGCTACCGATGATAAAGTTTATTTCAGTGTTCCTTTTGGTTTCTTGAGTTATCCTTTTGGTTGGATTTTGCCGATGGTCATTATCGGATTCGGTTTAGTATTCTTGTTCCTATTTATCGGAATGGGCAAACACGTTTTACGCATGGACGAAATCATCAAAGGTTTTATTCCGCTCTTGGCTTCCTTAATTACCGCCGGTTTGTTGACTTATGTTGGTTGGAAATTATTACTCAATTTTTATCCCGAATACCAAGACATTCTTCACGGATTTACCTATAACGGTCACGATTATATTTACGCTTTTGTAAGTTTGACTTTGGCGATTTGCTTTTTGTTTTACCAAAATAACGGCAAACGCAATCCGGAAATGAACCAAATGATTGCACCGTTATTTATTTGGTTACTAATCAATATCGGCATCGCATTACAATTACCCGGAGCCGGATTTTTGATTATTCCGGTGCTTTCGAGTGCTTTGATGTTGGGCATTTTTGTGTTGACACAAAAGTCTAATTGGTTAATCAATTGTTTGTTAGCGATTCCGACCATTGTTATTATTATGCCGTTTATCCAAATGTTCCCCATTGGTTTGGGATTGAAAATCCTATTTGGCAGTTCCATTTTGACTGTTTTAACTTTTGGCTTATTGTTACCTGTTTTTGGTTCGTTTCCACGAAAAGGAATTTGGTCATTGGTCTTCTTTTTATTGTCAATAGGATTATTTATCAAAGCGCATCAAGGTTCAGGCTACACTTATGGTAAAGCCAAACCAAACAGCTTGGTTTATATATTAGATGCTGATCAAAACAAAGCGCATTGGGCTACTTATGATGTCAATTTAGACGAATGGACGAAAAGCTATTTAGGCGAAAATCCGAAAAGTGGAGCAATTTTAAACACCAATAAACTGTATAGCAAATACGGTTCACAATATACTTTCATGGCTACAGCACCAGTCAAAAACATCGCCAAACCAACTATTGAATTTCTGCGTGATACTTTACAAGGCAACCAACGTTTGTACCGAATCAAAATCACGCCAAACCGAAAAGTAAATCGGTACGATATCTTCTCTAACAATAACATTACCATCAATAACTTTAAGGCCAACGGCGTAAAATCGATTGATTTTAGCAGCAATATTTCAAGTAAATCCAGCGGGAAATTACTAAGTTATTATGTAGTTGATAATCTTCCATTAGAATTAGAATTTTCTATTGCAGCCAATCAAAAACTGGATTTGAATTTGGTGGAAAGTTCGTTTGATTTAATGAACAATCCATTGTTTACGATTACCAAAAGAAAAGACTGGATGATGCCAACACCGTTTGTTTTAAATGACGCTATAATTATTCGCCAAAAAGTCAAAGCTTCAACAGTTTTAGAAGACAATCCAAAACCTTATCCGATTGGAAGAACAACTCAAAGAGATAGTTTAACCGTTGCCGTTGATAGTTTACGATAATGAAAAAAATTAGTATTTTAGGTTGTGGTTGGTTGGGTTTGCCTTTAGCAAAATCTTTATTATCAAAAGGATTTTCGGTAAAAGGTTCGACGACTTCTTTGGAAAAAATGTCCACATTGAAAAATACCGGAATTGACGCTTTCCAAATTGCGTTATCCGAAAACGAAATCAGCGGTAAAATTGATTCATTTCTATCCAATTCAGAAATCTTAATCATTGATATTCCGCCTAAATTAAGAGGCAATACTGCAGAAAATTTTGTGGCCAAAATGGAGCGTCTGATTCCATTTATAGAAAAAAATAGTGTACAAAAAGTGATTTTTGTAAGTTCAACTTCGGTTTATTCAGATGACAATTCAACTATTACAGAAGAAACAAAACCACAACCCGATTCAGAAAGCGGGAAGCAATTATTGGAAGCTGAAAATCTTTTGCAAAGTAATCCTAACTTCAAAACCACAGTCATTCGTTTTGGCGGATTGATTGGTAAAGACCGACATCCGATTCGTCTTTTGGCCGGAAGGCAAAACCTTAAAAATCCTGATGCGCCGATTAATTTGATTCATCAAGTGGATTGCATTGGAATTATTGAAAACATAATCGAGCAAAATTGTTTTGGCGAAACCTTTAACGCCGTTGGTCCTTTTCATCCAACACGAAAAGAATATTATACCAAAAAAGCATTGGGACTTAATTTACCATTGCCTTTATTTGACGAAAGTAACCCTTCTGTTGGGAAAACTATTTTGAGTGATAAAATTGAAGTTATTTTAGGCTACGAATTTCAAAATCAAAACTTATCAATTTAAATAATGTCACTATATTAAAATAAAAAAAACCTCAAGCTATTCTTGAGGTTTTTGATTTATTCTTACCAGATTTTTACTCGTTTATCCGGTTCAACATACATGCCATCGCCCGGTTTGATATCGAACGCTTTGTAGAAAGTTTCCAAGTTCAACAACGGCACATAAGCTCGGTACATTCCCGGTGAATGCGGATCGGTTTTTACTTGATTTTTAATGGCTTCGTCACGCATTTTGCTTCTCCAAATGGTCGCCCATGAAATAAACAAACGTTGTTCCGGAGTGTAACCGTCAATCAATCCGGGATTGCCGTTTTCTTTTAAATACAATTGCAAACCATCGTAAGCTGCATTAATTCCGCCTAAATCTCCGATGTTTTCCCCTAAAGTAAATTTGCCGTCCACTTTGATTCCCGGTAGCGGTTCTAAAGCCGAATACTGATCGGCCAACGCATTCCCTAAAGCCGTGAATTGTTTCAAATCTTCGTCTGTCCACCAATTTACTAAATTCCCATCAGCATTATATCTTGATCCTGAATCGTCAAATCCGTGTGAAATTTCATGACCAATAACTGCTCCAATTCCGCCATAATTAACTGCTTCATCTGCTTTATAATCATAAAATGGGGGTTGTAAAATAGCCGCCGGAAATACAATCTCATTATTAGACGGATTAAAATAAGCATTTACCGTTTGTGGTGACATTCCCCATTCGGTTTTATCAACCGGTTTGCCTAATTTATCAATATTTCTTTTGAAGTTCCAATTGGAAATACTCATCGCATTGTCAAAATAAGTTCCGCCTTCAGCCACACTTTTCACTGTCAATGCCGAATAGTCTTTCCATTTGTCCGGATAGCCAATTTTAATGGTCATTTTATTCAACTTTTCGATAGCACTTAATTTAGTTTTTGGTGACATCCAAGTCAAGTTATTGATTCTGATTTCATAGGCTCTAATGACATTTTTAATCATTTTTTCGGCTTTGATTTTGGCTTCAGCCGGAAACATTTTTTCTACATATAATTTCCCTAAAGCTTCACCAGTTGCTCCGTTAATTACTTGAAGCGCTCTTTCATTCAGCGGTCTTTGTTTTACCGCGCCACTTAATGTTTTGCTGTAAAAATCCCAATTGGCTTTTTCAATCGTGGTTGATAGTTTACTTGCCGCATCGTTTAGCAACGTCCAACGCATATAGGCTTTCCAATCTTCTACTTTGTTTTCGGTAAAAATACCTTGCAAAGCTTCCATGTATCTTGGTTGAGCCACAATTACAGAATCCACTTTTGGCAAACCGATTCCGGTAACATAGCCATCCCAATTGATAGAAGGTGTTAATTTTTGCAAATCGGTTACCGTCATTGGGTTATACGTTTTTCTTCGGTCTCTTCTTTCTACTCGGTCTAATCTTGGTTTAGACATGGCGGTTTCTAAAGCCAATATTTTCTCAGCATTTTTCTTAGCAACATCCGGTTTGTCACCAATAAGTTGAAGCATTCTGGTTACGTGTGCTACATATTTGGCTCTTTTTTCTTTAGAATCTGCTTCTTCGGAAACATAATAATCTCTGTCCGGCAGCCCTAAAGAACCCGGACCGACATTCACCACATTTCTATTGCTGTTTTTCGCATCGGTTCCTACACCAACGCCAAAGAATCCAATACCGCCTTCAGGTGCCATTTCAACCATTAGCTTTTGCAGATCGGCTATGTTTTTAACGGCATTGATTTTGGCTAAATAAGGTTTTAACGGAGCAATTCCGGCTTTGTTTCTAGCTACGGTATCCATAATCGATTTGTAAAGATTGATGGCTTTCCCTTGATCGGTATTTGATTTGTATGCCGGATTTTTTGAAGCTTCTTCTAAAATGGCTAATGCATCGGTATCTGTTTTTTGACGCAATTCATCAAAACTACCCCAACGAACTCTGTCTGCCGGGATTTCAGTATTTTTTACCCAAGTTCCATTAACAAAATTGAAGAAATCATCATTTGGTCTGACCGATTTGTCCATCAAAGACAAGTCGATTCCGGGTTTTTTCTCCTGTGCATTAATTTGCAAAACACCCGCCAATAATACCGTGGCAAGCAGTGCTTTTGATATGGTCTTCTTTTTCATAAAGATTGAAATTTTGTTAGTTTACACAAATTTATCGATTCTCAATTTAGAAATGCACTTTTAACAAAATTATAAGTGTTGATTAGTCTCAAAAACGACAATCGTTGGTTTTGCTTTTGTATTTTTGTCAAAAAAAAATAATGCTTGCTTTTCTCAAAAAATACCGAATCTTTATTGGCACTTTTGTCATCTTCTCTATCATAACGGTTTCGCTTTTTTACAATGTTTTAAAACCAAGTAAAACACTTCCTATATACAATCCGGCCGATGTAAATCCGGAATTGGTTGACAGCACAGTTCAATTTGTAGAGAAATACCATAAAATATCCGACTTTTCTTTTACCAATCAAAATGGTAAAATAATTACTCCAAAAGACTACGAAGGCAAAATATATGTCGCCGATTTTTTCTTCACTACTTGTGGTTCTATTTGTCCTGTGATGAGTAAAAATATGGTTGATGTTCAAAAAGCATTTTTGAATAACCCAAAAGTGATGCTCTTGTCACACAGTGTAACTCCTGAAATTGACAGTGTTCCGGTTTTGAAGAAATATGCCATAAAACATGGTGTTGTTGATTCTAAATGGAACTTGGTTACCGGAGACAAAAAAGAAATCTACAGTATGGCGCGAAAATCATATTTGGCTGTTAAATTAGGCAAGCCCGATGAACTATACGATATGGTTCACACCGAAAATTTTGTCCTTGTCGATGCCGAAAGACGTGTTCGTGGGTTTTATGACGGCACCAAAAAAGAAGACATTCAAAAATTAATTGAAGATATCAATTGGTTATTGGAAGACGATAAAAATTAGTTAAACTGACAATTATCACCTAGTATTCTTTTTTTATGCCTACTTTTGCAATCTTAATTCAATCTAAATAAGCATTGAAAACTACCGTTGATTTATTAAAAATTGGAGACAAAGCAGTTATCACTTATGTTGATTTGGATAAAATCCCGCTAAAACTTTTAGAAATGGGATGTTTACCGGATAATGACATCGAGATTATTCAAATTGCACCGTTTGGCGATCCTATTTATATCAACGTGAACAACGGTTCTCATTTGGCCATAAGAAAAGAAACGGCTCATGAGATTGAAGTCGAAATCCGTGACAATTAATCAAAAATGAGCATTCAAAACATCAACGTAGCGCTTATTGGGAATCCGAATACCGGGAAAACTTCGGTGTTCAATCAACTCACAGGATTGAACCAACAGGTTGGAAATTATCCCGGAATTACCGTTGAAAAAAAACTCGGTTTTTGCAAATTGCCCAATAATGTCAAAGCCAACATTCTTGATTTACCGGGAACGTATAGTTTGAATGCGAGTTCCATTGATGAAAATGTGGTTATCGAATTATTACTCAACAAAAAAGACAAGCTTTTTCCGGATGTTGCAGTTGTGGTAACCGATGTTGAAAATCTGAAAAGAAACCTTTTACTTTTTACCCAAATAAAAGACCTTGAAATTCCAACCATTTTAGTCATCAACATGACTGATCGAATGAAGGCGAAAGGCATAACGCTTGACATTCCTTATTTGGAAGAAAAGTTAAAAACGAAAATCGTTTTGGTCAGCACGCGAAAAAGCATTGGTATTGACGAGCTGAAAAAAACTATCGTTGACTATAAAAATATATCGACTGAACCTTGTTTGAATGCTTCGAGCATTGATGTGGATTATTTTAATAAACTTCGAATCGCTTTCCCTGATCAATTGTTGTACAAACTTTGGCTGGTAATTACTCAGGACGTTAATTTCTTGAATTTGGAACGAAAAGAAATCCAAAGTTCTTTTGCCAAATCACATTCCGATTTAAAACGCTTGCAACAAAAAGAGACGATTAAGCGTTACCAATTTATCAATGATACATTGAAAATCGGGCAGAAAATTGATACCGAAAACGCTTCTGATTTGCGTTCCAAATTAGATAAAGTATTAACCCATAAAATCTTTGGATACGTTATTTTCTTTGGGATCTTATTGCTGATTTTCCAATCGATTTTTGATTGGTCAAGCATTCCGATGGAATTTATTGATAGTACTTTTGCCAATTTGGCCAATTATGCTAAAACCAATCTTCCGAGTGGCGAATTCACTAATTTAATCAGCGAAGGCATTATTCCCGGAATTGGCGGTATAGTTATTTTCATTCCGCAAATTGCTTTTCTATTCCTCTTTATTTCGGTACTGGAAGAAAGCGGCTATATGAGTCGCGTGGTCTTTTTGATGGACAAAATCATGCGCCGTTACGGCTTGTCCGGAAAAAGTGTTGTGCCTTTAATTTCGGGAACAGCTTGTGCCATTCCGGCGATTATGAGTGCGCGAAATATTGAAAATTGGAAAGAGCGATTGATAACCATTTTGGTTACGCCATTTATTACTTGTTCGGCACGTTTACCCGTTTATGCGATTTTGATAGCCTTAATCATTCCCGAAAAAAGATTGTTAGGCATTTTTAGTTTACAAGGCGCAACCTTAATGTTGTTGTATCTTTTAGGTTTCGGAATGGCGATTTTTTCAGCTTATATTTTGAACAAAATTTTAAAACTGAAAACCAAATCGTATTTCGTGGTTGAAATGCCAAGTTACAAATTACCGCTGTTTAAAAACGTGGCGATTAACGTAATTGAAAAAACGAAAGCTTTTGTTTTTGGCGCCGGAAAAATCATCTTAGCACTTTCAGTTATCCTTTGGTTTTTGGGTTCTCACGGACCAAAAAAAGGGTTTGACAATGCGGAAAGCTTGGTGATTAAAAAAGTTAAATTAGAGAATAGACTAGACGATTTAGAATATGTAAACGACCAAATCAGTTCGCATAAACTCGAGAATTCTTATATCGGGATTATGGGAAAATCTATTGAACCTATTATTGAACCTTTGGGTTACGACTGGAAAATCGGAATTGCTGTGGTAAGCTCGTTTGCGGCTCGTGAAGTTTTTGTTGGAACTTTGGCAACCATTTACAGCGTTGGAAGTCATGGCGATGAAGAAACCACTATCAAAAACCGTATGAAAGCTGAAGTTCATCCCGATGGAAGAAAAGTTTTCAACTTTGCCACAGGTGTTTCGTTATTGCTTTTTTATGCTTTTGCGATGCAATGCATCAGTACTTTGGCCATTGTAAAAAAAGAAACCAACAGTTGGAAATGGCCAATAATTCAATTGGTTTTCATGAGTGGTTTTGCCTATTTAACCGCGCTGATTGCGTATCAATTTTTGAAATAAGATGAATATTCAAGAAATATTGGTTTATATCGCTTTAGGAATCGCTATTGGCTTTTTAGCCCAAAAATTTATTGGGAAAAAGAAGAACAAAAAAGGTTGCGACAAAGACGATTGTGGTTGTCATTAACCCAAAGCAACATCCAAAGTCATCATAACAATAAATCCGCCGATTAACCCTAAAGTTGCGATATCAGTGTTCTTATCTTGTTGGGTTTCCGGAATTACTTCTTCTACTACTACAAATATCATAGCACCGGCTGCAAAAGCTAAGGCATAAGGCAATAATGGTGTAAAAAAAGTAACGGCCACTGCGCCCAAAACTCCTGCAATGGGTTCTACTAAAGCAGAAGATTGTCCGTACATAAAACTCTTCCAACGACTCATTCCCATTCGGCGCAACGGCATGGAAACTGCAATTCCTTCCGGGAAATTTTGAATTCCGATTCCAATGGCTAAAGTAACGGCTCCGGCAATTGACGCTTCCGGAATTCCGGCGGCGACACCACCAAAAAGCACACCAACCGCCAAACCTTCTGGAATGTTATGCATTGTAATCGCTAAAACCAATAAAGTTGTTCGTTGCCAAGGCGATTTTACCCCTTCAGTTTCTTGAAAATTGATGTGTAAATGCGGTAAAATTTTGTCTAAACCAAAAATGAAAAGCGCTCCTAATCCAAAACCAATGGCGGCCGGCATTACTTTCACAAAACCTTCGCCTTTACTCATTTCTATGGCTGGTGCTAACAAACTCCAAAAACTAGCCGCTATCATAACACCGCCTGTAAAACCAAGCATTCCGTCAAGAACTATTCGATTCATATTCTTAAAAAAGAATACAAACGAAGCACCCAATGCAGTTAAAAACCAAGTAAACATCGTGGCATAAAAAGCCGCCAAAATTGGGTCAATACTACTAAAATATTCTATTATTGATTCGTACATAATTATTGAACGTATAAATTATTAGCTATTTTATTCGAAATTGTTTTTTCTTGCGAATTGACTTCAACCGTCAAAGTATCATCAAAACTTTCTTTTTCTATCACTTTAAAAACAGAACCCAAAGCTATTTTTTGTTTGTCTAAATATTTTAAAAACTCTGAAGAAGAATCCTTTACGCCAATGCAATAATATTCTCGGTCTAATTCGGCTTCCGAAAGCAATAATTTATTGACCTTTTGAATCACACCTTTTTCATTCGGAATCGGATCACCATGCGGATCAAAGGCAGGAAAACCTAAAAAAGCATCTAATTTATTGATTAATGCTACCGATTTTATATGTTCCAATTCTTCCGCAATTTCGTGAACTTCATCCCAATTAAAAGCCAATTTCTCCACCAAAAAAACTTCCCACAAACGGTGTTTTCTAACAATCATTTTGGCAGAAAGAAGTCCATTCTCTGTCAAATTTACGCCTTGGTACTTTTGATAGGAAACCAAATCTTTTTCAGAAAGTTTCTTCAACATATCGGTTACCGAAGACGCTTTGGTTTCTAACATTCCGGCAATAGCGTTTGTATTTACGCCTTTTGGAGAAACCAACGACAAGTGATAAATAACTTTAATATAATTTTCTTCGGAAATGGTCATATTCGCTTTTTTACAAATATATTTTATTTTTTTAATATAAATTAAAATTAATTTTTAGTTTTGTCTAAATTTTTATTTTGTTTTAATGAAAAATATTACTTTAATAACGATAATCTTGATTTTCAATGGCTTGTCAGCTCAAGTAAATGATACGATTCCCATCAATTCAAAATCTGAAGCATTAGAAGAGATTGTCATTTCTGGAACTTTAAAACCTGTATCTCGTTTGGAAACTCCGGTTCCGGTAGAAGTTTATACAAGTGCATTTTTGAAGAAAAATCCAACGTCCAATATATTTGAAGCTTTACAAAACGTAAATGGCGTTCGACCACAATTGAATTGCAATATTTGTAACACCGGCGATATTCACATCAACGGCTTGGAAGGTCCGTATACTATGGTAACTATTGACGGAATGCCAATCGTAAGTGCATTGTCAACCGTTTACGGATTATCCGGAATTCCGAATTCGATGATTGACAGAATAGAGATTATAAAAGGTCCGGCGTCGAGTTTGTATGGCAGTGAAGCGGTTGGCGGATTAATCAATATCATTACCAAAAAAACCAAAAATGCACCCTTATTTTCCGCTGACGTCTTTTCAACTTCTTGGTTAGAAAACAATATTGATTTGGGTTTTAAAGCCAATGTCGGACAAAACGCAAAATCTTTATTGGGATTGAACTATTACAATTATAACAACCCGATAGACAACAACAACGATAATTTTACCGATGTAACGCTTCAAGAAAGAATCTCTATTTTTAACAAATGGAATTTTATCCGAAAAAGTCAAAAGGAATTCACACTGGCCGGAAGAATTTTTTATGAAGACCGTTGGGGCGGCGAAATGCAATGGAATAAAAGTTACCGTGGCGGAAATGAAGTTTATGGCGAAAGCATTTATACTACAAGATTTGAGTTGTTGAGCAAGTACCAATTGCCGGTAAAAGAAGATATGTTTATTTCTATTTCGGCTACCTCTCATGACCAAAATTCGGTTTATGGAACGACTTTGTATTTGGCACAGCAAAAAATTGGCTTTGGACAATACCTTTGGGATAAAAAACTAGAAAACCACAATTTGCTCTTTGGCGCTGCTATTCGACACCAATATTACAACGACAATACTGCGGCGACAATTACCGCTGAAAAAACGAATATTTACAGCACTTTTATCCAAGACGAAATAAAACTGGCTGAAAAACACCATCTGTTACTAGGCGCCAGATATGATTACAACAACAATCACGGCAATATTTTTACACCGCGAATTGCGTACAAATGGAACCCGACCAAAAATGATGTTTTCAGAATAAACGCCGGTACGGGATTCCGAATTGTCAATTTGTTTACTGAAGAACACGCCGCCTTAACCGGTTCAAGAGAGGTGATAATAACCGAAAACTTAAATCCTGAAAAGTCGTATAACATTAATTTCAATTACCTCAAAAAAATCAGATTTGACGATGCTACTTTCTTGGGTTTTGAATTTTCTACTTGGTATACTTATTTCACCAATCAAATCATACCGGATTATGACACCAATCCGAACCAAATTATTTACCAAAACCTCGATGGTTATTCCGAAACACTTGGCGTAAGCGGCAATGTTGATTTGGTAACACCTTACGGAATAAAAGCCTTAATCGGTTTTACTTTTATGGATCCGAAAAACATGAAAGACGGCATCACTACGCAACCGGTTTTAACGGAAAAATTCAGTATGAATTGGGCCATAACCTACGACATTCCCGATTGGTTTCTCTCTATTGACTATACCGGAAATCTCTATGGCCCGATGCGATTACCGCTTTTAGGACCGCTTGATCCAAGAGATGAGTATTCAAAACCATGGAGTTTGCAGAACATCCAGTTTACTTATAAAAAATTCCGTAATTTTGAGCTTTACGGAGGAATCAAAAACATTCTAAATTGGACACCCAACAAAGGAAATCCGTTTTTGATTGCCAGAGCAGAAGATCCTTTTGACGAAAATGTCGATTACGACGCCAACGGAAATGTGATGGCAACACCATCAAATCCTTATGCGCTGACTTTTGACCCGAGTTATGTTTATGCACCAAATCAAGGCATCAGAGGTTTTCTGGGATTGAGATATACACTATATTAATGAAACACTACCATTACATTTTTACCGGCGCCGGTTTATCCGCTTTGATGACGGTTTATGAAATGGTACTTTCCGGAAAGTTCAAAGACAAATCCATTCTTCTGATTGACGAAAATTCAAAAAAAACCAACGACCGAACATGGTGTTTTTGGGATGATAACGGTTTATACGATGATTTGGCTTCCGCCAAATGGAATACCGCTTGGTTTAAAAACGAATCTTTTGAAAAACAACTAAACCTGAATCCTTACCAATACAAAATGGTCAAAGGACTCGATTTTTACAATCATGTTTTTGAAATTATTTCCAAAGAAAAAAACATTACTTTTCTAAATCAAAGAGTAACCGATTTTCAAGAATTAAGACATCGTTGCGAAGTCAAAACCGATTCTGAGAGTTTTACTTGTAACCAAATTTTTAACTCCATTTTCAATTCGGAATTGGTTAAAAACCAAACCAAATATCCATTTTTACACCAACATTTTATCGGTTGGTTTATCAAAAGCAAGGAAGCTGCTTTCAATCCCGATTGCGCTACATTCATGGATTTTTCAATTGAGCAAAAAGGCAATACAAGATTTATGTACGTGTTACCAACTTCGGAAACAGAAGCGTTATTAGAATATACTTTGTTCTCCAAAGATTTATTGTCGGCAGCAGAATACGAAACCGAAATCAAAAACTACATTGAAAAACTTGGCATTACGGAGTACGAATTAATCGAAAAAGAACAAGGCAATATCCCGATGACATGTTATCCGTTTTGGCAACATAATTCAAAAAACATTCTCAACATTGGTTCTGCCGGCGGTTGGACAAAAGCCAGCACAGGTTATACTTTAAAAAACACTGTCAAAAAATCAAAAGCCTTAGTGCAATTTCTATCCAAAGAAAATGACTTAACTAAATTTCATAAAACTGATAAATTTTGGTTTTATGATTTGCTTCTTTTAGATATTTTGGACCAAAAAAATCATTTAGGTTCCACCATATTTTCAGCGATGTTTGAAAAAGGAAATGCCACTGTTATCTTCAAGTTCTTAGATGAAGAAACTACGTTTTGGGAAGATTTGCAAGTCATTTGGAAATGCCCGAAAGGTCTTTTTATCAAGGCTTTGCTGAGAAGAATTATTCGGTAATGCGAAAATGAACAAATGTTAAACTTTATAAAAAGCAATGTTTCTTCAGAAAGTTATGGCTAGTTTTGCTGCATCAAAATAAAACAATGAACACGATTATTGCTCAATTACATCATCATCATTCTTGCAACCAGGCGAGTTAATGATGTATTGTAGCTAATCCAAAAACATAATTAAAAACCCGTCTGAGTATATCAAGACGGGTTTTTTGTATTTATACACTTCGCGATATACTCAGCTTTTATTCACAATTAAAAAATGAGTACTTTAAAAATTGCTGTTCAAAAAAGTGGCCGACTAAGCGAAAAATCACTCCAACTGCTGGAAGAATGTGGTATCAAAATTTCCAATGGTGAACGAAAACTCAAAGCCGTTGCACAAAATTTTCCGGTCGAAATCCTATTCCTGCGCGATGATGATATTCCGCAGTACGTGGAACAAGGCGTTGCCGATATAGGCATCTTAGGCGAAAATGAAGTCTGGGAAAAAGGCAAAGAAGTAAATGTGATTCAGCAATTAGGTTTTGCCGGTTGCCGCATGTCATTGGCCATTCCGAAAGACGAAATCTACACCGATTTGAATTATTTTGAAGGCAAACGAATCGCGACCAGTTATCCTAAAATCCTAATTGATTTTTTTGCCAAAAAGGACATTAATGTTTTTATCGAAGAAATCAGCGGAAGTGTTGAAATTGCCACCAGCATTGGTTTAGCCGATGCCGTGTTCGATATTGTCAGCACCGGAAGTACACTTTTGATGAATGGTTTGAAAGAAGTCGAAACCGTTACTAAAAGCGAAGCCGTTCTAATTGCCAATCCAAATCTGACGCAAGAAATCCAAGCCATTCTCAACAAATTACTATTCCGAATCCAATCGGTTCGCGAAGGCAAACAGAATAAATATATTTTATTAAATGCTCCGAATTCAGCCATCGACAACATCTGTTCTTTACTTCCGGGTATGAAATCACCAACCATTTTACCGTTGGTCAACAAAGATTGGAGCAGTTTGCATTCGGTCATCCGAGAAGACGATTATTGGGAAATCATAGAACAACTCAAAAATCTCGGTGCTGAAGGAATTTTAATTATTCCGATAGAAAAAATGATTCGATAATTCAATTTAACAAATATGAAAACTTACATAAATCCAAATCCTGAACAATGGAATGAATTGTCCAAAAGACAAACTGTAGCGACAGCCGATTTAAACGAAACCGTAAAATCCATTTTTAACGACATTGAAAAAAATGGTTCGGCTGCCGTAAAAAAGTACACCAATTATTTCGATGGCATTTCTATTAAAAATATAGCCATATCAACTGCAGAAATAGAAAAAGCTATAGCCGAAATTCCAATCGAATTAAAAAAAGCAATTCAAGTTGCAGCTAATAATATTTCGAAATTTCACAGTTCTCAAAAAGAAATTCCAACCAAAATCGAAACCACTTCGGGTGTTTTTTGCTGGAGAGAAAGTCGCGCCATTGAAACAATTGGCATTTACATTCCCGGCGGAACAGCACCGCTTTTTTCTACTGTATTGATGTTAGCCATTCCGGCTAAAATTGCTGGTTGCAAAAACATAATTCTGTGTTCGCCACCAGATAAGAACGGCAATATCAATCCAGCTATTTTGTATGCTGCGCAATTGACCGGTGTAACTCAAATGTATAACGTCGGCGGCATCCAAGCGATTGCCGCTATGACCTTTGGAACCGATGAAATTCCGAAAGTCGACAAGCTCTTCGGTCCCGGAAATCAATACGTCACAGCGGCCAAACAATACGCACAACAATTGGGTTTAGCCATCGATTTGCCTGCCGGACCAAGTGAATTATTGGTCATTGCCGATGACATTTGCGACCCTGAATTTGTTGCTTCCGATTTGCTTTCGCAAGCTGAACACGGTGGCGATAGCCAGGTAATTTTAGTAACCCATTCAGAGGAAATTGTTTCGAAAGTGGCAGCAGCCATTGAAAGTCAAATAGCACTTTTACCTCGACAATCCGTTGTAGAAAAAGCTTTAGAAAACAGTCGTGCTTTGGTTTTCGATAGTATTCAAACCGGAATCGAGTTCAGTAATTTTTACGCACCAGAGCATTTGATTTTGGCTATAAAAGATGCCGAAAATAAAATTGAATTCATCGAAAATGCCGGTTCGGTTTTTATTGGCAATTACAGTTGTGAAAGCGCCGGAGATTACGCCAGCGGAACCAATCACACGTTACCAACTAATGGTTATGCGAAGAATTACAGCGGCGTTTCGTTAGACAGTTTTGTCAAAAAAATCACGTTTCAAAAATTGACTTCCAAAGGCATACAAAACCTTGGCTCAACGATTGAACTCATGGCTGCAGCCGAACAACTAGATGCCCACAAAAACGCGGTTTCCATCCGATTAAAAAAATTACAAAATGGATAATATCTCTAATTTAATTCGGAAAAACATTCTTTCGTTAACGCCGTATTCGAGCGCGAGAGATGAATACAAAAGCAATCAAGGCGTCTTTTTGGATGCCAATGAAAATCCGTATGGCAACTTAAACCGCTATCCCGATCCATACCAATGGCGCTTGAAACAAATTTTGAGCAGTCAAAAGAAAGTAGCTATTGAAAACATTTTAATCGGTAACGGAAGCGACGAAATCATCGATTTAGTACAACGTGTTTTTTGCGAACCAAATCAAGACAAAATCATCCTTTGTCCACCAACTTATGGGATGTATGAAGTCTATGCGAACATCAATAATCTTGAAATCATTTCAATTCCGCTTACCAAAGAATTTCAATTGAATACTGAAGCTATTTTGGAGCAAAAGGCTAAAGTTTTGTATTTATGTTCGCCCAACAATCCGACTGGAAATTATTTAGAAAATCTGGAATACATCATTGAAAACTTCAACGGCATTGTGTTTTTAGACGAAGCTTACATCGACTTTAGTGAACAACCTTCTTTAGTTTCTAAAATCAAACAATATTCTAATTTAATTATTTCACAAACGTTTAGTAAAGCTCGAGGTTTGGCAGCAGTTCGCATCGGAATTGCTTATGCAGATGAAAACATCATTTCGGTGATGAATAAGGTAAAACCGCCATATAATGTGAGTCAATTGAATCAAGAAGCTGCGGTAAAATCACTTGCCGATGAAGCTACTTTCAAATCGAATGTACAACTGATAAAATCCGAACGGAAATTGCTTAAGAAATCCCTTTTGGCTTTAGATTTTGTAACCAAAATTTATCCGTCAGAAGCTAATTTTTTATTAGTCGAAATGGAAAATGCAACCGCCATTTACAATAGTTTAATCGAACAACAAATCATCACACGAAACCGAAGTTCGGTAGTTGAAAATACGATTCGAATTACCATCGGAACTCCAAGAGAAAATCAACAATTAGTCTACGCATTACAATTAGTCACATCATGAAAAAAGCTTTATTTATAGACAGAGATGGCACGTTAATCATCGAACCACCGATAGATTTTCAAGTCGATAGTTTGGAAAAATTGGAATTTTATCCGCAGGTTTTTCAGTATTTATCACGCATTGCCAAAGAATTAGATTATGAGTTGGTCATGGTAACAAATCAAGATGGAATGGGAACTAATTCGTTTCCAGAAAATACCTTTTGGCCAGCTCAAAATAAAATGATAAAAGCGTTCGAAAACGAAGGAATTCAATTTTCGGATGTGATTATTGATGTGTCATTTCCAGAGCAAAATTTGCCAACACGAAAACCTGGAACTGCGTTATTGCAACAGTACATCAAAGGCAATTACGATTTAAAAAATTCCTTCGTAATTGGAGATAGAGTTACTGATATTCAACTAGCAGAAAATTTAGGAAGTCAGGCGATTTTTATTTCAGCTACAGCCAATGAACGAGCGATTTTATCAACGACTTCTTGGGAAAAAATCTATCAATTTTTAAAGGAACAACCTCGCGTTGGAAAATTAATTCGAACAACAAAAGAAACCGAAATTGCAATTGAAATTAACTTAGATGGAAACGGAAAAAGCAACATCAAAACCGGTTTAGGATTTTTCGATCATATGCTCGACCAAATTGTCAAACACGGAAATATAGATTTAAACATCAACGTAGAAGGCGATTTGTATGTTGATGAACACCATACTATTGAAGATGTCGGAATAGCTTTGGGCGACGTTTTTGCGCAAGCTTTGGGTTCTAAAAAAGGCATTACGCGTTACGGTTTTTTACTTCCGATGGACGATTGTTTGTCGCAAGTTGCATTGGATTTTGGTGGTCGTTCATGGTTGGTTTGGGATGCGAAATTCAACCGAGAAAAAATCGGAGAAATGCCAACCGAAATGTTTTCACACTTTTTTAAATCGTTTTGTGATGGTGCCAAATGCAATTTAAACATCAAAAGTGAAGGCGAAAACGAGCACCACAAAATAGAATCAATTTTCAAAGCGTTCGCCAAAGCAATAAAAATGGCGGTTCAAAAAGACGGAACTAACGGCATACCAAGCACCAAAGGAATATTATGATAGCATTAGTAAAATACAACGCAGGCAACATTACTTCTGTGAAAAATGCCATCGAACGATTGGGGTATTCATGTGTCGTAACCGATGATGAAACGATTTTGAAACAAGCTGAAAAAGTAATTTTTCCTGGTGTGGGCGAAGCAAGTTCGGCAATGAAGTATTTGAAAGAAAAAGGTTTGGACCAAGTAATCAAAAACCTTAGACAACCGGTTTTAGGAATATGTCTCGGGCAACAATTATTATGTCAATTTTCTGAAGAAGGAAACACAGAATGTTTAGGAATTTTCGAAGCAACAGTTAAAAAATTCGAACCCAAATTGAAAGTGCCACACATGGGTTGGAACAACATTTCACAGTTAAACTCTGAATTATATTACGGAATTTCAGCAGATGAAAATTTCTATTTTGTACACAGTTACTACGTCGAAATCAGTAAAGAAACAACAGCCATTTGCGATTATATCGTTCCGTTTAGTGCATCGATGCAAAAGGATAATTTTTACGCCACACAATTTCATCCTGAAAAATCATCTCGTGTTGGCGAGCAACTTTTACTAAACTTTTTAAAATTATGAGAATCATTCCAGCCATAGACATCATCAACGGAAAATGCGTCCGATTGACCAAAGGCGATTATGCCACGCAAAAAATTTACAATGAAAATCCATTGGAAGTAGCCAAATATTTTGAAGACAACGGCTTCCAATATTTACATTTAGTGGATTTGGATGGAGCAAAATCGAACCAGATTATCAACCATAAAGTATTGTATCAAATTGCAACAAAAACCAATTTGAAAATCGATTTTGGTGGTGGATTAAAACAAAGAAAAGACCTCGAAATCGCTTTTGAAAACGGAGCCAATCAAGTTACGGGCGGAAGCATTGCATCTAAAAATCCAACCGAATTTTTAAATTGGTTGACTGAATTTGGAAGTAATAAAATCATTTTAGGCGCCGATTGTTTGAACCGAAAAATTGCCACTCAAGGTTGGTTAGAAACTTCAGAAATTGATGTCGTGGAGTATATTTCTGATTATGTTTCCAAAGGAATTTCAATTGTGATTTGTACCGACATCTCAAAAGACGGCATGCTTCAAGGTACTTCTAATGAATTGTATTCGGTCATTTTAGAAAAGACCAAAGTGAATTTAATTGCGAGTGGCGGCGTGACAACTATTTCGGATTTAGAACTATTGAAAACCATCGGATGCGAAGGTGCCATCATCGGAAAAGCATTATACGAAGGCACAATAAAAATTGAAAACTTACGCGAATTATGTTAAAGAAAAGAATCATTCCGTGTTTGGATATTAAAGACGGACGAGTCGTGAAAGGTGTACAATTTTTGGCACTAAAATATGCCGGAAATCCAGTAGAATTGGCTTCATTTTATTCTAAAAACGGAGCGGATGAGTTAGTACTTTTAGACATCAGCGCGACCTTGGAAAAGCGAAAAACCTTAGCGGAAATGGTCACGCAATTGTCAAAAGAAATTAATATTCCCTTCACCGTTGGCGGCGGCATTCAATCGGTTGAAGAGGCGCGATTACTATTGCAATCCGGTGCGGATAAAGTAAGTATTAATTCGGCTGCCGTTTTGAATCCTGAGTTGATTACCCAAATTTCAGATGCTTTTGGAAGTCAGAGTTTAGTGGTTGCCATCGACATCAAAAAAGTGGAAAACGATTGGTTTGTTTTCATAAAAGGTGGAACAGAATCCACAGGAATTTTAGCCATCGATTGGGCAAAAAAAGTCGAAGAATTAGGAGCTGGAGAATTACTAATTACGTCTATGAACAATGATGGTTCCAAAAACGGATTTGCATTAGACATCACCAATGCTATAAGTGAAGCGGTTTCTATTCCAATAATTGCTTCTGGTGGCGCTGGAAATGCAAAAGACTTTATCGATTTATTCACTAAAACCGAAGTCAGCGCCGGATTAGCCGCCAGTATTTTCCACTTTAACGAAGTCCCGATTTCAACTTTAAAAAACATTTTAAAAACTAAAAACATACCCATCAGATGACCTTAGATTTCTCTAAATATAACGGATTAATTCCAACGATTATTCAGGACAACCAAACGGAACAAGTGTTGATGCTAGGTTACATGAACGAAGACGCATTCCAAAAAACACAAGATGAAAACATTGTGACCTTTTTCAGTCGAAGTAAAAACAGGTTGTGGACCAAAGGCGAAACTTCTGGAAATTTTCTAAAAGTAGTTTCCATAAAAGATGATTGCGACCAAGATGCATTACTGATTAAAGTGATTCCAAACGGACCAACGTGTCACAATGGAACTACTTCTTGTTTTGACAATGAACCTCAAATTTCTTTTCTAAATGAGTTGGAAAAAGTCATTGAAGAACGTATTTCAATCCCAAGTTCAGAATCTTATGTCACATCACTTTTCCAAAAAGGCCTCAATAAAATTGCTCAAAAAGTTGGCGAAGAAGCAGTCGAATTGGTCATAGAAGCCAAAGATGACAATGCTGATTTGTTCTTGAATGAAGCCGCTGATTTACTGTTTCACTATTTAATATTGCTCAAAGCAAAAGGCTTTAGTTTAGAAAAAGTAGAAACCATTTTAAAAGACCGAATGAAGAATAAATAAAATCGGATTTTTAGACTATCAAACAATAACAAATCTTTATCATTTCTTTAAAACTTCCCTTCAGAATTCTCATTATCTTTGCAACAGATTTCAATATCTAATATTTAATTTCTAATATTTAAAATCAAAAAAATATGTATCCAGAAGAAATGGTATTGCCAATGCGCGCTGAACTTTCAGAAGCTGGCTTTCAAGAATTATATACAGCAGCTGACGTTGAAAACGCGATTAAAGCAGAAGGAACGACTTTAGTAGTAGTAAATTCGGTTTGTGGTTGTGCGGCAAGAAATGCTCGTCCGGGAGCTAAAATGAGTTTAGATGGCGCTAAAAAACCAGACCATTTAATCACTGTTTTTGCCGGTGTTGACAAAGAAGCTGTTGATGCAGCTCGCCAACAAATGTTTCCTTTTCCACCGTCATCGCCAAGTATGGCTTTGTTCAAAAACGGCGAATTGGTGCACATGTTAGAACGTCACCACATTGAAGGTCGTCCGGCAGAATTAATCGCAGAAAACCTTAAAGATGCATACGCAGAATTCTGCTAAAAAATATTTTTAAAAACTTCACGCAACCTTTTCTATTGAATTGCATCTCTTGAATAAGATGCCATGAAAATGGGAGAAATGCTATGAAAAAGAAACCCAACGGTCTAAAAACTGCTTGGGTTTTTTTATTGCAAAAAAAATGTAAATTTGCACCGAATTCTTCCATTTAGAACTCACAACATATTTCTCACTTAAACGTTTATAGCATGCAACTGTATAACACCTTAAGCGCAGAAGAAAGAGCCGAATTGATTGACCAAGCCGGCAAACAACGACTAACGTTGTCTTTCTATGCGTATGCCAAAATTGAAGATCCAAAAAAATTTCGCGACGATTTATTTATCCAATGGAACCAACTCGATGCCTTAGGCCGAACGTATGTTGCCAAAGAAGGAATCAACGCTCAAATGTCGGTTCCGGCCGAAAACATTGAAGCTTTCCGCGAAACATTAGAAGCCTATGATTTCATGAAAAACATCCGATTGAATGTGGCTGTGGAACACGATGACCATTCGTTTTTGAAGTTGACTGTGAAAGTTCGGGACAAAATTGTAGCCGATGGTTTAAACGACGAAACCTTTGATGTAACCAATATTGGTGTACATTTAAAAGCCAACGAATTCAATCAGATTTTAGAAGACCCTAACACGATTGTGGTTGATTTCAGAAATCATTACGAAAGCGAAATTGGGCATTTCAAAGGCGCGATAACTCCGGATGTGGAAACTTTTAGAGAAAGTCTGCCTATCATCAACGAACAATTAAAAGATTTTAAAGAAGATAAAAACCTAGTGATGTATTGCACCGGTGGTATTCGTTGTGAAAAAGCTTCTGCTTACTTTAAACACCAAGGTTTTAAAAATGTGTTCCAATTAGAAGGCGGAATTATCAATTATGCCAAACAAATCAAGGAAGAAAATCTGGAAAGCAAATTCATCGGAAAGAATTTTGTTTTCGACCATCGTTTAGGCGAAAGAATTACCGACGATATTGTTTCGCAATGTCACCAATGTGGAAAGCCGTGTGATAATCACACCAATTGTTCCAACGATGGTTGTCATTTGCTGTTTATCCAATGTGACGATTGTAAAGCGGCTATGGAAAATTGTTGTTCCAATGAATGTCTTGAAATAACGCATTTGCCTTTGGCGGAACAAGTAAGATTAAGAAGCGGAAAGCAAGTCGGCAACAAAGTCTTCCGCAAAGGAAAATCTGAAAACCTGAAATTCAAACATTCGGGCGAACTCTCCGATGTTGCTTTGGCTACAGCCAAAAAAAAACCAACCGACATTCGCCAAAAGATAAGGGTGAAAAAAGTACTGCTTGGTAAGGTCGAACACTATTACACCAAAGCCAGCGTTGGCCTTTTCATCATCGAAAACCAAGAACTGAATATTGGTGACAAAATCATCATCTCCGGACCAACAACCGGTGACGAAACTTTAATTTTGGAAAAAATGTTAGTAAACGGCAATGATAACGTGGTTGCAAAACCTAGTGACAAAGTAACTTTTGAAGTGCCGTTTCGAGTTCGTTTGTCTGATAAGTTATTTAAAATCATCCACTAATGACTACTTCGGGAAGACTTGAATTGATGGCGCCGGCTGGCAATTTCGAATCACTGCAGGCGGCTTTAGACAACGGATGTGATTCGGTTTATTTTGGTGTCGAACAATTAAACATGCGTGCGCGTGCTACAGTGAATTTCGTTTTAGATGATTTGCCTGAAATTGCCCGCCGATGTGAAGAAAAAAACGTCAGAACCTATCTGACTTTAAATACTATTATTTACGATCACGACTTGTCTGTCGTGAAAACCCTTTTGGCAAAAGCCAAAAAAGCCAAAATTACTGCGGTAATTGCATCAGACCAAGCAGTCATTATGACCGCAAGGACAATGGGTATTGAAGTACACATTTCAACCCAATTGAATGTGACCAACATTGAAACCGTAAAATTCTACGCAATGTTTGCCGATACAATAGTCTTGTCTCGTGAGTTAAGTTTACGACAAGTAAAAAAAATCACTAATGATATCGAAAAAGAAAGAATCAAAGGACCAAACGGCAATTTGGTTGAAATTGAAATTTTTGGTCATGGTGCACTTTGTATGGCGGTTTCGGGCAAATGTTATTTGAGTTTGCATTCTCATAATTCTTCTGCCAATCGCGGTGCTTGCAAACAAAATTGCCGTAAAAAATATACTGTAATCGACCAAGAAAGCGGATTCGAAATTGAAATCGATAATGAATACATGATGTCACCTAAAGATTTATGTACGATTGATTTCCTAGACCAAGTCATTGATTCCGGTGTCAAAGTTTTGAAAATTGAAGGTCGAGGACGCGCTGCCGATTATGTGGCAACCGTAGTAAAAACTTATCGCGAAGCCATCGATTCCTATTGCCAAAATACCTTTTCTAAAGAAAAAATTAATATTTGGATGGAAACCCTTTCTACCGTTTACAACCGTGGATTTTGGAGCGGATATTATTTGGGACAAAAACTGGGAGAATGGAGCGATAATCCCGGTTCGAGCGCTACTCAGAAAAAAGTTTACATTGGTAAAGGCATGCATTATTTCCCAAAGACCAATATAGCCGAATTCAAAATCGAAGCCTATGATATCAAAAAAGGCGACAAAATCTTAATCACAGGACCAAGCACCGGAGCTCAAGAAATGTTTATTGAAGATATGATGGTCAACGATTTGCCGTTGCAGAAAGCCTCAAAAGGAGATAGTTGTACTTTAAAAGTGCCTTTTCGTATCCGTTTGTCCGACAAAATATATAAAATTGTAGAAAATTAAATGGTTATTATTACGCTACAAAGAGACAAATGTATTGGTTGCAATTACTGTGTAGAAATGGCACCGGGACAATTTCAGATGTCAAAAAAAGATGGTAAATCGGTGCTTTTAAAATCGGTGAATGCCAAAGGATTTTACACCCTGAAATCAGCCGACCATACTATTGTTGAAAATTGCGAATTGGCAGAAAAAGCGTGTCCTGTCCACATTATCACCCTGAAGGAAACTTAAAAATTTTGCGGCTAATTTTAACCGAAAAAACAATATCTTTACACTTTTAACGTTTATGATAAGTAGTGCTGATTATATTCGGCGCAACCAACCTACCTATATCCAAATTATGGCTTGTACAAGTTGTTCAACTTCCGATGGCGGTGCGCCAAAAGGATGCAAAAATAATGGGACTTGCGGCACCGATAGCTGCAACAAATTAACCGTTTTCGATTGGCTCTCCAACATGAGTTTGCCCAATGGAGAAGCACCTTTCGATTGTATTGAAGTGCGTTTTAAAAACGGAAGAAAAGAATTTTACCGCAATACCGAAAAACTAACTTTAAGCATCGGTGACGTAGTAGCTACTGAAGCTTCTCCTGGTCACGATGTCGGAATTGTAACCCTTACAGGCGAATTGGTTAAAATTCAAATGAAGAAAAAAGGCGTAAATCACACCAGTCCTGAAATCGCAAAAGTTTACCGAAAAGCCTCTCAAAAGGACATCGATATTTGGAGCGATTCTCGTGACAAAGAAGAACCGATGAAGGTAAAAGCCCGTGAATTGGCGATTGCTCACAAATTGGAAATGAAAATTTCTGATATCGAATTCCAAGGCGATGGTTCTAAAGTGACTTTCTATTATACAGCGAACGATCGTGTTGATTTCCGTTTGTTAATCAAAGATTACGCGCGTGAATTCAGTACGAGAATTGAAATGAAACAAGTCGGTTTCCGTCAGGAAGCTTCTCGTTTAGGCGGCATAGGTTCCTGCGGAAGAGAATTGTGTTGTTCGACTTGGTTGACTGATTTCAGAAGCGTCAATACTTCGGCGGCACGTTACCAACAATTATCTTTAAATCCGCAAAAATTAGCCGGTCAATGTGGTAAATTGAAATGTTGTCTGAACTATGAATTAGACACTTACATGGATGCGCTAAAAGATTTTCCGGATTTTGAAACCAAATTAAAAACCGAAAAAGGCGATGCCGTTTGTCAAAAACAAGACATTTTCAAAGGCCTAATGTGGTTTGCCTATTTTGACAATTTTGCCAATTGGCATGTACTGAACATCGAGCAAGTCAAAGAAATTGTGTCCCAAAACAAACAAGGCAAAAAAGTGAGTTCGCTTGAAGACTTTGCGATCGAAATTGTAGCCGAACCTGAAAAAGATTTCAACAATGCCATGGGACAAGAGAGTTTGACTCGTTTTGACCAACCTCGAAATAAGAAAAGAAACAATAACAAAAATAAAAAACGCAAACCTTTTGGTGCCGATAAAAAACCTTCATCCGACAATAAAAATGAGCCTAAGATTAAGAAATAGTTTTATCCTGCTTTTGGTAGCGGTACTTTTATTTTCTTGCGACGAAAAAAGAGTCTTTGACGAATACAAATCCGTCGGAAAGGAATGGCACAAAGACAGTGTTGTTACTTTTGATTTGCCACAATTGGATGCAAAAAAATTGTACAATTTATACGTTAACGTTAGAGATAACGATGATTATCCGTTCAATAATTTGTTTCTGATTGTTTCTTTAGAACAACCCAACAGGCAAATAAAAGTGGACACTTTGGAATACCAAATGACCAATCCTGATGGCACGCTTCTTGGTGATGGGTTCACGGATATTAAGGAAAACAAGTTATTTTACAAGGACAAAGTGAGTTTTGCACAAAAAGGAATTTATAAAATTCATATCAAACACGCAGTAAGACAAACCGGCAAAATAGAAGGCGTTCCTTCGCTTCCCGGCATCTCCGATGTTGGTTTTAGAATAGAATCTACAGAATAAAAAATATGGCACAAAAAAATAATACCGCAACAGTTAAAGACATTAAATACTACCAAAAGAAATTTTGGCAGTTGTTAGTTTACGGACTTGGTGTAATGATATTGTTTTTCTTTTTGGCATCATGGGGTTTTTTCGGCAGTATGCCATCCTTTGAAGACTTAGAAAATCCGGAATCTAATTTGGCCACCGAAATTATCTCTTCTGATGGTGTCACCATTGGGAAGTTTTATAACGAAAACCGAACACCAATCAAATACGAAGATTTGCCACCGCATTTGGTAAAAGCCCTTGTCGCTACCGAAGATGAGCGTTTCTACGAACATTCCGGAATTGATGGTAGAAGAACTTTAGGCGCAGCCATAAAATTAGGTTCCGATGGTGGTGCGAGTACCATAACCCAACAGTTAGCCAAATTACTTTTTCACGGTGAAGGTTCCAGTTTCAAGCCTTTTCGTGTGATTCAAAAAGTAAAAGAATGGATTATCGCCGTTAAATTAGAACGTCAATATACCAAAAACGAAATCATCGCCATGTATTTAAACAAAGCTGATTTTGTGAATACAGCCGTTGGAATTCGTTCGGCTTCCAAAGTATATTTTGGCAAAGAACCACGCGATTTATCCATTGATGAGGCAGCGATGTTTGTCGGAATGCTTAAAAATCCTTCACTTTACAATCCTTTGCGTCGTTTGGAAAAAGTCAAAAACAGACGAAATACGGTTTTAGACCAAATGGTGCGAAATAAAGTTTTAGATAAGACATCGAGAGATACTTTAGCCAGCAAACCTATCGTTTTGAACTTCCATCCTGAAAGTCATAAAGAAGGAACGGCAACCTATTTCCGTGAATTCCTTCGTGAGTACATGAAAAATTGGGTCAAAGAAAACAAAAGAGCTGATGGCAGCGATTGGGATATTTACAGCGATGGTCTGAAAATTTACACCACAATCGATTCCAAAATTCAGGAACATGCTGAAGAAGCTGTTCAGGCACATATGAAAAATCTGCAACAGGAATTCTTTGCTGAGCAAAAAAACAATAAAAATGCTCCTTTCATCAATATTACCGATGACGAAACCAAACGCATCATGAACCAAGCGATGAAAAACTCTGAGCGTTGGAGAGTAATGAAAGACATGGACAAATCAGAAGAAGAAATCATCGCTTCCTTTGATGTGAAAGCCAAAATGAAAATTTTCTCTTGGAAAGGAGAAATCGATACGTTAATGACCCCTATGGATTCCATCCGTTATTACAAACACTTCCTTCAAGCGGGATTAATGTCGATGGAACCACAAACCGGTCATATCAAAGCTTGGGTTGGGGGAATCGATTATAAATATTTCCAATACGATCACGTTGGTCAAGGTGCGAGACAAGTGGGTTCGACTTTTAAACCATTTGTTTATGCAACCGCAATTGAACAATTAGGCATGTCACCTTGTGATTCTATCATCGATAGTCCATTTATGATTCATAAAGGAAGACACAACGTTACCAAAGATTGGGAACCAAAAAATTCTGATCATCAATACCGAGGCATGGTGACTTTAAAAAGAGCTTTAGCGCTTTCCATCAATACGGTTTCAGCCAAATTAATTGACAAAACCGGACCGGACGCCGTTGTGAATCTAACCAAAAAACTAGGCGTTAAATCAGAAATTCCTGCTCAACCTTCTATTGCGCTAGGTGCAGTTGAAATTACGGTTGAAGATATGGTGGCGGCTTACAGCACATTTGCCAATCAAGGGGTTTACATCAAACCACAATTCATCAGCAGGATTGAAGATAAAAACGGGGTTGTCCTTTACGAACCTGTTCCCGATTCTCATGACGTGTTGAATAAAGACATTGCTTATGCCGTTATAAAATTATTAGAAGGTGTAACCGAAAGTGGTTCGGGGGTGCGTTTAAGAACGGAAGGTGGCGGAAGCGGCGACAATCGTTGGACAGGTTATCCCTATATGTTCACCAACCCAATTGCGGGTAAAACCGGAACTTCTCAAAACCAATCCGACGGTTGGTTTATTGGAATGGTACCTAATTTGGTGACTGGCGTTTGGGTCGGCTGTGAAGACCGTTCGGCGCGTTTCAAAGGCATTACTTACGGACAAGGCGCCACTGCTGCTTTACCAATTTGGGGTTATATGATGAAAAAATGTTATGAAGACAAAGACCTCCAAATCTCCAAAGATCCTTTCGAAAGACCGGATAATCTCTCCATCAAAGTAGATTGTTGGACACCAAGAAAAGTAGAAACCGATTCCACAGCAGTTCCAACCGAGGAAGAAGAACAAAATATTGATGATTTTGAATTGTAAAAATGCTTACGCCTGTTCGCTGCGCTAGGGTTAGGAGCTATTTACGGATTTCCGCGCTACATGGTAGCCAGTTTCACTCGAGCGAAGCGACTGCCGAAGAAATCCGGGCTAACATAATAAAAAATTCCGTCTACAAACTGCAGGCGGAATTTTTTATTTTAAAACGCCGGAAACAAATCCCTTCCCTATTCTCTTTTAAATTCCTAAATTTACGCCACAAACAAATTACGCTAAACACTAATCAATTATGATTAATAAAAAAGTAAACTCTGTACAAGAAGCCCTTCAAGGTATCGAAGACAACATGACCATCATGCTCGGTGGTTTCGGACTTTGTGGTATTCCGGAAAACAGCATTGCCGAATTGGTACAAAAAGAAACAACCGGTTTAACCTGTATTTCCAACAATGCCGGTGTTGATGATTTCGGATTGGGCTTGTTGCTCCAAAAAAGACAAATCAAAAAAATGATCTCTTCTTATGTAGGAGAAAATGCCGAATTCGAACGCCAAATGCTTTCGGGCGAATTGGATGTAGAACTAACACCACAAGGTACTTTGGCAGAAAAATGTCGTGCAGCACAAGCCGGAATTCCAGCTTTCTTCACGCCTGCCGGTTACGGAACCGAAGTCGCTGAAGGCAAAGAAGTCCGCGAATTCAATGGCAAAATGCACATCATGGAACTAGCTTACAAAGCTGATTTTGCTATCGTAAAAGCATGGAAAGGCGACGAAGCCGGAAACCTGATTTTCAAAGGAACGGCTCGTAATTTCAACGCTTGTATGGCCGGTGCCGGAAAAATCACCATCGCCGAAGTAGAAGAATTATTGCCGGTTGGTTCATTAGATCCAAATCAAATTCACATTCCGGGGATTATGGTGCAACGCATATTCAAAGGCGAGAAATTTGAGAAGAGAATTGAGCAACGTACAACCCGAAAAAGAGAGTAATCATGGCTTTAGATAAAAACGATATCGCAAAAAGAATAGCCCAAGAAGTTAAAGACAAATACTTTGTCAACCTTGGCATCGGAATTCCTACTTTGGTGGCTAATTATGTACGCACGGATATTTCGGTTGAATTTCAATCGGAAAACGGTGTTTTAGGCATGGGCCCATTTCCTTTTGAAGGCGAAGAAGATGCCGATGTCATCAACGCCGGAAAACAAACTATCACGACTTTGCCGGGAGCGAGTTTTTTTGATTCTGCCTTCAGTTTCGGCATGATTAGAAGTCAGAAAGTCGATTTAACCATTCTCGGCGCTATGGAAGTTGCCGAAAACGGAGACATAGCCAACTGGAAAATCCCGGGCAAAATGGTCAAAGGAATGGGCGGCGCTATGGATTTAGTCGCTTCTGCCGAAAACATTATCGTAGCCATGATGCATGTCAACAAAGCCGGTGAAAGCAAAATTTTAAAAAAATGCAGTTTACCCTTAACAGGTGTTGGTTGTGTGAAAAAAGTGGTTACCGAATTGGCGGTAATGGAAATCACACCCAAAGGCTTCAAACTACTGGAACGAGCACCAGGCGTTTCAGTTGAACATATTATCGCTTCGACTGAAGCCGATTTGATTATTGAAGGTGATATTCCGGAAATGGTGATTTAATCAAAATCTTTATATAAAAGCAGAGAACCACAAAACTTCAATGATTTTTGTGGTTTTTTTATTGGTTAAAAGTGTGAAATCTATTTCCTCAGAAACTCTAAAATAATTGGTGAGGCATGAGTAAAACTTGGAAATTGTTCTGTGATGCTCACCGCTCTTTTTTTATTCAATTTATAAATCAAATCAAATTCTGTGGTAAACAATATCGCCGACATAAACGGATTGTTGATATATGTTACCAATTTTTCGCAAGCGCCGTCAATCGAATGAATCTCAAACAATTCTTCTTCTTGGTAACGAAATTTGAGTTCTAATTTTAAATTACCTTCTTCAATGATTGGGCGAACGTAGATGTTTTTCAAATCTGTATTCCCGATGGTTTTAGCCAAAGTCAATTTGGCAAAAGTTCCGTCAGCTAAACTAGTTTTGACTTGATTATAAAACTCTGTAAAGGATGCTGTGAATGACATATTTATTATTTATTAAAGCCTAGTGTTATGAAAAACACGATAATTATAACTAAAAGTCCTAGCTTTGAATTGTCTTTTTTAGCCACTTCGTCAATTGATTTTTTGCCTCCATGACATAGCCACATAAAACTATTACCAACAAAATGACATACCAAATTGCGATACAACATAACCTATACCTATTAGCTGAAAAACCAACTCGCCACAAAAATTGCGGTTATTACACAAATCAAATCAACCAAAAGCATCGTGGCTAAAGTGTAACGGGTATTTTTGATATTAACTGAACCAAAATAAACCGCAATTACATAAAAAGTGGTTTCGGCACTGCATTGGAAAATACAACTCAATCTTCCGGTCAAAGAATCGGGACCAAAAGTACGCATCGAATCAATCATAAATCCACGAGAACCTCCGGAACTGAAAGGACGTAACATCGCAACCGGTAAAGAATCTGTAATTTGTTTGCTCACGCCAATGTTGGAAAACACAAAGGAAAGTCCGTTACTGATAATGTCAAACAAACCACTATTTCTGAAAAAGGATATCGCGACTAACATTCCCAATACGTAAGGGAAAATCTTGACTCCGGTTTGTATTCCATTATTGGCACCTACTACGAAAGCATCAAAAACGGTAGTTTCTTTCTCTACAAATTTCTTTTCTTTAAGGAAGGCAAAAAGTAAAGTAAATCCAATAATGACTACCAACATCAATCCGGAAAGATTAGAGGTAAAAAAGTTTTTGCCCACTAAATCCAATCCGTTAATATAGAATAACAAACCAACAATCGCTGCCACAACACTCATCAAAGCCACCAATAAAGTTGCGCTTTTGAAGTTGATTTTTTGTTTAATCCCAACAATTATCATAGCTGCTATTGTTCCTATAAAAGACGTAATAATACAAGGCAACATCACATCCGCCGGATTTTCTGCATTTTGTGCAGCGCGATAGCCAATAATAGACGTTGGTATTAAGGTTAAACCAGCGGCATGCAAACACATAAACATAATCTGGGCATCACTGGCTTTGTCTTTTTCGGGATTAATTTCTTGTAAACTTTGCATGGCTTTTAAACCAAATGGCGTTGCGGCTGAATCCAAACCAAGGAAATTAGCGGCAAAGTTTAAGGTCATATAAGATATTGATTCGTGGTTTTTAGGAACCGAAGGAAAGACTTTGGCAAAAACCGGACTCAACTTTCTGGCTAATATTTCGGAAGCGCCGGAAATGATTAAAAGTTCCATCAATCCGCAAAAGAAAGCCAAATAGGCCATTAAAGGAAGGATAATATCAAACAGCGTCATTTTACACGTTGGCAATAAACCATCTGTTTTTTGAACGCCGCTGTAGACTTTTACGGTTTTGTTTTTGTAGACATAAGTAGTGTCAGCATTTAGTGTGTCGCGATTGATTACAAAAGTTTTTTCCTCATTTTTACCGATACTATCTTGGATAAATTTCGGAATCTCATTCAAGTATTTTTCTGAAATTAAAACCGGATCATCCTTTTTTCCGTTTAATATATGATCTATAGTGTAACTATTACCCGAAAATAAACTGAAAATCACAAAGGTGATGGAGGCGATAAAAATAACAAGCCAAAATCTACTGAGAACCATAATCTGTTTTTTGGTAAATATACTATTTATCAAATTTGGATAGAAATAATTTTTGAATCGGTATTGAAATAAATTTTTTATAAAAAAACAGCGATAACTGTAGTCCTATTTGACATGTCTTGAACATATCTTAAAAAATAATGAATATTTAACAATAAAATAATCATTTTACACTAAGATTTTTATATTTGCAGACTTTAACAACCAACTAATTACTCTCTTAAGAAAATCATGAAAAAGAACTATTCATTATTACTTCTAATCCTTTTTATTTCTGGTTCTGTATTCGGTCAGTCTCAGGAAAATATCAAAAAAATTACCGCCGAATATGACATGGCTAAGCTTAAAGAAAAAGAAGCTTCTTACCGAAAAAGAGCTACTGCTGAAAAGCAAAAAGCCATAGCCACTGCAAAGCAAAGAAACTGGCCAATTTATGAAGAAACTCCCGAAGGTGGTATTAAAGAATTAATGGCACTTACGCCGGAAGGATTGCCCATATATTACACAACAGACAATGTAAATGCCGCGCGAACAACCAGAACCAATCATTTAAATACCGGTGGTTCATTAGGTCTTAATTTAGATGGACAGGGAATGACTGTTAGAGTTTGGGACGGTGGTAATGTAAGAACAAATCACACTGCTTTTGGCTCAAGAGTTGTTGCGGTTGATGCTGCCACTACAAACACTATTTTACACGCTACTCACGTTACGGGTACGATGGTGGCTTCTGCAAATCCGGCGAATGTAAAAGGAATGGCGTCTCAAGCCAATGCGCGTACTTTTGATTGGGGTTTTGATGATGCAGAAGTTGTTTCAGAAACCATGGAAGGCATGTTAGTTTCTAATCACTCTTATGGTACTCCTATTTCAGGTTCAGGTACTCCATTACCATCATGGTATATTGGCTCTTATACCTATTCTGCTTTTCTTTGGGACGATATCGCCTATGATGCACCATACTATTTAGCGGTAATGTCTGCCGGAAATGAAGGTGGTAATAATGACAATGAGGAACCAATAGCTTTTGGCTTTGATAAATTGGTCGGAAATAAAGGCGCAAAAAATAATTTAGTTGTAGCGAATGCATTAGATGCCACTACAGCAGCTGACGGAACACTTACTTCAGCAGTAACAATCAATCCTTCAAGTAGTCAAGGGCCAACAGACGATTATAGAATCAAACCGGATATTACCGGAAACGGGACCAATGTTACTTCAACCAGCAATTCTGGAACAAATGCAACCGCTCCGCTTTCCGGAACTTCTATGGCTTCTCCAAATGTAGCCGGAAGTCTTATCTTACTTCAACAACACTATAATAATCTAACCAACAGTTTTATGCGTGCTTCAACCCTTAAAGGGTTGGTTTGCCATACCGCCGATGATGCCGGAGAAGAGGGACCTGATGCAGTGTTTGGTTGGGGATTATTGAATTGTAAAAAAGCGGCAGAAACATTAACAAATAATGGACTATCCTCATGGGTTTCTGAAGAAAACCTAGCCAATGGACAAGAGTATACCATCACAGTAAACTCCAATGGAACAACCCCTTTAATTGCTTCAATTACTTGGACTGATGTTCCTGGAGCCATCAATACCGGTGGATTTGGAGCCAATGATCCAACACCTGCTTTGGTAAATGATTTGGATATCAGAGTGGTTAAAAACACAACAACATATTTCCCATGGAAATTGGATTTTGATCCAAATAGCCCTGCAATTAGAATTGAGGATAACAATGTTGACAATGTTGAACAAGTTAAAATTGATGCTCCTACTGCTGGTCAATATACAATTACGGTAAATCATAAAGGTGCTTTGGTTAGCGGTAGCCAAAAATTCTCGTTGGTTATCACTGGCTTGACTTCCAATTTTGCCCTAAATTCAACCTCAGACAACTTGACTGTTTGTTCTGATCAAAATGCAGTCTATACTTTTAACTATACACAATCTGGTGGTGGATCAACTACTTTCTCCGCAGTAGATTTACCAACCGGTGCTAGCGCTACTTTTTCCCCTACTTCCTTAAGCAGTAATGGTTCTGTTACTATGACTGTTTCAGGCTTGTCAGGAATAACACCGGGTGAATATTTTGTTGGAATCAAAGGAACAGGTGCAACAGAAACTGAAACACGTTTTAAAATATTAAGAGTTTTTAACGGAACTTCTTTTCAACCGGTTGCTTTACAAACGCCAACAAATGCACAAAACGGATTATCGACTACGGCTTTGTTAAAATGGGATACCCAACCTAATGCACTAACTTATAGCATTCAGGTTTCTCAATTTCCAAATTTCTCTTCTTTGTTTATTACTGATGAAGTAACCAACAATCAATATAACATCTCCGGTTTGGCTGAGGCTACGAGATATTATTGGAGAGTGATTCCACAAAACAATTGTGGTACCGCTACAACCAACAACGCCATCGTTTACTATTTTGATACCGGAAATCTTGTTTGTAACATTAATTTTGCTGCTGATGACTATTCTGATGCTATTATTGCAGATGTCCCAAACTCATCCGCTTCTGTTCCTTTAACCATTACCGGTGGTTATACAATCGGTGATTTAAATGTGAATATTAATATTAGTCACACTTGGGTACAAGATATGACTATTGTTCTCGAAGGACCAGTAGCAATTGGAAGCCCAATCATTACCTTACTGGAAGAAGCTTGTGGCGGTCAGTCTGATATTGATTGTACTATGGATGATGATGGTACTGAACCTGCTTGTGCCGGAAGTCCTGCAATTAGTGGAAGTATTACTCCTGTTAATCCATTAAGTGCTTTGAATACTTTACCGGCAGATGGAATATGGACATTGAGAGTTGTTGACCCTTATAATGAAGATGGAGGTATTATCAACAGTTTCAGTATCGATATTTGTAATGTAGAAGCTGCTCTTTCTGTGATTTCTAATCCTATTTTGAATAGCCGTGTGTATCCAAATCCAACGAAAGGAATTGTGAATGTTGCCATTCCTTCTTTAATCGATAAAGCAACCATTACTTTGTTTGATTTACAAGGAAGAGCTATTATGACCAAAGATACTAACCAAGTATATACTTCCTTTGGTATAGAGAATCTTCAAGATGGTGTTTATTTAGTAAACATTGCTAATGATCAAGGTGCTGTTACTAAAAAAATAGTTTTGAGAAGAAACTAATCCAACAGCATAAAAGAAATAAAAAAGAGGTCCAAATAGACTGCCCCCAAAAAGTTAGACACTTATTGGGGGCATTTTTATGAGTAGAAAAATCAAGTATGACATTGACTTCAAGAAGTCAATCGTTGAGAAAGTTATTAATGGAAAATCTGGTTGTAAGTCAATAGCGATTGAGTTTTCCTTGCAACATGGTATGGTTAGGCGTTGGGTTTCTTTTTACCACAAGTATGGTATTGAAGGACTTAAACCAATAAAAAACAGCTATTCTGCTGAGTTTAAACTAAAGGCTATTAATGAGATGAGAAATAAATACTTATCTTTATCTGAAACCTGTATCCTTTTTAAAATTCCTAGTATTGGTTCTTTGATGAAATGGATAGCGATTTATGATAGTGAGGGTTCAGCAGGTTTAGCATTAGAAAGAAGAGGAAAACATAAAGCTATGCCTAAAAAATCTAAAAAAGCCTTAACCCGAGAGGAAGAACTACTGGAAGAGTTAGCCGATTTAAAGGCAGAGAATGCCTATCTAAAAAAGCTTCATGCCTTAGTTCAATCAGAAAAAGAGAAAGAAGAAAAACGCAAATCATCCAAGAACTAAGGCAACAGCATGGATTAGCCACGCTACTCAAACATGCTGGGATGGCCAGAAGTACTTTCTATTACCATCGAAAAGAGCTAGGTAAAGAAGATAAGTATAAATCTGCTAAAGAGGAAATTAAACTTATATATCATCAGCACAAAGGTCGCTTCGGATATAGAAGAATATTGTTAGAAGTTAAGAAAAGAGGATATGTAATCAATCACAAAACGGTTTACAAACTTATGAAGGAGCAAGGCCTAAAGAGCCTGATTAGAGGCAAAAAGTATGTCTCTTATAAAGGGGAACTAGGTAAAATAGCGCCAAACTTACTTCAGAGAAACTTCAAAGCAGCACAGCCTAATGAAAAGTGGGCTACTGACATAACCGAGTTCCGGGTTAAAGAAAAGAAACTTTATCTATCGCCGGTTATTGATTTGTTTAATGGAGAGATTATTAGTTATACAACTTCGGAGAGCCCAAATATCAAACAGGTTATAGATATGCTAAAAAAATGTAAGCGTAATAAAAGTGATAAAACATTGATATTGCACTCAGATCAAGGTTGGCAATACCAAATGAAAGCATATCAATTTATGCTTAAACGAAAAAACATAAGTGCTAGTATGTCCAGAAAAGGAAACTGCCTAGATAATGCAATTATAGAGAACTTCTTTGGAACGCTAAAATCTGAACTGTTTTATCTTAAAAAGTATGATTCTATAGCAGAATTAAATAAAGATATTATAGAGTATATAAAATACTATAACAACGATAGAATAAGGCTTAACTTAAATGGAATGAGCCCGATACAATACCGAGCTCATTCAAAAAATCTTAATTAATTTTTAACCGTCCAACTTTTGGGGTTAAGTCCACAAATGGACCTCTTTTTTTATACATGTAAAATTTCATCTTCTATCAATAAATCCTCTCTGCGCAGTCGAAGGAAAATTTGTGCTACCGCAATAACGTCTTTTTCACAGTATGTCACAATTCGGTCAATGTCTTTTTCTACATAAAACACATGCGCGACTTGACTACCATCTATATCGCCTTTTGGAGAAGGTATGCCCAGAATCTTGGTCAACAATTTTAAAGAGGTGAAATGTTTGTAGTCTCCGAATTTCCAAAGTTCCAATGTATCTAGATGTGGAATCTCCCAAGGCTTTTTGCCAAATAAATTCAGTTTAGCCGGGATGACAATCTGATTAATAATCATTCTGCGAGCGATAAACGGTATGTCAAATTCTTTGGCATTGTGACCACACAAAAGATGTTGGGCTCCATTGAAATGAGTATCTAACAAATTGGAGAAATCCTTTAAAATCTTTTTCTCATCGCCAAAAAAGGAAGTTACTCTAAAGTTTCGAATATCGTTTTTATTGGCAAAATAGCCTACTGAAATACAGACAATCTTTCCAAACTCAGCCCAAATTCCGGCGCGTTCATAAAAGTCTTCCGGAGTGTATTCGTCTTTTCTTTGGTACTGGGTTTTTTGTTCCCAAAGGACTTTCATCTCGTTATCTAGAACATTAAAGTTTTCTTCCTCCGGAACGGTTTCGATATCGAGAAAGAGAATATTATTGAGTGGAATCTTTTCTATCATAAGAATAAATTTAAGAATTAACCGACTTAAAATTAGTGATTTATTTTAAATATGAAAGAAAAATAGTTAAAAAAGTGATTGTTGAGCACTCGGACTTTCGTGCTCCAATAACCATTTTTTGCGCCAAAGTCCGCCGGCATAACCGGTTAAAGATCCATCCGTTCCAATAACGCGATGACACGGAACGACAATCCATAAAGGGTTTTTACCATTGGCTGATGCTACTGCTCGAATGGCTTTGACATCGCCTAACTTTTTAGACAAATCAAGATAAGACATGGTTTTGCCAAACGGAATATTCAACAATTCTTGCCAAACTTTTTGTTGGAAATCGGTTCCGTTAGGATTTATTTTAAAATCAAAATCAATTCGATTTCCTTGGAAATAATCTTGGAGTTGTTGTACTGCTTCTGTCAAAACAGATGGAATTGTAATGGTAAGTTCGCCTTCTTCCAAAATTGAAATTATGGCAATACCGTTGTCATCGCCAGCAATTTTGGCTATTCCGAGTGGTGTTTTGATGAATGCGGTTTCCATAGGATAAAGATAATTATTTTAACCGCAAAGTCTCGAAGTTTCGGGAGTAAAGATGTCGCGAAGCTCGCAGATATTTATTTCGAGAAACTATAGATATAATCTTCTATGGCTTTCAGTTCTTCATTGCTCATTAGCTTGGTGATGGCGAAATTGGTTTTCATTACCTCATACTGACTTGGGTCAACTATGGGTTCGCTTTCTTCTTTCAAAAAACTAACAATACTTCCTTTTTTTTCTTTGTAGGTGTTGGCAATCTCAGCGATACTTGGTCCGATTACTTTTTGGTCTGGTAAATGACAGGCATTGCACGTTCCTTTGCCTTCAAATAGTTCTTGACCCGAAACAGTAACTGCTGTGTCGTCTTGTTTGGGTTGACCGTAGTTTTTTTCTGCTTCTTTTTTACAAGACACGAATGTGATGATAAAAGCAAGTAATATAATTTTTTTCATAGTCTACAAAAATTCAATACAAATTCTAATTAGCCCCGATTGAAGCTAGCTACCGTGTAGCGCGGAAAGCGGGAACATGGACAACCAATAAATCCAAGTCTTTCGCTCCTTCCTTCGACTCCCGAAGCTTCGGGACTGGATGACAATTATTGATTTAATAAAATAGCAGCTTCCTTAGCAAAATAAGTCGAAATCAAACTCGCGCCGGCGCGTTTAATACACATTAATTGCTCCATCATAATTTTGTCGTGGTCGAGCCAACCTCTTTCAGAAGCGGCTTTGATCATGGCATATTCGCCCGACACGTGGAAAACCGTCACCGGAACATTTACGGCATTTTTGACTTCGCGAACGATATCTAAATAGGCAATTCCGGGTTTTACCATCACCATATCGGCTCCTTCTTCAACGTCCATTAAGGCTTCCTTGATGGCTTCGATGCGGTTAGCATAGTCCATTTGGTACGTTTTTTTGTCTTTCGGAACCACTACATCGGCTTCTCTTGGTGCGCTGTCTAAAGCATCACGAAATGGCCCATAAAATGCCGAAGCATATTTAGCCGAATAACTCATAATGCCTACGTTTGAAAAACCGGCAGCGTCTAAACCTTGGCGTAATCTTAAAACGCGTCCGTCCATCATGTCGCTTGGCGCTACAAAATCGGCTCCGGCTTGTGCATGAGAAACGGCCATTTTTACCAAAGCTTCATTGGTCGCATCGTTGGCAATATCACCGTTTTCGATGATACCGTCATGACCGTAAATGGAGTATGGATCTAAAGCGACATCGGGCATGACAATCATTTCCGGACAAGCGGTTTTAATGGCTTTGATGGCGCGTTGCATTAATCCGTTGGGATTCCAAGCTTCTTTACCGGTGTTGTCTTTTAGGCTTTCATCTACTTTTACATAGATGTTTACGGCGCGAATGCCTAAAGCGTAAATTTCTTTGACTTCTTCTACCGTTAAATCGATAGAACGACGGAAAATACCGGGCATTGATGGGATTTCAAATTTATAATTTTCACCTTCTGCGATGAACATTGGGAACATGAAGTCGCTTGGACTTAAAGTTGTTTCGCGGACTAGGGAACGAATGCTTTCGTTAACTCTTAATCTTCTGCCTCTTTGTAGTGGGAACATATTAATGGATAATTTATAATTGACAATTGATAATTATATCCAGTCAATTGGTTTTTCTAATATTTTGACTAATTTTTCTTCTTCGCTTCCGATTTCCGGATGATGATCGTAAACCCATTGTACCTGTGGTGGTAAAGACATCAAGATGCTCTCGATTCTACCATTGGTTTTGAGTCCGAATAGCGTGCCTTTGTCGTGTACCAAATTGAATTCGACATAACGACCGCGACGGATTTCCTGCCAGGTTTTTTGTTCGGGCGTATAGGATAATGTTTTTCTTCTTTCTACAATGGGAACGTAAGCTTCACAGAAACTGTTTCCAACTTCAGTCACAAAATTGTACCAATCTTCCATTGACATTGATTCTGTTGCTTTGCAATAATCGAAAAACAAACCGCCTATGCCTCGTGCTTCATTTCTATGGGCATTCCAAAAATAGGCGTCGCATTGTTTTTTGTATTTCGGATAAAAATCGGTCCCGAAGCTTCGGGAGTGTTTGTCGCACGCGTTTTTACACGTTTGGTGAAAATGTTTGGCATCTTCTTCAAACAAATAATAAGGCGTTAAATCTTGTCCGCCACCAAACCAACTATTAATTACATTTCCATTATCGTCATACATTTCGAAATAGCGCCAATTGGCGTGAACCGTTGGCACCATTGGGCTTTTTGGGTGAATCACTAAACTCAGTCCACACGCAAAGAAATCAGCTTCGCCAACGTTGAACAGTTGACGCATCGTTTCGGGTAATTTACCGTGAACGGCTGAAATGTTTACGCCGCCTTTTTCAAAAACATTTCCATTCTCCATCACGCGGGTTCTTCCGCCGCCGCCTTCCGGTCGTTGCCAAATATCTTCACGGAATTTTGCTACACCATCAACCGCTTCTAAAGCGGAAGTGATTTGGTTTTGTAATTGTAATATATATTGATAAAATTTATCTTTCATCTAATCCTTTTTTTCGTAAATATCTTTACGCCCAACACTATACATCACTTGATTATCCGGATGTATCGGTACAAATGATATTTTCTTCATGGTGATACTGTCTTCAAAATGAATTCGAAAATAACTATCAAACGTTTGATTTCCTATTTGAGAAAATGTAATGGTGTGAAGAATATAATCTTTTTCATTTTGCACTACTTCGAAAATCCCTTCATAATTCAAACCGTCAGCAATTAGTGATAGTTTATTGTCTTTTTTAAAGGTATAGGTTTTACTGTTTTTGACTTTATTCACCACAACTTTATTGCCTAAATTACCTCCAAAATGTTCTTCCGTTTTTTCCCATTTTCCTATCAAAAGATCCTCTTTTGAAGAGCATCCGAGAATCAAAATCAACACTAAAATTAGAAGTGTATTTTTCATCAACTATGATTTATATTCTTTCACGGCTTCAATAAATGCTTTCGCATGATCTACCGGAATATTGGGTAAAATCCCGTGACCAAGGTTTACGATGTAACTGTCTTTTCCGAATTCGTTTATCATTTCGTGCACCATTTTTTTGATGGTTGGAATTGGAGACAATAATCTTGAAGGATCGAAGTTTCCTTGGAGTGTAATTTTTCCACCTGATAAATAACGAGCATTTCTGGCCGAGCAAGTCCAATCTACGCCAAGGGCTGACGCTTTAGATTTGGCCATGTCACCAAGTGCAAACCAACATCCTTTTCCGAATACGATTACTTTAGTGTCATCGGCCAATGCTTCTACGATTTGGTTGATGTAAGGCCACGAGAATTCTTGATAATCAACCGGTGATAACATTCCGCCCCAAGAATCAAAAATCTGAATGGCGTTACAACCTGCTTTTACTTTTTCTTTTAAATATAAAATGGTCGTATCAGTGATTTTTTGCAATAAAGTATGTGCCGCAACCGGATTGGAGAAACAAAATCCTTTGGCGGTATCGAAACTTTTAGAGCCTTTTCCTTCAACTGCATAACAAAAAATAGTCCATGGCGAACCGGCGAAACCGATAAGTGGCACCTCATCGTTTAGCATTTCTTTGGTTAATTTGATAGCGTCAAAAACATAACCTAAAGTCTCGTGAACATCCGGAACGAAGACTTGATTGACTTGTTCCATCGTTCTGATTGGATTGGGGATTATGGGTCCCAAATTGTCTTTCAACTCAACGTGTATACCCATCGCTCTTGGTACTACCAAAATATCCGAAAACAAAATCGCCGCATCCGGCTTTACAATTCTAATCGGTTGAACCGTGATTTCTGCGGCTAATTCCGGTGTTTCACAACGGGTGAAGAAATCATATTTATCGCGTAAGGCTCTGAATTCAGGCAAATATCTTCCTGCTTGACGCATCATCCAAACCGGTGGACGTTCTACTGTTTCATTGTTTAAGGCGCGAAGGAATAAATCGTTTTTAATCATACTTTTGGTTTTGTGTTAGCCAAGGCTAAACTATATTTTATTAAAAAATTCTATACTTTTTAAAATGGTACTTTCTATTGTGGGTTGGTTTGCAATAACCGCTTTCTTCGTAATATTTCTTAATGCCTTTGCTGTTGTACTGCCTATACAAAAACATATTTCGTCCCGAATGACATTGGTTTTCAAAAAACTTTGTATGCCCGACGGACTAAAAAACAAAACTGCATTCAAATTATCATCTGCCTTGTGAGGCGTTAAAACAGTCTCGTAAACTTCAATCTCCTCAAAAATCACTTCGGCTAATGTAAGTGAATCCGGTAGAATATCTCTTCTCAAATTCCCGCAAAAGAACGTGAAACTGCTTTTGAAATATTGGTTACAAATAATCGAAGCCAATTCCGAGGCGTAATCCGAGCTTACGATTACTTCAAAGTCATTTTGTTCTAATAACGTTCTGGTTTTTTCGCCTACGCAGAAACATTTTCGCGTTTTTATTTCGTTTATCTTTTTATTCTCTAAAACACTCTCAACGGCATTTTGACTGGTGAAAATCAGAAAGTCATTAACACTTTCGATATCAAAATATTTACTTTCTACATTGATAAAATCGGCTTCTTCGACTGCAAAATTCGCACTCAACAACAATTGCTTTTGATTTTCAGAAAGCTTTTTGGTTGATAATATGCGAATTTGATTTTCCATTTTACACTTTAGGTTTAAGTTGTTTCTTTATTTCAACCATCAACTCACTTCCCCCATTTTCAAGAATTTCTTGTGCCGAATGAAAGCCTATTTTTTTCCACTCCGAAAGGTCTACTGCTTTCTTGATTTCGAACTTCTGTTTTCCGTCAAGAGAAAGAAGACATCCATGAAATTCTATCGTATCATCGTTCTGATTGTATTTGGCTAAAGCTCCTATTGGCGCCGTACAACCGCCTTCCAATGTTCTTAAAAATTGTCTCTCTATATAGGTGCAAATTTCGGTTTCGATATCATTCAATTGCGAAATTGCATCGATTGTATAATCGTCATTACCCATCGCTACTACTACCATAGCTCCTTGTGCCGGAGCCGGAATCATCCAATCTAAATCGATAAAAGTTTCCGGTTTTAAATTGATTCTTTCCAGACCAGCCGCAGCAAAAACAGCTCCGCTCCAATCATTGTCTTGCAACTTTTGCATGCGTGTATTTACGTTACCGCGTAAATCGGCAACCGTGTGATTTGGGTATTTATTCAGCCATTGCGCTTGTCGGCGTAAGCTTCCGGTAGCAATAGTTCCGTTTGTGTTTAAAAAATCGAGATTGCCTTTGTGCACTAAAATATCTAACACATTCGCCCTTTCCAAAACTGCTGCTTGAACAATGCCGATTGGCAAAGCCGTTGGCACATCTTTCATAGAATGTACGGCAATATCAACTTCGCCATTAATCATGGCTATGTCTAACGTTTTGGTGAAAATTCCCGTGATTCCGAGTTCGTATAAAGGTTTGTCGAGAATAATATCGCCTTGAGATTTCACGGCAACAATAGTGGTTTTATACCCTAAATCGTTTAGCTTTTTTTGAACCGTATGCGCTTGCCAAAGGGCTAATTCGCTATCGCGAGTTCCTATACGTATGGTTTTTTCAGTCACTTTGTGCATGGGTTTTTATATTTCTCGCAATCCCGAAGCTTCGGGAGCGAAGACGCAGGGTTTTAAAAAAATGATTTTTCCTGGTCTAACTGGAAAACTTTTTCAATCCATTCGATGCCTTCGTCCATAGAATCGCCATCTTTCAGATGATTTACAAAATGATTGGTGATTTTTTGGATAATTCTATTGCTGATTAATTCGGCTTGCTCTTCATCAAAATTGGATAATTTTTTGCGTTGTACATTCAATTCGCCATCTTTGATAGAATTGAGTTTTTCTTTCAACGCTTGAATAGTTGGTGCAAACTTTCGGTTTTTGGCCCAAGCCATAAACTCTTCTTTGATTTCTTCAATAATCGCTTCCGCTGCCGGAATGTGCAATTTTCTGTTTTCTAAAGTCTCATCCGTAATTTGAGAAAGATGGTCTAAATGAATTAAAGTCACACCTTCTATTTCCTGTACATTTTCGTTTACATTTTTAGGAATCGATAAATCTAAAATCAACAACGGTTTTTTCAAATTTAAAATGGCTTTATCAATCGTTGGATTTTGAGCACCGGTCGCTACAACTACAACGTCAGCTTTTTGCAGTTCCAATTGTAAATCAGCATAGTCTTTAACGACTAGATCTAACTTTTGACCTAATTTTTCGGCTTTGTCTTTGGTACGATTGATTAACGTGATTTGCTCATGCTTGGTATGTTTAACCAAATTTTCGCAAGTGTTTCTGCCTATTTTTCCCGTTCCAAAAAGCAGAATATTTTTATTGGCAATATCTTCAACATTTTTGATAATGTATTGTACTGAAGCAAATGAAACTGAAGTGGCTCCGGTAGAAATATTGGTATCGGTTTTGATTTTTTTGCTGGCTTGAATAACGGAATTCACTAATCTTTCTAAGAACGAATTCACCAAACCATTTGATTTACTCTCAACAAAAGCAATCTTCATCTGGCTGATGATTTCAAAATCACCTAAGATTTGACTGTCTAAACCGGTTCCAACGCGAAACATGTGGTTAATTGCTTCTTGATTTTTATAAATGTAAGCCACTTCTTGAAACTCTTGTACAGAACCTTGGCTGTTTTCGCAAAGCAATTTGATTAACTCGTAAGGATGATTAGCAAAACCGTATATTTCAGTTCGGTTACAGGTTGATGTAACGATTAAGGCCTCGATTCCTTCTGCTTCGGCTTGCATCAATAAAGTTGATTTTGCTTTGGCATCCAAACTGAACTTTCCTCTGATTTCAGCATCTGCTTTTTTATAACTTAATCCAACGGCGTAAAAAGAGGTATGTTTCGACATATTAAAATTTTCCATAGACTACTTTCCTTAAAAAGTTCAACAAAAATATTACTATACAATTTATAAAAGTAACGCTGTAGGGACTTTTTGTGTCGCTGTGAGATATTTTGATTGCTAAATATCTTTTTAGCGTTATTTATTATAAATTTGCAATGAAATCAAGTCTTCGCAAACTCTTTATGTAGATTCATTCTAAATAAGAATTTCACTTGCTTTCGAAATCATATACGAAAAAATATCGCTATGGGTTCTCAAGAAGTTATAACTATTGAAAATGATTTTACTTTAATTCGTTTTCAAAACGATGGAAATGACAATTTTCATGTAAAAAGACATATCAGTCAAGGACTTATACAATTTCACTTCGGCATTAAAGGCAAAGCAAAATTTGTCTTCAATCAGGGAAATTATGCGTTAGATTTAAAAGAAGAAAAGTCATTGTTGTTCTACAATCCACAAAAAGAACTGCCTTTAGATTTAGAATTGGCTCCAAATTCTTGGGTGATTTCGGTGATTATTTCCATCCAAAAGTTTCATTCTTTGTTCACCAATCAGTCTGACCATATTCCGTTCTTGAGTCCGGAGAACAACGATAAAAAATATTACCAAGAAGAAAATATTAGTCCGTCAATGGCGATTGTTTTGAGTCAAATGTTTCATTACTCACTCAATCCTTCCATCAAAAATCTATATTATAAAGGGAAAGGTTATGAATTGTTGAGTTTGTATTTCAATAGAAACGAAGACCCGAATGCTGAACAATGTCCATTCCTAATTGACGAAGACAATGTCATGAAAATCAAAAAAGCCAAAGAAATCATGATTGCCAATATGGCTGAACCGCCAGGATTAGAAGAGCTTTCGGAGCAAGTTGGATTAAGTTTGAAAAAATTAAAAATGGGGTTCAAGCAAATTTACGGCGACACGGTTTATGGTTTTTTATTCGATTATAAAATGGATTACGCCCGACAATTATTGGATTCCGGTTCATATAATGTGAATGAAGTTGGGCTCAAAATCGGCTACAGCACCGGAAGTCATTTTATTGCAGCGTTCAAAAAGAAATTTGCCACGACACCCAAAAAATATTTAATGAGTCTGAATGCCAATACCTAATCCAATTGATTTCGTATATCAAACCATTAGCAAAAAAACTGTTTAAACTAAAGTCAAAAAAGAAGTTTCATTACTTTTAACAAAATTAAAATTGCCAAAATGAAAGGAGTATTATTAGTCAATCTCGGTTCGCCCGAAAGTCCAACTGCCAAAGATGTAAAACCGTATTTAGATGAATTTTTAATGGATAAATACGTGATCGACGTTCCATTTTTATTAAGAGCGCTTTTAGTACGCGGGATTATTTTACAAACACGCCCAAAAAAATCAGCCGAGGCTTACAGTCAAATATGGACGGATGAAGGTTCGCCGCTAATTGTTTTCTCGAAGAAAATGCACCAAAAAGTGGAGAAATTGGTTGATGTACCAGTGGCCTTAGCGATGCGTTACGGAACGATGACGATGCAAAAAGGATTACAGGAATTGAAAGACAAAGGTGTAACCGAAGTGATGTTGTTGGCTTTGTATCCGCAATATGCGATGGCTTCTACGACCACAATTTGGGCTTTAGCCGATGAATTGCAACAGAAACATTTCCCTGAAATGACGATTTCCAAAGTTCCGGCTTTTTACAACAAACCTGATTTTATCAAAACCTTAGCCCATTCGATTAAAAAACACTTAGCCGGATTTGAATACGATCATTTATTGTTTTCCTATCACGGCATTCCGAAACGTCATATTCGCAAAACCGATATAACCAAATCACATTGTACTATTGATGGTAAATGTTGTGTAACCGCTTCGCCGGCACATGAATTTTGCTATCGACACCAATGTTATGAAACGACAAGACAAGTGGTTGAATTACTAGGAATTCCGGAAGGCAAATACAGTCAGACTTTCCAATCTCGCTTAGCCGGTGACAAATGGTTGACACCTTACACCGATGTTGAAATCAATAAAATGCCCGAAAAAGGCATTAAAAAATTAGCCGTAGTTACGCCGGCATTCGTTAGCGATTGTTTGGAAACTTTAGAAGAAATTGCCATGCGTGCCAATGAAGATTTCAAAGAACACGGTGGCGAAGAATTCTTTGCGGTGCCTTGTTTGAATGATGAAGACGAATGGTGTGAAGTCGTGGCAAATTGGGTGAAAGATTGGGCAAAATAATTTTCTAAATGGAATTGTACAACTACATAAAATCATTGCACCTCATCTTTGTTATCACATGGTTTGCGGGTTTGTTTTATATTGTTCGCTTGTTTGTGTACCAAATTGAAGCCAACGACAAACCTTCGCCTGAGAAAGAAATTTTGCAAAAGCAATACAAAATTATGACTTACCGTCTTTGGTATATCATCACTTGGCCTAGTGCGGTTTTGGCAACAATATTCGCTTTGTGGTTGTTACATTTGATGCCCGCATGGATTCATATGCCATGGATGCAAGTGAAATTAGGTTTTGTAGTTTTATTATTCGCTTATCATTTCAAATGCCATCAAATTTACAATCAGTTGCAAAAGGACAAATTCAAATACAGCTCTAACTTTATGCGATTGTGGAATGAAGGCGCCACGATTATCCTATTTTCTGTCGTTTTTTTAGTAATTTTAAAAAATGCTTTCAACTGGATTTATGGCGTGGTCGGAATTGTTTTGTTTTCGATTTTGATTATGCTTGGTTTTAAATTTTACAAACGAATTCGGGAGAAAAAATAATAAGGTAAAAGCCACTAGGTAATAGTAACTAATGCCTAATGCCTAATGCCTAATGCCTATAAAAATGATAAACGGCTTCAAAATGTCAATGCTTTCGCTTCGCATCAGGATTTTCCTGTCGATGATTATATTGATATTAATTGCCTCGATTTTGATGGCTTCTATTTCGATTATTCAGTTTAAGAATGAAGCCAAAGATTATCACCAAGAACGTTTAGACCGAAAAGAATTTGCCATCAAAGAGCACATCAACTATGTGCTTTCCACGACAACGTATCCGCTGACACCTGAAAATCTTCGATTGATTTTTAAGGATAAAATACACGAACTGTCAGACATTCACAACCTTGAAATCAATATTTATTCTTTAGAAGGAAAATTGGTCAAATCTTCTAAGTCAACCTTTTCCGTGGATAAAGTGGCGCCGCCAATTCCTAACTATATCCTGAAACTCGTTCAATCTTCTGTTGACAAAAGATATGTTGACATTAAAAATATTGACGGTGTAAAAAACCGTTCCTCTTATAGCCAAATCAAAGATGACAAATTTAAACCCTTGGGCATTCTAAACCTTCCTTATGTTGAAGACGATGGTTTTTACGAGACTGAACTGCGTGAATTTTTACTCCGCTTGAGTCAGGTATATTCTTTTATGTTGGTTATTGCTTTCGCTTTGGCCTATTTTCTATCCAGTTATATCACCAAATCGCTGAAAACCATTTCGGATAAAATCAACGAAACCAGTCTGAACCAAAAAAACGAAAAAATTGTCATTGAAGCCAATAGTAAAGAAATCAACTCTTTGATCAATGCTTATAACCAAATGGTAGACAAACTGGAAGAAAGTGCCTCCATGTTGGCCCAAAGCGAACGTGAACAAGCTTGGCGTGAAATGGCAAAGCAAGTCGCCCACGAAATCAAAAATCCGTTGACACCAATGCGTTTAACGGTGCAAAGTTTCGAAAGAAAATTTGACCCAAATGATCCTGATTTGAAGCAAAAACTGAATGATTATTCTAAAACCATGATTCAGCAAATTGACACGATGAGTTCAGTCGCATCGGCGTTTTCTAACTTTGCTTCGATGCCGGCGCAGCAGAATGAAAATCTGAATGTGGTTGATGTGGTTGAATTGGCTTTGGATATTTTTAATGAAGATTATATCGTTTTTGAAAGTGATAAAGAAGAAATTATATCGAAACTGGACCGAACACAATTGATTAGAATCATTACCAATTTAGTTAAAAATGCCACGCAATCCATTCCGGAAGATCAAGAAGAAAAGCAGGTTTTGGTTTCGGTAAATGAAGTGAAAGACAATGTCATTATTTCGGTTAAAGACAATGGAATCGGAATTAGTTCAGAAAACATCGATTATATTTTCGAACCAAAATTCACCACCAAAACCAGCGGTATGGGATTGGGATTGGGAATTATCAAAAACATTATAGAAAATTACAAAGGAACTATTACATTTGAAACCGAACTTGGAAAAGGCTCAACGTTTATTGTGTCGCTTCCTATTGTTAAATAAACACAGATTTCACAAATTACCACAAATTGTTTTTACTTAAAACTATAAACTATGAACTTCGAAAACATACTTGTTGCTATTGACAACGGCATCGGACAAATTACTATTAATCGTCCGGCAAAATTAAATGCTTTGAACAAAGCAACTATTCAGGAATTACACGATGCTTTTGAAAGCCTAGAAAACAATACTGATGTTCGAGTAATTATCATCACTGGCGAAGGCGAAAAAGCTTTTGTAGCCGGCGCTGACATCTCGGAATTTGCTAGTTTTTCTATTGAAGAAGGCGCACAATTAGCGGCTCAAGGACAAGAATTATTATTTGATTTTGTAGAAAAATTGAGAACTCCGGTTATTGCAGCTGTGAATGGCTTTGCGCTTGGCGGCGGCTTAGAATTGGCAATGGCTTGTCATTTCCGAATTGCTTCCGATAATGCTAAAATGGGATTGCCTGAAACTTCTTTAGGTGTTATTCCGGGTTATGGCGGAACACAGCGTTTGCCACAATTAGTCGGAAAAGGACGCGCCATGGAAATGATAATGACTGCAGGAATGATTGATGCAGAAACGGCTAAGTCTTATGGCTTGGTCAATCACGTAGTGCCTCAAGCCGAACTATTAGAATTTACCCAAAACATTGCTTCGAAAATCATGCGCAATTCTCCAAACGCTATCGGAAAAGCGATAAAAGCAATCAATGCCAATTACAAACACGATGTTGACGGTTTTGATGTGGAAATCAGAAACTTTGGAAAATGTTTTGGAACAGAAGATTTTAAAGAAGGAACAACGGCATTTTTGGAAAAAAGGAAAGCCAGTTTTACAGGGAAATAATTTTTAGTGTTCATTGTTCAGCAATTAGTGTTCAGTTCTTCTGCTTACTAACAACTGAACACTGCATACTACTTCTCGCCTTCCCATTCCGCATAAAACTGCGACAGGAAGTTTTCCATGTATTTATGGCGTTCCAATGCGATTTTTTTGCCGGTTTCGGTGTTCATTTTGTCTTTTAGCAACAATAATTTTTCGTAGAAATGATTCAGCGTTGGCGATTCTGAATTCTTATATTCTTCTTTGCTCATGTTTAATTTGGGAGCAATCGCCGGATTGTAAAGCGCTCTGTTTTTGAATCCGCCATAATTAAAACATCTTGCAATCCCGATTGCCCCGATTGCGTCTAATCTGTCTGCATCTTGAACTATTTCGAGTTCAATTGAACTAAATTTCTTTTCAAAATTGCCGCCTTTAAACGAGATATTTTCGATAATATTAATCACATGCACAATTGTGGCTTCATCCACCTTTTCGACTTCTAAAAAAGCACGAGCCGTTTTAGGCCCGATTGTTTCATCGCCATCGTGGAATTTACTGTCGGCAATATCATGAAGCAATGCGCCAAGTTTAACAACCGTTAAATCACAATCTTCATCCTTCGCCATCAAAATGGCATTTTTGTATACGCGTTCAATATGAAACCAATCGTGTCCGCCTTCAGCGTTTTCGAGTTTCTCTTTTACAAAAAGTATGGTTTTATCAATTACTGACATCTGTTGGGTTTAAAAAAATCCTTTCGTTGGAAAGGATTTAAAAGTCTATTTATCGAATCAAAGCAGGTTCAACCCATTTGAATGTTTTAGTTTCTTCTGGCAAGACCATTCTTTCAGAAATTTTTGCCATTCTTTCAGGTAATCTCATCAAATAATCTCTAGCTTTTTCGGCTTCCGCTGTAAGATTAGTTATTTTATCAATCTCCCATTTTTCAGTCAATTTCTTCAAAATGTCTACATAATCCGTAGCAGTATAAACACCTAATTTTTGTGCTGAGTTAGAAAATTCTTCAAAAGCAGTGCTTATTTTTTCTCCTGATTCTCTCAAGAAAACCGCAGGCATCACGATTTTTTGTTTCATCATGTATTGAAACGACAACATCATTTCGCTTGGGTCAACTTTGAAAATTTGGTTCACAAATTCACTATAGGCATGATGGTGACGCATTTCGTCTCCGGCGATCATTTTACACAATTTTGACAATTTCTTGTCGCCATACTGTTTGGCAATTTGCGAAACTCTGTTGTGTGAAATATAAGTGGCCAATTCTTGAAAACTAGTGTACACAAAATTTTTATAAGGATCGCGACCGGTTCCAATATCAAATCCGTCATTGATTAAATGTTGTGTTGTCATTTCCACTTCGCGCATGTTCACACGACCGGATAAATATAGGTATTTGTTCAATAAATCACCATGGCGGTTTTCTTCACCGGTCCATTGGCGAACCCATTTTGCCCAGCCATTTCTTTCCACATTATCAATGCCTTCAACATCCATCAACCAAGCTTCGTAAGTTGGCAAAGCTTCTTCTGTAATGGTATCACCAACCAACACTACCCAAAAATCATAGGGTAAATCTTTGGCAATTTCTCTTAATTCTTTTACTTCTTCAAAGAAATTTTCACTTTCGGAATTGGGAAGTAAGTCTGAAGGTTGCCATATTTTTTCTACCGGAATCAGAAACTCATCAACAAATTTGTCGACGTCTTTTTCCAGAAATTGCATGACTTCAAGTCTAACATTTTTTTGAGGCATTTTTTATTTTTTTATAGATTCTACTATCGCTTGTTCTGTTTTCGCCATTAATTCTTCAAAGGAATAATCTTTTACAGCTATTGGTTCGTGAATGATAAATTGCAAACGATTGCCTAAGCCCATCGGGAAAGCACCAAATTTAACCATTTTCCACGAATTATTAATGGTAATTGGCACAACATAAGCAGAAGGAGCATATTTACATAGGATTTTTAAACCACTTTGTGCAAATTCTTTAGGTTTACCGTTTTTACTTCGTGTACCTTCCGGGAAAATTACGGCTGAACGTTTGTGTTTTTCGATGTATTCAGACAAACCTTTGATTAGCGGAATGGCTTGTTTTGGGTCTTTTCTGTCAATCAAAATAGAACCACCATGTCTTAAATTATAGGAAACACTAGGAATGCCTTTCCCTAATTCTTTTTTGCTAACAAACTTGGCGTGGAATCGTCTTAAATACCAAATGATTCCGACGATATCGTATAAACTTTGGTGGTTGGCTACAAAGATAATTGGCGCATCTTTGGGGATAACTTCTCTGTTTTCAAAAGTGTAAGTCGTTCCTAAAATATTGGTACATTTGGTTAGAAAAAAATTCAAGTAATCGACACTTTTTTTATGGGCTTGGTAGCCAAAAACATTAAAACAAACCCACTGAATTGGGTGAAAAATGACCAATGTCAATCCGAAACACAAATAATAAATTACTGAAATTGGATAGGATATAAGTTTTTCCATGACTTAAAAATTGGACACAAAAGTAAGGAAAAATCAAGGGATGAAGAATAAAGTGAAGAGAAAAAAGAGTTTAAAAATTTAACAAAATATACACTTTTAGTATATCACTGTAAAACCAAAATCTTTTATCTTTAAAAAAATAAGTGTGGCTACTTTAAAAGTTTAAACAATTTGTTCAAAACTCCTCTAGTTAGTCTCTTAGGACATCAAAAAAAGCATTATTTTTATGCCACTAAATTTTTAAAAAATGAGTTCAGAAAAAGAAGCCAAATTAAAAGCATTACAACTAACACTAGATAAATTAGACAAAGCCTACGGCAAAGGAACCGTGATGAAGATGGGCGATAAAGCCGTTGAAGAAGTAGAAGTTATTCCTTCGGGTTCGCTTGGTTTGGATTTAGCTTTGGGCGTAAACGGCTATCCAAGAGGAAGAGTTATAGAAATATATGGCCCGGAATCTTCGGGTAAAACTACTTTAACCTTACATGCTATTGCTGAAGCCCAAAAAGCCGGTGGAATTGCAGCTTTCATTGATGCAGAGCACGCTTTTGATAGAAATTATGCCCAGAAATTAGGCGTAGATATCGAAAACTTAATTATTTCCCAACCGGATAACGGAGAACAAGCTTTGGAAATTGCTGAAAACTTAATCCGTTCAGGGGCGATTGATATTGTGGTTATTGACTCTGTTGCTGCTTTGACACCAAAAAGCGAAATCGAAGGCGAAATGGGTGATTCTAAAATGGGATTACATGCTCGTTTGATGTCACAAGCTTTAAGAAAATTGACGGGAACCATCAGCAAAACCAATTGTACCGTTTTCTTCATCAACCAGTTGAGAGAGAAAATCGGCGTAATGTTTGGAAATCCAGAAACAACGACCGGTGGAAATGCATTGAAGTTCTATGCTTCGGTTCGTTTAGACATTCGTCGTTCGTCACAAATTAAAGATGGCGAAAATGTAATTGGAAACAGGACTAAAGTAAAAGTGGTTAAAAATAAAGTGGCGCCACCATTTAAAACAGCCGAATTTGACATCATGTATGGCGAAGGTGTTTCTAAAACAGGAGAGATTTTGGATTTAGCCGTTGAATTTGAAGTGATTAAAAAAGCAGGTTCGTGGTTCAGTTATGGCGACACTAAACTTGGGCAAGGTCGAGATGCTGTCAAGGTTTTAATTAAGGATAATCCGGAATTGGCCGATGAATTGGAACAAAAAATTAAAGACCTCATCAAAGAAAGTAATGCTTAAAAATTTAAACTCGTCTCGTTGAAAAACGGGACGTTTTTTTTTATTAATTTAACGCAACCATTTGTGAACATTTCCATCTAACACAAAAAATCATTTACCATTATGAAAAAAATAGTTTCTCTTATAGCTTTAATTTTTTTATTCAATTCTTGTGTTCCTGACGATCAAACGGATTATTTATTTGAATTATTGCCCGTTGAGAGTGTTGAGATTCCGACGGAGTTTACCCTAGGCGCAACCTATGAAATTAGAATGTATTACAGAAGGCCAACCACCTGTCACACCTTCAACACGATTTATTATGACAAAAATTTAAATGTAAGAACCATCGCCATTGAAAGTGCTGTAAGACAAGAAAACGATTGCCAAGAGCTTACTGAGGACAATCTCGTTGAATGTCACTTTAACTTTTTAGTAACCAGTAATGGTTCTTATCTCTTTAAATTTTATCAAGGACAAGATGATCAAGGAAATAATATTTTTTTAGAATATGAAATTCCGGTGGTTAACTAAACTATTAAACAATCAATTTTTGAAAATTGGATTTAAAACAACTCATAAATGATTGCAAAAATGACAATAGGAAAGCACAAGAACAGTTATACCGAATTTATTCACCAAAACTGTTTGCTGTATGCTTGAAATATTCGCGCAATTATGCTGAGGCACAAGACAATTTACAAGATGGATTTATTCTCATCTTTAAAAAAATTGAGCAATTTTCATTTAAAGGTTCTTTCGATGGTTGGTTGAAAAGAGTAATGATTAACAATGTTCTACAACAATATCGAAATCAGACTTTTTTAAGTTTAGTCAATGAAGATGTAGCTGATGAACCAGAGATTGAAATCGAAGACGACAGTATTTCAATGGATTATTTGCTGAAAATCATTCAGGAATTGCCCGACAGGTACCGATTGGTTTTCAACCTTTATGTAATTGATGACTTTTCACATGCTGAAATTGCTGAAATGTTGACCATTAATATTGGCACCTCAAAATCAAATTTGGCCAGAGCCCGAATGATTTTAAAAGAAAAAATAGAACAATACAAAAATGAAGAAACTAAAAAGTTTCCTTCTGCAAAATGAGTAATAAAAAGAACATAGACAGACTTTTTCAAGAAAAGTTCAGAGATTTCGAAGCCAATCCGGCTAATGATTTTTGGAACAATATTGAAGCAAAGCTCGACGAAAAAAAGCGTAAAAGAGTGATTCCGTTTTGGTGGAAATTCTCAGGCGTTGCGGCTGTATTTCTGATTGGAATCTTGATTGGCAACCAAGTTTTAAATGATGACATTGCGCCAAGTAATCCAATTGTAGTTGAGGATAATTCAAATCAAAACAAAGGAAAAGCAACTGATGGTATTTTAGAAAAAGATGGGGTAAATGGAATCAGTCCAAAATTGAAGACCAATACAGCTGAAGCGGTTTCAGAAAATAGCGGAACAACAAAGAATATTACCCCAAAATCAGACAATACTTCTGATGACGTTATAGTCGACAAAACTTCAAACGAACAAAAATCGTCAGGAAAATTGATTCTTTCTCCAATGGTTAATGATTCGAAAGCAACCATTGCCCACGGTAAATCAAACAAAAACAGTTCTTCGAAAAATAAATTGAATTTGGGGAAAAATAAAACTTCGGTGAACGAAACATTAAACAAAGAAGAGGTTCAATTAGTTGTCAATAAAGAAAAAAACAACCAATCTATTAATAACATTCGAGCCAAAAGCGAACTGAATGAAACCAATCCGCTTGTTCAAACCGACAAAAATGATAACAACCAATCCAATACTACCAATCCTCTATTAATCAATAAAGACCTCAATCTTGATGGTCTAAAAGGAGACAATAATTCAAAAATTGCAACCAAGGAAATCGAGAACAAAATTAACGACACTACCACCAATAAAAGTATTGCCAAAAATGAGTTGGAAGAATTGCTAAATAAAAAAGAAGAAAAATTAAAACAAGAATCTAAGCTAAATAGGTGGCAACTCACCTCAAATGTCGCCCCTATTTTCTTAGGTTCAACCTCTAATGGTTCGCCAATTGATTCAACGCTCATAAACAATTCAAAATCTTATAATACCGGAGTTGGTTATGGTATTGGTGTAAGTTATGCGGTCAGTAAAAAACTTACGGTTAGAACCGGATTGAATAAATTCAATATGAGTTACAACACTAATGATATTGTTTATTTTGCCGGAATGGAATCTAGATCCTTGAAAAACATCAATCCTACCGCTTCAGGCTCAATGATACAAGTACAAGATGATTTAATAAATTCTCCTACTGGCGTCACATCTGAGACTTCATTTTTACCTTTTGAAGAGTCTTTTGTACAAAAAAACAAAGGTTATATCAACCAAGAAATGGGTTATTTAGAAATGCCTGTAGAAATGACTTATGCGTTGCTGGATAAGAAATTTGGCATCAAAATCATCGGTGGTTTTAGTACACTTTTCCTTCAAGACAACTCTGTGAGTGTAATCTCTGATAATCGGAGTACCTTTTTAGGAGAAGCCAACAATTTGAATAATATTCATTTCAGTACCAATTTTGGTATCGGATTAAAATATGGTTTTATGAAGTCTTTTGAATTCAATATAGAGCCAACATTCAAATACCAATTAAACACATTCAGTTCAGATGCCGGTAATTTCAAACCTTATTTGTTTGGAATCTACAGCGGCATCAGCTATAAATTCTAGTTTGTGATTGTTTAAAATTAGTTAAGTGGTGTTATTGCTTTCGAGTAATAACTGAAAAGAGTTCCTCAGTTAGGAACTCTTTTTATTTAAATCGTTTTGTAAATCCTTTAAAATCAATTCTCTAACGTTACTTTTCAAAGTCTTTTTAAGATCTTGACTTTGATTTTTAGTCTCAAAAAAAGGATGTACTTTGGCTCTCATCAATCCGGGACTTCCACTGAAAAAAGTATACGAAAAAAGTCTTTTATTGTCATAAAAAGTCATCGGTACAATTGGAATTGCATGTTCAATCGCTAAGCGAAAAGCACCATCTTTAAATTCATCTAAAATTATACTTTCATCCGGAACGCCACCTTCAGGGAAAATACAAATGCTGACACCTTGTTTTAGTCTATTTTGAGCGCGTTCAAAAACGGCCATTCTACTTTTAGAACTACTTCTGTCTACTAAAATACAGGTACGTTTGTAGAAAAATCCAAATAATGGAATCTTTGACAGCTCTTTTTTGCCGACAAAAACAAAAGGATTTTTCACAATTGAAAGCATCAACATGATATCGGTCATCGACGTATGATTGGCTACAAACATATAACTTTTGCCTACTTGCGGTTTTTCTTCAAACTCAACTCTTACGCGATAACCCATTCCGAAGAGAATGAATTTGGCCCAAATTCTAGCCATCACGAAAAAATAAGGATACCATTTCTCCGAAAGGATAGAAATAAAAAGAAACGGAAACATGATGATGATAGGAATCGCCATCAAAACGTAGAACCAAATGCGATAAAGCGTCCAAAAAACAATTTTCAATGCTCTCATGTCGTCAAATGTAATGAAAGGTATGCAATTTTTAAATCTATGTACTAACTTTGTTTATTAACCGCAGAGTTCACAAAGATTAAACGCAAAGTAAAAAAGAGTTTATGACCGAAAATGAAATTTCTACTAAAATTATTGGTTTAGCCATTGAGGTTCATAAAGTTCTTGGTCCTGGATTACTTGAAAGTGCTTATAAAGAATCATTGTTTTATATGATAAATAAACATGGTTTGAAAGTAGAAAAAGAAAAATCAATGCCTTTAATTTTTGAAGAAGTTAAACTAGATTGTGGTTACAGAATAGATTTATTAGTGGAAAATAAACTAGTTATGGAAATAAAAAGTGTCGATTCATTGAATGATATTCATTTGGCGCAAACCTTAACTTATTTAAAACTTGGCAATTACAAGCTTGGTCTGTTAATAAATTTTAATGAAGTTTTGCTGAAAAGTGGCATAAGAAGAATTGTAAATAACTTATAAGAACTTAGTGAACTTTGCGAAAAACTTTGCGAACTTTGCGGTAAATTTAAAATAATGTCAAAAATATTAACCGGAATTCAAAGTACAGGAACACCACATTTAGGAAACTTATTGGGTGCGATTTTACCTGCGATTGAACTGTCAAAAAATCCAAGCAACGAATCGTTTCTCTTCATTGCTGATTTACATTCTGTTACCCAAATTAAAAACGGCGATGAACTTCGCCAAAACACCTACAGTACAGCCTCAGTTTGGTTGGCTTGCGGATTGGATGTCAATAAAGTGATTTTTTATCGCCAAAGCGACGTGCCGCAAACAGCCGAATTATCATGGTATTTGAGTTGCTTTTTCCCGTTTCAACGTTTGACTTTAGCCCATTCTTTCAAAGACAAAGCCGATCGATTGGAAGATGTCAATGCGGGTTTGTTTTCGTATCCGATGTTGATGGCGGCAGATATTTTATTGTATGATGCCAATTTTGTTCCGGTAGGAAAAGACCAAATGCAGCACATCGAAATCACTCGCGATGTGGCTTCTCGTTTCAATCACCAAATGGGTGAAACTTTTGTAATTCCCGAAGGAAAAGTACAAGAAGAAACCATGTATGTTCCGGGAACAGATGGTCATAAAATGAGTAAATCTCGCGGTAATCTCATCAATATTTTCTTGGATGATAAAGCGTTGCGCAAACAAATTATGAGCATCGAAACTGACAGCACGCCTTTGGAAGAACCTAAAAATCCGGAAACTTGTAAAATATTCGGGATTTATAAATTAGTCGCTAATGCGGAACAGATTGCTGAAATGAAAATCAAGTATACCAATGTCAATAGAGATTTTGGTTATGGTCATGCCAAACAAGCCTTATTTGAATTGATTTGTGAAAGATTCAAAACCGAAAGAGAAAAGTACAACTACTACATGAGTCATCAAGAAGAAGTTGATGCGCTTTTAAAATTGGGTGCTGCCAAAGCCGGAACTATCGCTGACGGTGTTTTGCAAAAAGTAAGAGTGAAACTCGGATTCGAATAATTTTTTATCTGTTAGTTTTCGATTAGACCTTCTGAATCTATTCGTAAATGACCGTTAACAAAGTTAATATCCGCGTCATTTTTAAACACATAATCGGTTTCGAGTACTTCTTTCACATTGGGGATGAGTTCGCTAAAACGGTATTCCACAATCGAACCGTTTCTGACAAATAAATGGTTGCTTTCCGTTTGGAAAGTAGCCAATTTTTTCCCCATATAAATATTGAAAATAGTTTTGGTATCGGCATTGTTAAAGTTAACCGCAACCGATTCGCCTGCTTTAATGAAATGAGCCGTTCTTGGCATTTTTATACTGTCATATAAAACGGCATTTTCCAAAAGCACCACATCATAATTGGAAGTATTTCTAACCCTTAAGTAATTATTACTTTCGCCTGTCGGCTGATTTTCATAAAAGGTTTCAAACGGATTTTGACCGGTTTTAATGTTGCTAAGCTTTGTTAATCTTCTGATTTGAGTTTGATTGTAATCGGCTAAAAACACTCGAAAACTATCAATTTTGAACTTCATATCTGTGTAATAACGGTCTATTTGTCTTGGTTCAGACTGCATTTCATAATCGTCATAATTCTGATAACTGTCGTACTGAGAATTCATCTCAGAAATATCACTTATAAACATGGAAACTCTGATAACCAAAATCAATCCCACTACAGCGTAAATCCAATAATATTTCTTTCTGTTTACAGCAAAAGGTTTGTAATTGATCTCGGCACTTTCCTTCAACATGCCAATGTTTTTCGAAAGTTGTTCATCTAACGCATGATAATTTTTCATTGCGGTAAACGTTCGTTTGGCTAATTCCGAACTCTTATCAGCGATATACATATTCATTACCGTTGTAAAAAGTGCTTTAACTTGTTCTTCAATGGTTTCATTTTTAAACCCATTCAAAAAAGTGAAGAAATTCGCGTCTTTGATGTATAATATTTTAGAAAAATCTCCAAAAGGTGGTTTCAACGTCTTATTGGCTAAACCCAATTTTTCAGTTGCGTAGTAAATGATTTTTTCTGAAACCCTGTCCGGCAAAAACTGATGCGCTTCTGTCAACAAAGCGATTTCTTGAAAATCATTGGCTCCAATTTTATCATAAACAATCGGATTGAGTTCGTCGATTAAATACGTTTGTATAAAACCTTTTATGGCTTGTTTGTCCTCAATTTCACTTTCTTCCTGAAACTGCTTTTTGGATAGATTTTTTTTAGCAAAAAAGTTGAACAATGCTCTATTATTCATAACCGCTTGGAATGATTTCGAATGGTTTTTAAGTGCGTTAAAAAACTGCGAAATTGATTCCGTTAAATCAGGGTGATTGTGTTTCTCAAGCTCTAATTTGCGTTCCATTTCAGCAAAATCTACCTCGGTAAATAAACCAATTTTTGAGGTTTCAACAGACAATAAAGCTGCCATTTCAATTATATTCATGCTATTCATTTTAAACCGCTTCAAACAATTTTCCGGGCAAAGGTCTGACAATTCCTTTTAATTCCATAGTCAAAAGAATGGAAGAAATTTTAAATATCGGGAAATCACACTCAAGCGCAACAATATCAAGCAATTGTTTGCCGTTTTTCTGTAAGTAATCGTAAATTTTTTGTTCTTCAAAATCCAAAGTCACAAAAAGTTGCTTTTGTATCGACTTTGTTTCTTGAACTTCTAATGCCCAGTTCAAACAATAAATCAAATCTGCGGCCGAGGTAATCAAATTGGCGCGCTGTGTTTTAATCAAATCATTACAACCTTGACTGTACTTATCGGTCGTTCTTCCCGGAACAGCAAAGACATCGCGATTGTAATCATTAGCCATATTGGCCGTAATTAACGAACCGCCTTTATCGGCACTTTCAATCACAATTGTGGCTTCGCTCATGCCCGCCACGATACGATTTCGTTTTACAAAATTTTCTTTTTCGGGATTCGAATTGCTCCAAAACTCCGTTAAAAAACCTCCGTTTTGTTCTAGTTTAGCGACATATTTTTTATGCGATTTTGGATAGATTTGGTTTAAGCCATGCGCCAAAACTCCGATGGTTTGCAAATCATTTTCCATCGCCGATTGGTGCGCAATAATATCAACGCCATAGGCAAATCCACTGACAATTATTGGATTGAAAATCGCTAAATCTTCTATAAGTTTTTTGCAAAATTCTGTGCCATAAGAGGTGATTTGTCTTGTTCCGACTATACTAATCATTTTACGATTTTGGAAGTCAAAATTCCCTGAAGCAAACAGCAAAACAGGTCCATCAATACAATGCTTTAACCGATCCGGATAATCATCATTTTGAAAGTACAAAACTTTTATATTTTCATTTTGGATGTATTGCAATTCTTGTTCGGCTCTTTCGAAAACTATCTTATTTTTGAGATTCCTGAGCAAAACATCGCCTACACCATCTATGGCTTTTAAGTCTTTCAACTTTCCTTTAAAAACATTTTCAGCTGAGCCACAATGACTTATTAATTTTTTGGCCACAATATCGCCAACACCATCAATTCGTGAAAGGGCTAAAACGTGAAAAAGCTCATTTGTATTCATATCAATAAATTACTACAAAAATAAATATTTTTCTTTTGGATTGTTAATAAAATTTGTGAATAATTTTTTGATACTGCTATTGTTTCTCTAAATTTGTTCATATGAAGATTGAACCATACATTTCCCAATTATTATATCGTTATCAATGTGTTACCGTTCCGGGTTTCGGTGCTTTTTTGACCGAATTCCAGTCAGCGCAATTGGATGAAAATGCACATTCATTTTATCCTCCGAAGAAATTGGTTTCCTTCAATCCTTTCATCAAAAATAATGACGGTTTGTTGGCCAATCATTTGGCACAAACTGAAAAAATAGCTTATGAAATAGCTGTAAATGCCATTCAAAATGAAGTATCCGATTGGAAAAACAAAATTCAGGAGTTTGGTCGTTTTTCAATTAAAAATATCGGCGAGTTCACTTTAAACTCTGAAAAAAACTTGGTGTTTGTTCCGGTTGACCAAATTAATTACTTGAAAGAATCTTTTGGTTTGAGTTCGTTTGTTTCTCCTGCCGTAAAACGCGAAGAATACAAACAAGTCGTTGAAACTCTAGAAGAAAAGGCACCTATTACTTTCACTCCTGAAAAAAGAAGCAGTTACAAAGCGTTGAAATATGCCGCGATTGTTACACTTTCTTTAGGTTTAACTGGTGTTTTAGGGTATAAATTATATGATAATTATTTAACGCAAGTCGAGCAAGAAACTTTATTGGTACAATCCAACGTTCAGAAAAAAATAAATCAAAAAATACAAGAAGCGACTTTCTTTATCGAAAATCCGTTACCCAGTGTAACCTTGACCGTTCCGAATGAAAAAATGCCTTATCATGTGGTTGCCGGTGTTTTCAGAATAGAAAGCAACGCAGAGAATGCTTATCAATCCTTGTTGAAATTGGGCTTTAAAGCCAAAAGATTACCTGCCAACAAACATGGTATGTTTCCGGTTCTGTATGGAAGTTATGCTTCTTATCCCGAAGCACAAGACACAATGAAAGACATTCAGAAACTCGACAATAAAGATGCTTGGTTACTGATTGAAGAATTATAAAAAAATCCTGATTTCTCAGGATTTTTTGTTTGCTGTAATTACCTTTGCAAAAAAATTGACATGACTCCAAAACATCCTTCAGAATCTTTAACGATTTTAACCGATTTAGTTTTACCCAGTGAAACCAATCCACTGAACAATCTTTTTGGCGGTGAACTACTTGCCAGAATGGACAGAGCCGCGAGTATTGCTGCCCGAAGACATTCGCGTAGAATTGTGGTAACGGCTTCTGTAAATCACGTGGCCTTTAACAAAGCCATTCCTTTGGGAAGCGTTGTAACTGTGGAAGCCAAAGTTTCGAGAGCTTTCACTTCCTCGATGGAAATTTTTATTGATGTTTGGATTGAAGACCGAGAATCAGGAAGTAGAGCTAAGGCTAACGAAGCAATTTACACTTTTGTAGCGGTGAATGAAACCGGAAATCCAGTTCCTGTTCCGGCTATTGAACCGGAAACCGAGTTGGAAAAATCAAGATTTGATGCAGCACTTCGCAGAAAGCAATTGAGTCTGGTTTTGGCCGGGAAAATGAATCCACACGACGCCACCGAATTGAAAGCGTTATTTGTATAATAAAAAAGTCCTGTCCCGACAGCTTCGGATCAGGACTTTTTTATCTTTTATCTTCCGGACAACCAAGTTGTTGGATTGAATAGCGTAGAGTTTTGTGAAACCAAAAATTTGAGCACTGTCCTGCCGTCGGCATCAGTTCTGATTTTGCCTAATGATTCTTTCGCCGAAACTTTGTCTCCTACTTGTACATTTACTGTGCTTAAGTTTTGGTAAATGGTGAAAAAATCTCCATGCTTAACTGATACTGCTTTTTTAAGCGGTGATATTTGTTGCACTTGGGTAACTTCTCCGGCAAAAACTGCTCTTGCTGACGATCCACTTTCAGTAGAAATCTCAATACCACTATTGTGAACTTCTAAAGTTTTAAATACCGGATGCGGTTGGTTCCCGTAGCCCAAACTAATAGCGCCTTTTTCCACAGGCCAAGGCAATCTGCCTTTGTTCGCCTTAAAATTATCGGAAACGATTTTACCTTCGGGAGTTAAAACAATTTTGGTTGACGTTTCAATGGCTTTTTTCTCTGCAGCCGTAATCTTAGGATTTGCTTTTACGTTAGCTGCCGCTGTTTTTCTATTAGCTGCTGCAATCGATTCTCGAATCATTTTCTTGATTTGAGCATCAATCTTTTTGGTTTCTGCTTGTTTTTTCTTTATTTCAGCCGTTATTTTTCCTTTTTCTTTCTTGATTTGATTGGCTATTTTTTCTTGCTCTTGCTTTTCTTTTACCAATTCCTGCTTTTCTTTTTCGTTTTCGGCGATTAGTTTTTCTTTTTCCGATTTTTGAGCGCCGATTTTTTCGTTGTAAGTTATCAGTTGTGTGGTTTTGCCTTTAATTTCTTCGCCTTGCATTTTTCGATAACTGGCATATTGCTTCATATACTGAGCCCTTTTGTATGCTTGAAGGAAGTTTTGGGAAGACAATAAGAACATAGCGCGACTTTGCTCTGAACGACTCTTATAAGACTTTAAAATCATCTCGGCATAGTCTTTTCTCAGTTGTTCTAAGTCGCGATTCAGTTGGTTGATTTTAAGTTGATTGATGTAAATGTCGTTGCTCAATAACTTGGTTTGCTTTTCAGTGGTTCTAATCAGTGTTTCTTTGAGCCCAATTTTCTCTTTCTGAATCAATAACTGACTCACTACAGATCTTTCTTTGCTTTTAACCGATTGCAAAAGTTTTTCTTTCTCTTTAATTTCGAGTTGAATTTTGATTTTTCGCTGTTCGAGTTCTTCTTGTGTAGGCGGTTGGCTCCACATTGGAGTAGCTAAACAAAAGAATAGTAGGCAGAAAAAGAATTTTGGCATAGTTAAATATATTTTGGCAAGTCTAATTTATAAAAATTCGGTCATATCCATCGGGAACGCTATAGGGAAATGAAAGATCTTCGTTAAAAGTAACCGAATTATAATCGATTGAAATTTCTGTTTTCCCTTTCTTTTGCATAGCATTTATCTGCAAATTTGCGGGTAAAATAGCGGACGCAAAATCTTGAAAATTCGGATAATTCACGGTGAATGTTCTGTCTTTTTCAGGTTGTGATATCTCTTGCTTTTTTAACAAATAATTTTTCGATTCAAAGGAAAAAGCCTTTTCAGTCTTGTCCTTAACGGTACTCAATTTATAGAACTTATCGGTTAATTCATAAACATAATTTTGTTGGGTCAAATCGTCAATAGGTTTTCCGACAAGCATATTTTGTATTTTATTGAAATCTAAATCGGTGCCCAACCATTCGCTCAAAGAAGCATAATCGCCTTCGAAGTAAGTACCGTTTAACTTTTCGTAATACTTCACTTCATTAGGCGTAATCAAGGCTTTGGCCATCGTAATTCCTAAAAAACGAATGCTTACTAAAATCTTTTCCCCATTTTTAATTTTAATTTCAGCCGAAACATTTTGAGATTGCTTTTCATCTCGATACTTTGCGCTTGACCTAATATATAACGTGGAAAAATCACTTTTATTATTGTAGTGATTCTCGATAATTTTTTGGGAACTTATTGCATTTTCGTCAATTGTGACAGTTGGTTTCGAATTTGAATCGACCAAAACTGCCTTTGATTTGCAGGAGGTTAAAAAAACCACGGATAAAATAAAATACCAATACTTCATTATTTCTTTTGTTTATTAATGAGTTCATTGGCTTTAGTAAAATACTTTTCTTTCTTCTTCATATCGCCCAAACCATTATAGGCTTCGCCTAATTGAATGTTGAAATTGATTTCCAAAGCCGTGTCATCGATAACAAAATCCAAGCCAGTTTCTAAGATTGAAGCTGCTTTCTTGAAATTTTGCGTTTGGTTATAGGCCAAACCGGCATAATAATAAAACTGAGGTTGTGTTGGAAAAAGTTGCGTCAAATCATCTGCCTTTTTGCTTAAAACAATGAAATCTTGTTTTTCGGTATGCGCTTGAAGCATTATTAGTTGTGTTTCTACATCGTCTTGCGCAGTCTTAAGATGCATGTCAAAATACTTGATGGCTTTGTCCCAATTGGCTTTCAGGTAATAGAATTTGGCAATTTCTTTAGCGACTTTCACTTCTTTATCATTGTCAAAATAGGAAATAGCTTTGTCTAAATCGGCTTCGTATTTTGGATTGTTTTTGGCAAAAATCAGAAATTCATTCAGGATTCTGTGTTTGATTTTGGAATCAATTTTTAAACTTGGCAAGACCAAATTCATCGCTTTCACCGCATTGTCTCCATCATTATTATTCAAATGAAATTTGAACAAACTCACTTGTGCCCAATCCGAAGTTGGAATTTCTTTTTCCAATTTTTTGGCGATTTCCAAAGCTTTTTCTTCCTGATTGCTTTGCGAATACATATAAATCAAAGCTATATAGTTTGATTCATTCTTAGGAAATTTTTTAATTTGGTCTAAAAGATTGTTTTTTTCAGCTGATTGGTATTTGGCATCTTTTAGTATATCGGCTTTATACAATTCCCGTTTGTCTGACTTGCCTACTTTTTCATTCAACTCGTTAATGAGTTCCAAAGCTTTGTCAAACTGTTGCGTATTCATATATAGCGAAGTCAAATCTTCTTTATATTCTTCTTTAAATTCAACCAATTTCTCTACAATTATAATGGCTTGATTGTAGTTTTTGGTGTCATAACAAACGTCATACATGCCAACCCAAGCCCAACGGTTTTTAGGATCCATTTGGGTTACTTTTTCAAAATTATCGTAAGCTTCCTTATATTTTTTTTGGGCCAAATAATTTTTACCTAATTCGAAATACGTCACCGGATTTTCAGGTTGAATTTCTTTACATCTTTCTAACGACAAAATTGCTTTGTCATAGTTCTCGATGCTTTTTTGCTTTAACGCTTCATAGAAATGGTCTTGAAATCCATCGTCTATCACAGCAATATTGTTTGGTTCCTCTTGGGCCAAAACAATGTTAGGAACGAAAAACATTCCCAGCAATAAACCATAAATCACAAGTCTTTTCATCTTTTTTTTATTCTAAAACCGAATAATCTCCAATGCTGATGCTTTTAAATTCACCGTCAAAGGTAGCATGATTTCCAATCATTGCGTTATTCAATTGTGCGTTTTTAATATGAGCGTGAGTTTGCACCAAGCTGTTTTGTATGGTTGAATTAATCAAATGTGTTCCTTTACCTAAAGACACATTTGGACCAACCGTTGAATTAATCAAAACCACGTCTTCCCCAATATAACAAGGCGGAATAATTGTTGAGTTTTCTAATTTCACCTCAAAGTCAATCAAATGTTCGCCGTCATTGTGTAAAAAGCCTAACATTCTGGAGTTGGTTTCCACAGTTACATCTTTGTTCCCGCAGTCCATCCATTCATCTACTTTCCCCGGCACAAATTTCATGCCCTTTGCCATCATTTGTTTAATTCCATCATTAATTTGGTATTCACCGCCGTGAATAATGTTGTTATCTAACACCGATTGCAGTTCGTTTTTCAATACCGCAACGTCTTTGAAATAATAGATTCCAATTACGGCCAAGTCAGAAACAAACGCTGTCGGTTTTTCTACCAGCTCTACAATTTCATTAGCATCGTTTAAATTGATTACCCCAAAAGCTTCCGGTTGATCCACTTGTTTTACCCAAATCACACTGTCGGCGGTTTGGTCTAAATCAAAATCGGCACGGATTAAAGTATCTGCATACGCAATCACTGCCGGACCGCTTAAAGAATCTTTCGCACACATAATGGCATGACCGGTTCCTAAAGCTTCATTTTGGTAATAAATGGTTCCTTTGGCTCCTAGCTTTTTGGCTATTGCAATAAGTTCTTCTTCTACTTTTTTACCAAAACTTTCGTGGATGATGAAAGCTACTTCTTCTATCTCCTGATTTAAAACTCCGGCAATATCTTCTACCAAGCGATGAACAATTGGTTTTCCGGCAACCGGAATTAAAGGTTTTGGTATGGTTAACGTGTGTGGACGAAGACGTGAACCACGACCGGCCATTGGTACTATAATTTTCATTTTAATTTATTTTAACCGCAAAGTTCGCAAAGTCCTTCGACAAGCTCAGGATGACAACGCAAAGTTCGCTGGGTGTTTTTACTTTTTTTTACTGATTACTATCAACTCAATACTGAGCACTATTTCACTCCTGTACTACCAAATCCGCCTTCGCCACGGGAAGTTTCGGATAATTCTTCAACTTCAATCCACTCAGCACGTTCGTGTTTGGCGATGATCAATTGGGCAATTCTTTCGCCATTTTCGATGACAAAATCTTCATTGGATAAATTTACTAAAATCACACCGATTTCGCCACGATAATCTGCATCGACTGTTCCGGGAGAATTTAAGACAGTGATTCCTTTTTTGGCAGCCAAACCGCTTCTTGGTCTAACTTGGGCCTCGTAACCAATGGGTAATTCGATAAAAAGACCTGTTTTCACTATGGTTCTTTCTAGAGATTTTAACACGATTGATTCGGTCAAATTGGCTCTCAAATCCATTCCTGCAGAAGCAATGGTTTCATAATTGGGCAATTCGTGTTGGGATTTATTGATGATTTTGATGGTCATTTTATTTTGCTTTTCTTTTTATGATTCGAAGTAATGTTTCTTTTTCGTTACGGTAAATAAAATATAAAAATAGTGATAGTAACACTATCTTAACTAAATAATTCTCCCTTAAAATCGGAATGTAAAAAGAGATTCCCGAAAACAGAATTGAGAGTCCTAAATATTTTAGAATCGTATTGATGTCATACGGTATGGGATATTGCTTTTGCCCCATTTTATAGGAGATTATCATCATGGTTCCATAGGCTGCGATGGTTGCGATTGCCGAACCGTAATAACTGAATCCTTGTTTGATGAGCAAATAATTGAGCAGAAGTGTGACCAAAGCACCAATAATAGAAATATAGGCGCCAATTCTAGTTTTGTCAATTAATTTATACCAAACCGACAGATTGGTGTAAATACCCAAAAAGAAATTGGCTATTACTATTAGCGGTACCACTTTAATGGCTACCCAATAAGTCTCTTCGGGAACCAATGGCAATTTTAATAAATCAATAAACGCAATCACAAAAAAACTGATGAACGAACCGAAAATCACAAAGTACTTCGTTATTGTGGCATAGGTTTGTTGGGCATTTTCGTTAGAAGCATGACTAAAGAAAAAAGGTTCTATGCCCAAAGTATAAGCGGTTCTGAATAAAACCATAAACATTCCTATTTTATAACACGCCGAATAAGCTCCGATGTCTGCTTTTGAAACATTCATCCAATCTAAAAGGATTTTATCAAAATGTTCATTAATGGCAAAGGCAACGCCTGCAATTAAAATAGGCAAACCATATTGCATCATTCGTTTCCAAAGTTTGAAATCGAAACTCCAATTGATTTTCAAATAGTCGGGTGAAAGCACTACAAAAGTTAGGAAACTGGCAATCAAATTGGCTACAAAAATATAGCCCACTTGAAAGTTTTCGTAATAAATGGTATTGAAAAAACCCTCGGGATTGTCTTGAGCCAATTTGGGTAACAGCAATAAGAAAAACAAGTTTAAAATCATGTTGATCATCACATTACCAATCTTAACAATGGCATACATCATCGGCCTTTTAGTCGCTCGCAATCGTGAAAACGGAATAATCGCCAAAGCATCTAAAACCAATATCCAAATGGTATAAGTCACATATTCGACTTTGACTCCCGACCAATGTGACAACGTATTTCTGAAGAGTAAAGCCAATCCTAAAAACGCGATTGACGTCCAAAATATGGATACTGTCGAAGTGGAAATTACCCTTTTCTTATTGTCTTCGGTATTGTAAAATCGGAAGAAAGCGGTTTCCATTCCGTAGGATAAAATGACATTAAAAAAGACCAACCATGCGAAGACGATAGACACGTCTGCAAACTCTTGTTTGGGCAATTGGTCAACATATAACGGATTGAGCAAAAAGCTAATCATTCTCGGTAAAACCGTGGCCAAACCATAGATTAGTGTTTGCTTAAAAAGAGTTTTATAAAGGCTCAATGAGAGAGTTTTAGGTTTTTAACAAAAATAACTATTAAATCCATTCCAAAAAAAAAGAGCGAACAAATGTTCACTCTTTCTTAAATATTATTCTGAAAATTTTTCCTTTCAAATGCTTCGCTTTTTGGAAATTTGAAAAACTATCGTTTTTTCTTATCCTTTCAAAGCTTCTGCTCCACCAACGATTTCTAAAATCTCATTGGTAATAGCTGCTTGACGTGCTTTGTTGTAAGTTAATTTCAATTGGTTTCTCAATTCGGTTGCGTTATCTGTCGCTTTGTGCATTGCAGTCATACGCGCGCCGTGTTCAGCAGCGAATGAATCTCTGATTGATTTGTACAATTGTGTTTTTAATGATTTTGGAATCAAAGTCAACACGATTTCTTCTTTTGAAGGTTCAAAAATATAATCTCCGGCAGAAACAGGCTTATCAGAAGCAATTGGAGCTAAAGGTAAAAACTGTTCCACTTGAACGATTTGTGTCGCTGCATTTTTGAATTGGTTGTAAACGATTTCGATTTTGTCGTATTCACCTGAAACGAATTTCTGAGTCAATACGTCAGCGATTTCGGCTACGTTATCAAAAGTTAGATTGTCAAATACTTCACTTTTGTTTTCAATTACGGTATTTACTTTTCTGAAAAAGTCGTTTCCTTTTTTACCGATAGCAAAAAAGTCTACTTGTTTTCCGGTGTAACCATCAGCAACTTCTTTGGATTGCTTAATAACATTGGTATTAAATGCTCCTGCCAAACCTCTGTTTGAAGTTATAACAACAATTAATACTTTGTTGATCTCGCGTTGCGTCGTGTATTGTCCACCCGCATCTCCTTCTAAAGTAGCACTAACGCTTTGTAATAATTCCGTTAATTTTTCGGCATAAGGTCGCATCGCTGTAATAGCATCTTGTGCTTTTTTCAACTTTGCGGCAGAAACCATTTTCATCGCCGATGTAATCTGCATCGTCGACTGAACGGAAGTAATTCTATTACGGATTTCCTTTAAGTTTGCCATATTAATTTGAAAATTAGATGATTTGAAAATTTGAAAATTGTTACATCTTCAAATTTTCAAATCTTCAAATTGTTTTTAGTTATATTTCGCTGAAATTTCTTTAGCTGTTTTCTCTAAAACATCAGTAATGTTATCATCTAACTTACCGGCTTTTAAAGCGTTTAAAACATCTCTGTGTTTGTTGTTCAAGTACTCGATGAAATCTCTTTCGAATTCTTTTACTTTGTTTACAGGAACGTTTCTCAACAAGTTTTTAGAACCAGCATAGATAATTGCTACTTGATCTTCAACAGTATAAGGATCGTTTACGGCTTGTTTCAAGATTTCAACGTTTCTTCTCCCTTTTTCAATTACGTTTAAAGTAACCGCATCTAAGTCAGAACCAAATTTAGCGAACGCTTCCAATTCACGGAATTGCGCTTGGTCTAATTTTAACGTACCGGCAACTTTTTTCATTGATTTAATTTGAGCGTTACCTCCAACACGTGATACCGAAATACCTACGTTAATCGCCGGACGAACTCCAGAGTTGAATAAATCACCATCCAAGAAAATCTGCCCGTCAGTAATCGAAATTACGTTGGTTGGGATATACGCAGAAACGTCACCCGCTTGAGTTTCAATAATTGGTAAAGCTGTTAATGAACCGCCACCTTTTACGATTGGTTTCAAGGTATCCGGTAAATCGTTCATGTTTTTTGCGATATCATCATCCGCAATTACTTTACAAGCTCTTTCTAATAAACGGCTGTGTAAGTAGAATACGTCTCCAGGATAAGCCTCACGACCCGGTGGTCTTCTTAACAACAAAGACACCTCACGGTAAGCTACCGCTTGTTTTGATAAATCATCATAGATAATCAAAGCAGGACGACCTGAATCTCTGAAATATTCTCCGATAGCAGCACCTGCCATTGGCGCATATACCTGCATTGGCGCAGGATCTGAAGCGTTAGCCGCCACAATTGTGGTGTAAGCCATAGCGCCTTTTTCTTCTAATGTTTTAGCAATACCTGCTACTGTTGAAGCTTTTTGTCCAATAGCAACATAAATACAGAATACCGGTTGCCCAGCATCGTAGAATTCTTTTTGATTCAAGATAGTATCGATACAAACGGTAGTTTTACCAGTTTGACGGTCACCAATTACCAACTCACGTTGACCTCTACCCACAGGAATCATCGCGTCGATTGACTTGATACCTGTTTGTAACGGCTCAGTTACCGGTTGACGGAAGATAACTCCAGGAGCTTTTCTTTCCAATGGCATTTCGTATAAGTCACCACCGATTGGTCCTTTACCGTCGATTGGCTCACCTAGTGTGTTTACAACACGACCTACGATTTGCTCACCTACTTTTAAAGATGCAATACGTTGCGTTCTTTTTACGATAGAACCTTCTTTAATTCCGGTTGATGGACCTAAAAGTACAACTCCAACGTTGTCTTCTTCTAAGTTCAAAACGATAGCTTCTAATCCGTTTTCGAATTGTACCAACTCACCATATTGTGCGTTAGACAAACCATAAACACGAGCGATACCATCACCTACTTGAAGTACTGATCCTACTTCTTCTAAAGTAGCACCAGATTGAAATCCCTCTAACTGTTTTTTTAATATTGCTGAAATTTCAGCAGCTTTAATTTCCGCCATTTTGATATATCTTTAATGGTATTAATTACTAAATTCTCTTCTTAATTCTTGCAATCTGTTTGCTACAGAAGCGTTGTATTGTTTGTCTCCTATTCGCAAAATAAATCCACCAATAATAGATGGATCTACAATGTTTTCGATAGTTATCTTTTTGTCTGAAATCGTAGCAATCTTTGCCAATACTTTACTTTGTAAATCAGCAGTAATTGGGAAAGCAGTTGTTACTTTGGCTAATTCAACACCATTCATTTCATCGAATTGGGCGTTGAATTGTTTGGCAACCTCGGCTAAAATTTCAAATCTTTTATTTTCCTGAAGCAATCTAAATAAGGAATTGGTTTCTGACTGAACTGTAGCAAAAACTTCTTTTAAGGCACTCATTTTCACTTCTGAAGAAATGATTGGACTTGATAGAAATTCGCTTAATTCAACACTTCCGGCCACTGAAGCGACGATTGACAACATGTCGTCGTTTACTTTAGCAGCGTTTCCGCTTGAAACCGCAGTTTCTAAAATTGCTTTCGCGTATCTAATCGCAGCTCTTGACATAACGATTAATTTAATTTTACATCACCTAACATTTTCTCTACCAATTTGGTTTGAGCTTCTTTGTTAGATAATTCGTCTTTTAATAATTTTTCAGCGATGTCTAATGACAAAGAAGAAACTTGAGATTTCAATTCAGCCAAAGCTGCATTTTTCTCGCTTTCGATAGAAGCTTTAGCTTGTTCGATCATTTTTTGACCGGCAGTTTGCGCTTCCGTTTTAGCATCGTTGATCATTTTTTCTTTGATTTCACGAGCTTCTTTCATCATGGTGTCACGCTCTAATCTTGCTTCAGCTAATAATTTCTCATTATCTGATTTCAAGTTTTGCATTTCTTTTTTAGCACTTTCAGCAGAAAGCAAAGCATTTTTAATACCTTCTTCTCTTTCATTAACTGCATCAAGAATAGGTTTCCACGCAAATTTTTTCAAAAGGAAAACAAGTGCAAGAAACAAAACTGTTTGCATGATAAACAAACCTAATGAAAACTGTCCTAATAATTCTTCCATTATATATATCTTAAATTTTAATTGAGTTTAATAGTAAACAAAAGCTATAACCAACCGTTATAGCTTTTGTTATTTTTTAATTACGATGCAAAAATTGCAGCGAAACCAATACCTTCAACAAGCGCAGCAGCAATAAGCATAGCTGTTTGGATTTTTCCAGTAGCTTCTGGTTGACGAGCGATTGCGTCCATTGCAGAACCACCGATTCTACCAATACCAATTCCTGCTCCGATAACTACTAATCCTGCTCCGATAATTCTTGGAATTTCCATAATGTATATATATTTAATTAAACATTCTTTTTTAAGGCATTAGGCAAAAGCCATTAGCCATTAGTGATGAGCTTCCTCATGGTGATTCTCTTCTACAGCCGAACCAAAATATAAGGCTGCCAACATCGTGAAAATATAAGCTTGTAACAAGGCTACTAAAACTTCAAGCAATGACAACACGAAAGCCAAGAAGAACGATAACGGACTTCCGATTGGGCTATCGAATTTATACATCAACGAAATCAATGTCATTAATACAACGTGACCGGCTAACATATTTGCGTACAAACGGATTGACAATGAGAATGGCTTGATGATGGTTCCCAATAATTCGATTGGCGCTAATATAATTTTCATTGGCACAGGAACTCCCGGCATCCAAAAAATGTGTTTCCAGTAATCTTTCTTAGCGGTAAAGGTAGTAATCAAATAGGTTAAAATAGCTAATGAAGCTGTAACCGCAATGTTACCTGTAATATTTACTCCCAGCGGCGTTAATCCGAACATATTTAAGAACCAAATAAAGAAGAAAATCGTCAATAAAAAGCTCATGTATTTTTTGTAATGCTTCTCACCAATATTTGGGATAGCGATATCGTCTCTGATGTATAAAATGATTGGCTCAAAGAATCTTCCGGCGCCTTTGGCGATAGAACCATTTTTCTTGTATGACTTTCCTAACCCGGCAAATAATGTCAACATTATTAAACCAACAATAAGAATCATTAAAACGTTTTTGGTTACTGAAAAATCAATTGGTTGTGCATTGGTTACATGACCTTTTTCGTCTTCTGTAAAAGTCCCTTCTGCATCCGTTTTGTAAACTTTACCGTCGTGGTGGTTTATTTTGTAGAAATTACCTTTTGATTCGGCAACTGCTTCTCCGTGGTGGAATTTCGAAGACATGAAGAAATGAATTCCATTATCCCATAAAATTACCGGTAATGGAAAACCAATATGCTTAGCGTGTTCTCCTTCACCATAGGAAAAAAGTGTAAAGTCGTGAGAATCTAACAAGTGATGTTTCACATAGTTCTTTCGCTCTAACTCTGCTTTTTCGGCTTCAGATAAATTTTCTGATCCTGAGTGCTCATCATGCGTTTTTGCTTCTGCACTATGCGCTACTTCTGTAGGAACAGCAGTGCTGTCAACAGGGTTATTTGCAGAACTAAATAGAGGAAGACAAGCTACTAAAGCAGCTAATATAAATTGGAGTGGTTTTTTTGAAAACACCATATCTGATAATTAACTTAGATTAACTTTTTTCAAATTTGGTGCAAAAGTACAATATTAATTAATATTAAAAAGTATAAGTTTTAATTTTTTTGATAGAATTGTCATTTTAAAACAAGTTTATTGTTTATTATTTAAAATTCTGATGGTTACAAAGGTTTCTATTGTCAAAAAGTAAATAAAAATGATAAAAAAATTCATTTTTTCTGTAGGCGTTTTGGGAAGGTTTCCAGCCAATATTGGTCTTAAAAACGCATACGCAATTACCATCTTTAAAGTTGTAAGAAATAAAAAGGTATAACCCACCGAATTGATATTGTTCTGTTTGACTTTGTTCAAAATCAAAATAAGCATGGCAGAAAAGAAGAAAAAGAACAAATACAACAACTCAATCGAGTAGATAAATCCTTCTTCATAAGCTTTTGGAACAAAAAAATAAAATAATAGTTTCTGAACAACAAAACCTATTACTCCTAATAACAAAAGGGTGAAAATCGATTTGAATTTGTCTAAATTCATATTATTGGTTATCTGATTTATTAATTTCTTTCAATTGACGGTTGATGTTATAAAAGGCAATGGCAACGCCGACCATCGTTAAAATCTTTACATATATTCTATGCGGATTGGAATATTTTTCGTCGAGCCAACGACCGAGATAAGCGAATAAAAAAACAATTACGCCCATTTGAATAGGAATATTGATGAGTGTTAACCACTTGTTACGCGCTTTTTTCTTCGGGTGATTGTCCATTATTAGAAAGGTTTTTCACATGTGGTTTCATGACGCAAGTCGCACTAAATTCGGCTCCGGGCTCTACGGAAAGTTTACCACAAATCACTTCTCCAATGATATGGGATTTTGATTTTACATTAAGGATTTCCTGAACTTGTATTTTGCCTTCAAAAGTGCCTTCGATATCGGCGTTTTTACAAACAATATCTCCTTTTACACTTCCGGCCGGACCAATCACAATTTTTCCTTTAGATTGAAAATTACCAATCAGATGGCCATCCAAACGAAAATCGGCTGGAGAAACAATATCTCCTGTAATCGTAGTTCCTTCCACAATTCTGTTGGTTTTTCCTAAAAGATCAGTGTATGATTTTGGGCTTTTCTCAAACATAACTTTATCCTTTTTTGCCTGATTTTGGCTGTCCTTGAGGCGAAGGTGGTAAACCCATTTGCCCTTCATCTTCTTCTATTCCTTTTTGTGTTTTTACCGATTGATTGTCTTTAGAATTTTGTTGTTCTTGTTTCTGAACCGGTTTTTGTTCTTGGACTACCGGTTTTTCTATAGTGCCGTCCCAATTCGGTTTGGTTGGATTGTTGGTCAGGTTTCCGGCTAAAAATTCGTCTAAATTCTTTTTAATCTGAAGAATAGTATAATTTTCTGTTGAAATAATAATAGGCACTTCTTGAACCTTATAATCTTTATAATCTTTCAATATTGAAGTAATTCCAACCGCTAAATCATTAGAATTCATGCCGTGAATCACTACGAAATTATCAGTCATTGTATAAATATCCAAAGAAACAGTTAGTTTTCCTAAGTCTCTGTCTTTGATAAACTTTGCGATTTTCTCTCTAAGAATTTTGGTGTTTTTATCTTCAAAATCTTTAGTTCTGTACAAAATTTTCCAATTTTTAGAATCGAGACTTGACAATTGTAAAGCTTGTAATTTCGGCAAATCAACCGATAACATTTTTTCAGCTTTTTTGCCTTCTTCACTATTCGGATAATTCAAAGCGACAAAATTAAGGGCTTTCCCATATTCATCAAGCCCGGCTAATTTTCCGGCAATATTGGCTTTTAACAATTCTAATTTCGGAACAATTTCATCTCCCGTAAATCGGTCGATAGCACTTTCTGTATCGGTCAAAACTAATTTATAATCTCCTTCTTGATAGCGTTTGTAAAGGCTTTCATAAACTGATTTTGGCGAGTCACTGTTTTCAGCATATTCACCATTCGGATTGTTTAAAATTTGAGCATATCTCGAATTTGGGAAAGAAGTGATGATTCTGGTTTTCATTTCTTCGGCTTTCGACTTATCTATAATTTCATAAATTTTGTACAAATTATACATCGAAGGCAAAACCAATCTTTCTTCCGGATCATTTTGCAACAAACGCTCTAACTTATCTGCGGCTAACTGATATTCTTTGAATTTTTCTTTGTAGATAACTCCTAATTGGTAATAGGCAAAATTTCTCTCCTTACTCAAACTGTCAATAAGTGTCTGACTGGTTGGCAATTGTTTAATGTAAAAATCAGGTGTAAAACGCTCTTCCACCACTGCTTCTTTTGAAATTTTTTCAGAGTCTTTGTCAACTTGATCTGACTCTTCTTTCTCATCAGTTTTAGCAGGGCTTGTTTCTAATCTCCAATTGTCTTGAAGTGTTCGTTTACCCCAAATCTTTTGAAACTCTTTTTGTCCAAAAGCAACTGTTGTTGGGTTATAAAAATAAAATGTTCCTTCGCTTCCACCTGTATTTGAATTGGTTGTCGGACTTGCTTTTTTAGGATTGGAATTGATATCCGAATCTATTTTACCTTCACTTCTTTCTTGATTTTCTTTGATTCTGGCTTCTTTCTCGGCTAATTTTTGGGCGATTTCTTCTTCTTTTTTCAGCTTTTCAATATGTTTTTGAAAATAAGCGGTTCTGTCAGCGGCTGACATAGAAAACAATGAAATAATGCTGTCGTTTGTTTGAGCAATAGCTTCATATTTAATTACATCTTCCAGATTTTCTCTTTTCTTTTTAATCAAATTGAATTCGCGAGTTCTTGGTTTTAAATGAACTAATGTGCTGTCAAAATATTTTCCTGCTGTAACAAATTTAGAATCGATGAAATATAAATCGGCTAAATTTCTATAATTAGAAGCAATAAGATAAGTATCCTGTGTCTTCTTTTTTAGGGAAGCTTCATAATATTTTTTAGCTGTGCCATTGTTTCCTCTTTTCTCATAGAACAATGCCATTTGATGATTCAAGACATCTAAAAAAGGACGGTTTTCTCGGTCTTCAAGCAAGTCATTGAATTTTTTTAAGAATGCAATTGTATCACCGCTTTTGTAATCAAACTGACCTGCTTGTTTGGCATGCGCCTGAATCACATATTGGCGAGCCGATTTTCTGTTCATGTCGATTACCTCTTGGTATTTCGCATAAGCGCTGTCTTTGTAACCCAATCCTTCATAGAGTTGTGCCAATATGAATCGGTATCTTGCTTTTTCTTCGTTGGATTTGGTGAACTCTGTAGCCAATTTTATTTTGGCCACGGCGCTGTCTTTTTCTTCCAAATTCAAAAATGCTTGAGCCAATGCCGCATTAGCATCTGCAAAAACTTGGTCTTTGAATTTGATTTCTTTTAAAAGTTTGGTCAGGTTATTCACTGCAATCGCGTCGTTTTCTAAACGCATATTGGTTTTTTCACGCCAAATTTTTACTTCGTAAATTTTATCGCTTTTAGGGTATTTATACAATACATAATTGAAGGCTTCCAATGCCGGCACAAATCGTTGTTCGTAATATCTGGATTGTCCCAAAAGCAAGTGCGCTTCGTCCATTTGAGGGTTTTTCTCAGAACCCTGAATGTTCATCGAATGCTTTTGGATGGCTTTAGTGGCTTTGGTTTCCGCTCTTTCGAAATTGGTGTTTCTGTTTTCACCGGGTAACATTCTTTCTTCGGTAACCTGCATTCTCTCAATTGGTAGTAATTCCCAAAAGTTGTCGCTGTTTTGCAATTTAACATCTTCAATACCTTTTTCCAAGGCCATTTCGCCATTGTATAAGATGTTGTATTTGGTGCTAAGTGCGTGGGAATTTCGGGAAAGGAAAGTGTTTCTTTTGGTAGAACAAGCTATCAAAAAAACAAGCAATCCGGTATAGATAAGATATTTAATAGTATTGGTTTTCAAAGCGAAACGTATTTTTATAATAACGTGAAAAAGTTATAAATAGTATAACTAACTGGTAAAAATACGTTTCTTTTTGATATGGCAAAAAATTAGACTGCAAAAAATGCTTCCAACTCTTTTAAAGTTTCTGGTGAAGTTTGAATATCTTTTACGACTTCGCCCAAATGCAAGGCTACAATTCGGTTACAAACCTCAACAGTGTGCACCAAATCGTGGCTCGAAACCAAAACCGTTCTGTTAGGATCATCAGCCAATTCTTTGATGATTTTTTTCAATCGGTTTACGGTTGTCGGATCTAAATTGGCAAACGGTTCGTCTAAAATTACCACTTCAGGATTACCGATTAAAGCGGCAATAATCCCCACTTTTTTCATATTCCCTTTCGATAAGTCTCTTAGGTATTTTCGGCTGTTTAGGATTTCTCCGTTGAAAAATTCTTCATGCTTTTTTAGTAACGCATCAACATCGGCTTTATTTTGCCCACGCAAATCTCCAATAAAATAGAAATATTCTTCGGCTGTTAAATAGCCGATTAGAAAGCTTTCATCAATAAAAGCTGCCGTAAAAGGTTTCCAAGCTTCGCTGGTATTAACTTGAACTTTATTGTTTATAATATGTCCTGAACTGGGTTGGATTAAGTCGAGTAATAAACTAAAGAAAGTTGTTTTTCCTGCACCGTTATTTCCGACTAAGCCAAAACTTTGGCCTTTTGGGATTTCAAGATTGGTGATGTTTAAAACGCGAACACCATTAGTATATGTTTTTGAAAGATTATTTACTTGTATCATCTTTTTGAGAAATTAGTTGTTAGTGAATAGCAATTAGTTTTTTTGTTTGTAAGCTGCAATAGTTGCGTATTTTTCGGTCTTGTATATTTTCTCGATTTGTTTGAAAACATAATTTCTGAAAGCGAAACCTAAAACTCCCGCGCCAGCGACGAATATTAGTCCGACATTTGGAGAAAATAAATAATAACCTAAAGCATACAATCCCATAGGTAACAACATTTTTGGAATGGCGATTAACATGGTTTTTACATTAAAAGCTTGTTTGTCTCCAAAAGCTTGTTTGCTGGTAGTTAAGTCGATTGGTGTCTTTACAAAAGCGCCGCCCAACATTACCAAATGAGAGTTGACACCCATATTAAAAATCGCAGCAACGACAACGATCAAATAAGTGTGCAATCCGAAATACAAATAAAATGAAGCTATTACTGTGGAAATCACGGTTCCGATTACCATCAACCACCATTTGGAACTGATGTATTCGCGGTATTGAATATTTTGACTCATCATCAATTGGTAATAAGCGCTGTCCCAACTTGGTATAAATTGACCGAAAGTGAACAAAAATCCACCTGAAACAAAGATACCTGCAAAAACTTTCATCGCGGGATTATCATAAGCTTCGATAGATTGAGTAAAAAACAACAAGCCATAAAAAATAAATACGACGCTCATAATAAGTGTCATTCGAGAACGTTTGTTTCTTTTTAACAATCGAATGTCATTTTTGAGGAAAGTTCCCAAAGTACCGAATTGGTTCAACCAAGTGAAATTTTCGGTTGTCGCCAAGTCACTTTTCTTAGCCAAACCATCATCTAAATTTAACCTGTTTTTAAAATAACTAAAAGAAAAATAATACGCTGTTGCTACGAAAATAATAGGAACCAGAAACATATAATTGGTATCATACATCCCTTGGAAGAATCCTACTGAATAAGTCGTAATATCAAAAACATTGTAATATTGTGAAGCAGCTAAACCGCCTAAAATAGCCAAAACAGTAAAGAAAACAATGTTTTTACTATTGACCAAAATATTGACAAAATTAGTAGTATAAATTAATGCTGTCATCCCTAAAAACCACAAAATCGCTTGATAACCATAACCTTGGACCAAAAGCACAATGGTAAACGGAATAAAGAAAAAAGCGTGCAAGACATTGAAAAAAGAGATAATCGTTTTTCCTAATGAATAGTGGACAATAGAACTTCTTTTAATGGGCAAAACCAATAGCGGTTTGATATTCGTTACCGGCATTTTTTGAAGAAAATATCGGATGATTAAATCCACTAACACATAATAAATCAAATATTTGTTAATGGTAACCAAAGGCTCGAATCCTTCTTTTTTTAAGATAAAAAAAACGGCGGTTCCCATGATTGCAAAACAGCCGATAAAATAAAGCGCTGCTAATCCCATAATGATTTTCAGCGCGAGATTACTGCCAAAGGATGCCGAACGAAGAAAAGACTTCCATTCAAGCTTAATGAAATGTTTGAACATAGTTGGTGGTTTTAGGTTTTCGAAATTAGTTCCTAAAGATAGGAAAATGTTACAATTTAGTTTACAAATTCATATTCGGGATAAGTTTTTTTAAGGTGTTTTTCCGCTTTGGATGGAATTAAAACCAAGACGATGTATTCTGTCAACAAAAAGACCACCATAAATAAAGCATAAAGTACCAAAACCCAATCAGGATAATTTTTTGCCCCTAAATGAATAGAAAACTGAAGTGGTAAATTAATCAATCCAGCCGAAGAACTGTAACCAAAAATAATCTCTTTCAGCAACCACTTTTGACCACTTTTTTGGGTTCTCTTTTTGTTAGTTTTCCAAAGCATTGTCATTCCAACGAAATAAAGCAGCACAAGGAAAAGAAAGATGGTTTGCATAATTAAAATCCCTTCTTGAAAGGATTTTAAAAAATAAAAAACAATACCCGTTGCCGAAAGAGTTCCGATGATTTTCGGAATCGAAAAGAAAGTTTTCAATTCATTTAAAACCAATTTATTGTACTTTTTATTCAAAGCGGTTTGTCTTTTTTCAACGACTTCCATAAACCCGAAAACGCCGAATTTTTTGAACTCTATCTTTAACGCTTCTTCAAAAGACAATTTCGGATTTTCTACCCATTGTTCTTCTATCGCATTCGCCAAATGATCGACCAATTCGGTTTGCAAATCGTAATATTCTACATAATGTTGGCGTGTGAAAGCATACAATCTTTCCACTTGTTCGGAAGAAAGTTTCATCTTCAATACTCTAATTTAGGTTGAACCAAGGTTTGCATATTTCTAATAAAATCATCCAGTTCAGCCAAACGGTTGATGGTTTCTGCCGAACCTTTTTCAGTTAATTTATAATACTTCCTAAGACGATTGTCGACATTTTCCACTTCGACTTCTAAAACGCCTTCGGCTTCGAGTTTGTGTAACGCCGGATATAATGCGCCTTCGGTGATTTTTAATTCTCCTTTGGTGATTTCTTTTACTTTCTGAGTGATTTCATAACCATACATTCTGCCGTTTTCTTCTAAAAGTTTCATTACAATTGTAGTTAAACTTCCTTTGTATAATTGCGAACTTTTCATTTGTCTTCATTTTTGAAATTCAAATATACATAAGTTTTTTATATACATCGAAATCTTAGGTATAAATTATTATTTTCTCAAAAGTGAATCGTTCGTTACCTTTGCAAAAAACAAATTTCATGTCTTCATTCTATAAATTACATATCAAAGAAGTAAAGCGCGAAACACCTAGCGCTATTTCTGTTGCTTTTACTATTCCGGCCGAATTAAAATCGGTTTACCAATTTACCGCCGGTCAATACGTTAATCTTAAATTGACGCTTGACGGACAAGAAGTGCGTCGTGCTTACTCGGTTTGTTCTTCACCTAATAGTGATGAATTGCGCATCTCGATTAAGTCGGTGAAAAGTGGTCATTTTTCTAAATTTGCCAATGATAATTTGAAAGCCGGTGATATTTTAGAAGTAAGTCAACCCGAAGGAAGATTTACATTTGAACCTACTTTTTCAAACTTAAAAAACTACGCAGCTTTTGCCGCAGGAAGTGGCATTACACCGGTAATGTCTATCTTAAAATCGGTTTTGGAAGGCGAACCAAACAGCTCTTTTGTATTGGTTTACGGAAATAAAAATCCGGAAGAAACCATCTTTCACGATGAACTTCACGCCTTACAACTAAAATATGTCGGAAGACTTTTTGTGCACTTTGTCTACAGTCAAACCAAAGTTGAAAACGAACTTTTTGGCCGAATCGATAAGTCAACGGTAAACTTCGTATTGAACAACAAACACAAAGAAAAAGAGTTCGACAAGTTCTATTTATGCGGTCCGGAGGAAATGATTAATTTGGTTTCCAATGTGTTGAAAGAACACAGTATTCCGGAGAAAAACATCAAATTCGAATTGTTCTCCACTTCTACTGCCGCTGAAAATACTGTCGCTGCTTCTCATGAAGGTCATACCAAAATTACCGTAATGGTAGATGATGAAGAAACGACTTTTGAAATGTCACAAAAGCAAACTTTATTGGAAGCGGCTTTAAAACAAGGCATTGATGCGCCTTATTCTTGTCAAGGCGGTATTTGTAGTTCTTGCTTGGCACGAATCACTAACGGTTCTGCTGAGATGAAAAAGAATTCGATTTTGACTGATGGCGAAATTGCTGACGGATTGATATTGACTTGTCAAGCACATCCGACTTCTTCGGAGATTTATGTGGATTTTGATGATGTATAGAAAAGTGTTCAGTGTACAGTAAATAGTGTTCAGTTTATGCTAAATGCGACTGAATACTGCTTATTATTTTCTGAACTGATATTGTTCTCATTACATCTTCGTAACCGACTACTTTTTTGTTCCCGTAAACCGAGGTAGGCAATAACGGATACTTTTCTCTATCGGAAACCAAACAGTTTTCCATCGGTTGATTGAACGGTTTGAAGCCAGCGTAAGGATGCGTTGCGCCCCAAAGTGTGATGACATTTACACCTAACATCGCTGCAATATGCGCATTTCCGGAATCCATAGAAAGCATAATGTCTAAATTGGAAATCAATTGCAATTCTTGTTCGAAAGATAATTTTCCTGCAACTACAATTACATTTTCTTTGGTTGTTGCCAAAATGTTTAATTGCGCTATTTCTTTTTTGCCACCGCCAAAAAGGAATATTTTATAAGTCTGATTTTTAGCCAAATCATCAACCACTTTTTGCATTAAATCTAACGGATAAACTTTGCTGTCATATTGGGCAAATGGCGCGATTCCAATCCATTTTAGTGTTTCTTTTTCGCTAGAAACTTTTAGGATATCAGCGGATAAAATCGCTTTTTCGGGGAATATCGGATTGTCTAAATCGACAAAAAAATCGAGCTTTTTAAAAGTTTCAACATGTCTTTCCAACATTGATTTTACCGGTTCGAAGATTTTGTTTTCGGCACGAGTTAAGGCTCTTTTATCGGCTCTACCTTTATCAGTGTGTGCTACTTTTTTTCCGCTTAACGCGAATAAATTTCGAACGACAATAGAACGCAGCACGTTATGCAAATCAGCAACGGCATCAATGTTCAGTTTTTTTAAATCAGAATACAATCGGACTAATCCGAAAAAGCCACTATGTCTTCCTTTGACATCAACGGCAAAAAAACTGACATTGGGAATTTCGTCAAAAAAAGGTTGGAAAAACGGACGCGAAACCACGGTGATTTTTACTCCCGGATTTTGGTGCACAAATGCTCTGATAACAGGAACCGTCATCGCGACATCGCCCATGGCTGACAATCGGATGACGGCTATATGTTGGATTGGGTTTGACAAATGCGTCGGGATTTATTTCTTATTTTGATACAACACCGGATTCAAATCGTCGTCGTTGTACATTTTCATTTGCTTGTACACTTTCATGAATTTATCGCCGTTTTCAATATCGGTCAACAAATCGTTGATAGAAATAAACATATCGCTTTTTTGGTCCAACAATACATTCAATTTTTCTTGACATTTCGCTCTGTGTTCGGGTGAAGCTTCAGCACGAGTCGCTTCTTCATTCATGTGGTAAATTTTCAACGCCAAGATGGATAAACGGTCGATAGCCCATGCCGGACTTTCGGTATTGATTTTCGCATTTGGTTTTACTTGAACGTCTTTGTGTTTTTGCAAAAAATAGCTGTCGATATATTCTACCATATCGGTACGAACTTGGTTTGAAGCATCGATTTTTCTTTTCAAAACCAAAGCGGCTACCGGATCAATATTTGGGTCACGAATAATATCTTCATAATGCCATTGAACGGTGTCTACCCAGTTTTTGGCATACAATAAATATTCGATAGTTCCTTTAGTATAAGGGTTTAATGTAGGTTGATACACATCGTCAATAACGTGGTAATCTTTTATACTTTGCTCGAAAATAGGAAATGCAAATTGTGAAAACATAGCTTAGATTTTTATTTTATTTAACTTCGTTCCGTTCACCTTAACGGCTCGGGTACATAAAATTCGACCAAAAGGTCTCTGGTGCAAAGATAGTTTTTATACTTTTACCATAACATACAAAATTAAAGTCGTCCATGCACATTCATTACATTTCAGAGCAGAATAGTATTCTCAATCATTTTTTGGCCCAAATTCGCGATGTCAACATTCAAAAAGACAGCATGCGTTTTCGAAAAAACATCGAGCGCATTGGTGAGATTATGGCTTATGAATTGAGCAAAACTTTAGAATATAAAAACATTGAGGTACAAACGCCTTTGGGGATAAAACACACGACTACCATTGCTGACCATGTAGTTTTATGTTCCATACTTCGTGCCGGATTGGCTTTACATACCGGTTTTATGAATATTTTTGACAATGCCGAAAACGGATTTGTTTCTGCTTATCGCCATCATTATAACAACGATGATAAGTTTGATATTTTGGTCGAATACCAAGCAGCGCCGTCTTTTGAAAATAAAAATCTGATTTTAATTGACCCGATGTTGGCCACCGGACAATCTTTAGTAGCCGTTTTGAATAAATTACATTTGGAACAAAAACCAAAGGAAATTCACATTGCCGTTGTAATTGCCGCACCGGAAGGCATAGCATTTCTAGAAAAAAATCTACCGAAAAACTGTCATCTTTGGGTTGCTGCTTTAGATGAGAAACTCAATGAGAAAAACTACATCGTTCCCGGTTTGGGTGATGCCGGTGATTTGGCTTACGGCAGTAAATTATAACTGAGCAAAAAAGATAAAAAAACTTCCTAAAATTAGTATTAACAATACAATCTCTTTATACATCTTGTTTTGAGAAAACTCAATGTTATTGGTACACATTAAAGACAAAGGCATTAGGGTAAAAATCAACATACTGTTATTTTTATCGGGAGAAATTAGAAAAACAATCACTCCAACGATAAAGGCCAAAATCATTTTTTTATACGATGCTTGTAAAATAAGTGGTCTGTTTGATACTGTGAAAATTGTTGAAAAAACAAAGTATAAGGCAATTACGGAATAAAAAGAAAGCGCCACATTTTGATAATTATTAGTAAAATAATCAAGCTCAAAATTCATTCGCGTTTGATTAAAAATATGGTCTATCCATGTTTTATCAAAAAACAAAGCCGCGGCGAAAAAAACTACCGCTGTAGTTACAAAGGCTACGAATGGTAAAAGCCAATTTCTATAATCTCTCGACACGTGAAAGATGATAGAAATATAGACTAAAACGATAAAAAGTATACACCAAAAATGGAATAAGGCGGCAATAAAAATCCAAATGGATGCATCAAAAATCTTTTCTTTGGGTTGTTTTAAGGTCTGCAAAGAAATTAATCTTCTGATGGCCAATAACAGAAAAAAATTGGCAAATAATATATTCGTATTGTTAAAAATTGACTGAAAAAGGGCCAGGAAAAGCAAGAAAAAGAGAATGGCAAAACTGCTGTCTTTTGTTAATCCATTTTTTTTTACAATAAAATTAACTAAGAAAAGAGACGCTAATAATAAGACCAATGCTTCAATAGTATTTAGAAATCCATCGGATAAATTTTTCGGGTGAAGGTCACTCGATTTATGTAGAAAAAAGAAAAACAATACTAAAATTACAATTAGCGAATAATTTAGAATTGTAGATTTTTTAAAAACACTTGTTATCATGAGGATATTTTATACATTTGTGCTGTAAATATAACATTTTATAAAATGAAAGCATTTTTTGAAGGCATTCAAACTTTATTCGTAGACTTTTTATTCAAACCACTAGATTGGTTGCGCGCATTAGAATTAAGCAATTGGTGGTTAGCCAATATCATTAGTTGGGTTTTAATCATTGTTTGTTGCAAATACATCGTTTACTGGTGTAAAGAATTGAAGAAGCATCAAGACAACAACGAAGAAAACCAAGACACTACGGCTCATTCTTTCTTAAGCTAGATCGAAACCGATATCTTTTCTAAAATACATCTTATCAAAATGTAGCTTGTCTATATTTTGGTAAGATTTTTTTATGGCCTCTTGAAAGTTGTCTCCAAAAGAAGTGACTGCCAACACTCTTCCACCGTTGGTTACTATTTTGCCGTTTTCGATTTTAGTTCCGGCGTGAAAAACTAATGAATCTTCTACATTTTCAATTCCGGTAATTTCAAAACCTTTTCCGTAATCTTCTGGATATCCGCCAGAAACTACCATAATTGTGGTCGCGCTTCTTGGGTCGATTTCTAAAGTAACGTCATCTAGTTTTTGATTCGCAACCGCCTGAAATAATTCCACTAAATCTGATTGGATTCTTGGCATTACGACTTCGGTTTCCGGATCGCCCATTCTTACGTTGTATTCGATTACCATTGGTTCACCTTTGACAATGATTAATCCGATGAACACAAAACCTTTGTATTCGATTCCGTCTTTTTGCAAACCTTCAACAGTTGGTTTTACAACTCTGGTTTCTATTTTTTCCAATAAAATTTTATCCGCAAAAGGCACTGGTGAAACAGCACCCATTCCGCCGGTATTTAATCCGGTGTCACCTTCGCCTATTCTTTTGTAATCTTTGGCCGTTGGTAACATTTTGTGATTTTTACCATCAGTCAAAACAAAGCAACTCAATTCGATACCGTCTAAAAATTCTTCTATAACCACTTTTGAACTGGCGGTTCCAAATTTGGCATGAACCAACATATTTCGCAATTCGGTTTTAGCTTCTTCTAAATCATTGAGAATTAAAACGCCTTTTCCGGCAGCCAATCCATCTGCTTTTAAAACATATGGTGGTTGTAGTGTTTCTAAAAACCTGCATCCTTTTTCAACTGTTTCTGAAGTAAAACTGTCATAAGCCGCTGTTGGAATTTTATGTTTGATTAAGAATTCTTTGGCAAACTCTTTACTTCCTTCTAATTGTGCGCCAATTTTTGACGGTCCAATTACCGGAACATGATTTATGTCGTTGTCGTTTTTAAAAAAATCATAAATGCCAAGAACCAAAGGATCTTCTGGTCCAACAACCACCATGTCAATCTTTTCTTTAATTACAAACGCTTTGATGCTCTCAAAATCTGTTGGGCTAAAAAAAACATTGGTAGCAATTACAGCCGTGCCAGCGTTTCCTGGTGCAACAAAGAGTTTTTCGCACTGTGGACTTTGAAGTAATTTATAGGATAAGGCGTGTTCTCGACCTCCGGAACCAAGTAGTAAAATTGTCATTTTTAATGTTGTGTGTTGTGTTAAAAGTATGCAAAAATACAAGTATTCTTTTTTTGTTCCTCAATTTTGATTAATTTAGTTGCGAAATAAAAAAACTATACTCAAATGAAAAAAATTTTACTTTCTTTTTCTCTACTTATTTTAGGATTTAGTTCGAATGCTCAATCATGGAACGCACAAGCAACCGGTTTTGACTTTCTAAGCAGAGGTCTTTCAGAAATTCATATTGTAAATTCTAGTACAGTCTGGGCATTAGCTTATGATGGATTAGACGCAGAAAATGTAATTCAAGAGTTTACGATGACTACCGATGGAGGAAATACATGGACTCCTGGAACTATTAATGTTGGTGACCCAGCTTTATCCATTAACAATATCGCTCCAATTAGTGCTACTACTGCTTGGGTAAGTGCACTGACTCCAACTGTAGGAAATAATGGTGTTATTTACAAAACTACAGATGGTGGTGTTAGTTGGGAACAACAAAATGCCGGCGCTTTTAATGCTGCAAGTTCATTTATCAATGGGGTTCATTTTTTTGATGCTAATAATGGTGTTTCTTTCGGAGATCCAGTTGGTGGCGAATTTGAAATCTATACAACTTCAGATGGTGGTGAAACATGGACTTTAGTACCGGGAGCAAATATCCCAAATCCTCTAGGTTCAGGCGCATCAATTGAATATGGATACAATGGCGGAAACGCTGCAATTGGTAATACTATTTGGTTGGTAACCAGCAAAGGAAGAATTTTAAAATCTTCTAACATGGGACTTAATTGGACTGTTTCTCAAGCACCGGTGACTGATTTTGCCGGAACAGCACAAAGTGCAAGATTAACCATGAGTTCTCTTACTAATGGTTGTTTGTTAAAAACTGCCGGGACAACTTACACATTTTATAAAACCACTGACGGTGGTGCCACTTGGGATGCAGGAACTCCATTTACCGGAGCTTATAGAGTTTTGACTTATGTTCCTGGAACTACAACTTTAGTTGCTACATCAGCTGGAACGCCATCTGGTTCTGCCTATAGTAGTGATAATGGTACTACATGGATTCCAATTGATTCAGGAGAACAAAGAGGTACTGTTACTTTCTTAGATGGTTCTACAGGATGGTGTGCAGGATTTAATGAAGATCCTTTTACAGGTGGTGTATTTAAATTTTCCGGAACGTTATCTAACAATGATTTTAATACCAGTAAGTTTAGAGTATATCCAAATCCAGCTACTTCATTTGTAAATTTACAAACGGAAGGTTTAGATTCATACACTTTAAAAGTTACCGATTTATCAGGAAAAGTAATGGTTACAAGAGAATTCAATGGTGTTGAAAACACTCTTGACATTTCAAATTATGCCGCTGGTGTTTATTTCTTTGAAATTAATTCAGCAAGCAAATCAGAAACTATTAAGATTATAAAAAATTAATACTAATAAAATAGTATTTTTAAGGGCTGACATTTGTTAGCCCTTTTTTTTTACTTTATGCTCAACATCTTCAACTTATCGCTTCAACTCAATGGCTATCCGATGAAGGATGCCCAAGCTGAATTTGAAAAAATTCAATCCTTAAACGAAGCAAACTATGAAAGCTATTTAACTGAAAAAAGAAAAGAAATTGTAGCTTTTCATCTTAAACACAATACTTCCTACAAAGAATTAATTGGGGATAGAATGTCAGATAATTGGAATAAACTTCCGATAATGACCAAAAAAGATTTTCAAAAACCATTATCACAAAGACTTTCTGAGGGTTATAATCTCAAAAATGTCTATGTCAATAAAACATCCGGTTCCAGTGGTGATCCATTCATTTTTGCTAAAGATAAATTCTCTCACGCTTTAACCTGGGTCAATATTTTTGACCGATTTGGATGGTTTGGGATAGATTTCAATTCGTCTTTACAAGCTCGTTTTTATGGAATTCCGTTAGATTTTATAGGCAACACCAAAGAACGTTTCAAAGATTTTTTAAGCCATCGTTATCGCTTTCCTATTTTTGATTTATCAGATAAAGTTTTGGAAACCGTACTGGAAAAATTCAAACAAAAACGTTTCGATTATATCAATGGCTACACTAGTTCGATAGTATTGTTTGCCAAATTTTTGCAACAAAAAAACATCCTTTTAAAAACCGTTTGTCCAACTTTGAAATGTTGTGTTGTTACTTCGGAAATGTTATTCGATGATGATAAAAAACTACTCGAAAAACAATTTGGTGTTCCGGTAGTCAATGAATACGGCGCTTCCGAATTGGATTTGATAGCTTTTCAAAATCCTGACGGCGAATGGCAAGTCAATTCTGAAACTTTATTCGTAGAGATTTTAGACGATGATAATGCTGTTTTACCTAATGGAAAAGAAGGCCGAATAGTAATTACGTCTTTATACAACAAAGCACATCCTTTCATCCGATATGATATTGGTGATGTTGGGATTTTAGACGAAAAAAGCACGTTCAAAAAACCAATTCTTAAAAAATTAATCGGAAGAACTAATGATATTGCCATTTTGCCAAGCGGTAAAAAATCTCCGGGATTGACTTTTTATTATGTAACCAAAAGCATTATTGAAGACGATGGAAATGTAAAAGAATTTGTCATTAAACAAACGAAAATCGATACTTTTGATATTGAATACGTCAGTAAAATCGAATTGACATCAATACAAATAAAAAATATTGAAAAAGCCATTGCCACCTATTTGGAAAGTGGTTTAACGTTCAAATTCACCCGAAAATCAACATTAGAAAGAAGCAAAAGCGGCAAATTGAAGCAGTTTATTTCGACAGTAAAATAATTTATGAAAATCACCATAATTGCAGGCGCCAGACCCAATTTTATCAAAATCGCTCCCATCATCAAAGCGATTGAAAAAAAACAATCCAAAGGAACAAACATTTCTTATCGGTTGGTTCATACCGGTCAACACTATGATAAAAATCTCAGTGAAACCTTTTTTGAAGAGCTGAATATTCCGCAACCGGATGCCAATTTGGAAGTCAAAAGTGGGACTCAAGCGGAACAAACTGCTGCCATTATGACGGCTTTTGAAAAAGAATTAATCCAAAATCCGAGCGATTTGGTTTTGGTCGTAGGCGATGTCAACTCGACTATGGCTTGCGCAATTGTTGCCAAAAAACTCAATGTAAAAGTGGCACATGTCGAAGCCGGAATTCGTTCCGGAGATATGACTATGCCCGAAGAAATCAACCGAATTGTAACCGATAGTATTACCGATTATTTCTTCACAACTTCAACAACCGCCTCAGAAAATCTTATAAAATATGGTGCCAATGCAACGCACATTCACTTTGTCGGCAATGTGATGATCGACACTTTATATCAAAACCTCACTAGAATTTCGCCACCGCAATTTTGGGATGAATTTGGTTTAGTCAAGAATAATTACGTCATTCTGACTTTACATCGGCCTTCGAATGTTGACGAAGAAAAATCGTTGATTGCGTTGCTGCAAGGCATTGATAAAATGGTTGGCGACAAGAAAATAGTTTTTCCGATTCATCCGCGAACCAAAGCTATTTTGGGAGAAACCAAACTGATCCTAAAGAATATTCTTTTGGTAGAACCTCAAGGCTATTTGAATTTCATGTTTCTGATTAAAAACAGTTTTGCTGTGATTACGGATTCGGGCGGAATTTCTGAAGAAACTACGGTTTTAGGAATCCCATGTTTTACGATGCGAACAACTACTGAAAGACCTGAAACTATAAAAATTGGAACGAATAATTTAGTTGGAACTTCTATTGAAAATTTAACTTTAGAATTTGCAAAATTTCTAAAAAATGGTTTGTCAAAAAGAGGAATTCCTGAACTTTGGGACGGATGCGCCTCAGATCGAATTGTTGCTGTTTTGCTAACCAAATAATCTCTCGCACAAGCGCAAAGTTTAATATTGTTCTTCCATGAAAGAAATTCTAATCATATCCAATTATTATCCGCCCGAAAAAGGTGCCGCTGCGAACAGAATTGAGCAATTGGCTTTGAAATTACATCAAAATAATTATAAAGTTGCTGTAGTTTGTCCGTTAGGAAATTATCCCAAAGGCGAATTGTGTCCGGAGTATAAAGGTAAATTTTCTGTAACCGAAAATCGAGATAATATTACCGTGAAGCGACTTTGGATTTATCCCAGTGTCAGCAAAAACATTTTGGTTAGAATTGTTTCCATATTGTCTTTTTCATTGAGTTTGTTCTTTTATTTACTGTTCAAAAAAACACCTAAAAAAGTAATCGTTCAATCACCGCCGTTATTGCTTTCCTTTATTTCGGTTTTGGTGCTTTCGCTTAAAAACAAAAAAATAATTCTAAATGTATCCGATTTGTGGCCCTTGGCTGCAATCGAATTAGAGGCTTTAAAAGCAGGTTCCTTTTCGCATAAGCTTTCATTATTTTTTGAGCGATTTATTTATAAAAAAGCCTCTTTAATTTTGGGACAATCCAATGAAATTATTACGCATGTAAAAACCATTACTCCTGAAAAAGAATGCTTTTTATATCGAAATTATCCTGACCATCAAGTGTCTGAAATGGAATTGAAAACCGTCGAAAATCAACCGATTAAAATTTTTTATGCCGGATTGTTAGGCGTAGCCCAAGGCGTTTTAGAACTATGTGAAAAAATCAATTTAAAGGACTTAAATGTTGAACTGCATCTGTTTGGCGATGGTGCAGAGAAAAACCAAATAGAAGTGCTTATTTCGAGTAAAAAAGAACAAAAAATATTCTTCCACGGTATGATGGAACGAAAAGAGTTGCATGAAACTTTAAAAACTTTTGACATTGCCATTGTTCCTTTGAAAACCAGGATTTACGGATCAGTTCCTTCTAAAATTTTTGAATATGGTTCTTTGGGATTTCCTATCCTTTATTTTGGCGGTGGCGAAGGAGAAACAATAGTCGAAGAGCACAATATAGGTTGGGTTGCAAAAGTGGAAGATTTTCAAGATTTGAACCAAAAACTGGTTGCCATTTCAAAGATGAGTAAATCCGATTTGGATGAAATGAAACTAAAAATTTTCCATACCGCCAAAACTGCTTTTCATTTAGACAACCAAATTAAAGATTTGGTAGCGAAAAAGGTTTTTTAATATGCTTTCTCTTCTCCTTTAAAGATGTTAATTACCGTTTGAAAAATGATTTTCAAGTCCATGATGATTGACCAATTTTCTATGTAAAAAACATCAAGTTTGATACGATTAACCATATCTTCTTCGGTTTCGATTTCACCTCTGAATCCTTTGACTTGTGCCAATCCGGTAATTCCGGGTTTTACATAGTGTCGAACCATGTATTTCTTGATTTTACTGGCGTAGGCTTTATTTTGAGACCATAAGTGTGGTCTTGGTCCAACAACGGACATATCACCTAATAACACATTGAAAAACTGGGGCAATTCGTCCATACTGGTCTTTCTCATCAGTTTACCCATTCGGGTAACTCTAGGGTCATTTTTAGAGGCTTCTTTTTCGGTAAATCCATTGACTTGCATCGAACGGAATTTGTAACAAAAAAATTCTTCTTCATCTAATCCCGGTCTTCCTTGTTTAAAAAACACCGGCCCTTTTGATTCTAATTTTATTAAAATAGCCAGTACAGGAATCAGCCATGACAATATGAAAACAATCACGCATAATGAAAATGCTATATCAAAAGCGCGTTTGAAACCCTTAATAAGGGGATTATGTAATTGTGTTTTTTGTAAGGAAAGAACAGGGAATAATTCGTAATAATCGACTTTTAGATTTTTGGAGAATATCTCTTTTGAATCGGGAATAAACTTTATCGCCTTTTTATTATCGTCTGCAAACTCCACTAACTCTTTTAGTTTTTCGTTAGAAATTTCATTTAAGGAGCAATAGATTTCGTCTATTTTATTTTCAATGGTGTATTTTTTCAGGTCTTCTATTTTACCTATAATTTCAGGATTTTGTTTCTTATCTGAAAAATAACCATAAAATCGATAGCCATAGTCTTTTCTGTTTTCGAATACTTCTTTTAAACGAATGGCTTCCGGCGTGTAGCCAATGATTACGGCATTTCTGAAGTTACTTCCCGTTACAATTCGGTACTTTTTTAGGTAAAAAAACAAAAAATATTTGAACGTCAGTATGATCACAAAGCTCAAGGTGATAAAAATTACAATCGCACTACCACTAAAAATTGCCGTTTTGGCAAAAGGAAAAAAGGCGATAACTACGAGTAAAAAGAGACTGAATTGCTTGACCAGTTTGGTAATAATCTCAACCGGCGTGGTAAACCTAAACACTTCATAGTATTTTACAATTACAGCAATCAGAAACCAGGTAAATGTTTGATATAGCAAATAGTAAAACTCGTTAAGTTTCAATTCACTAAAGAAATACAAACTCAATGTTGTTACTACAATCAGATCGAATAAAATGCTTATCGGTCTTATGTATTTTGAATATCTTCCTGTTTGCTGTGCAACCATAAAATACTAATGGATATATCCTTTAAAATCTTTGTGCTCTTCTTTTAAAAGTTCTTCGTTCGAAAGGGATTTGAAATAATCGTAAGTTAATTTCATTCCTTCGTCTCTCTTTACTTTAGCTTCCCATCCCAAAATTTCTTTGGCTTTGGTTGTATCAGGTTGGCGCTGTAAAGGATCATTTATCGGGAGTGGATGATACACTACTTTTTGATTGGTTCCTGTTAGTTTTATGATTTCGTCTGCAAAATCTTTAATGGTGATTTCATCAGGATTTCCAATATTAACCGGATACACATAATCTGAATGGAGTAATCTGAAAATACCTTCTACTTGGTCTGTTACATAACAAAACGAACGAGTTTGGCTTCCGTCTCCAAAAATCGTTAAATCTTCACCTCTCAAAGCTTGTCCGATAAAAGCGGGAATTACACGACCGTCATTGAGTCGCATTCTTGGACCATAAGTATTAAAAATTCTAACGATTCTGGTTTCTACACCGTGAAAAGTATGGTAAGCCATAGTTATCGATTCTTGAAAACGCTTCGCTTCATCATAAACGCCTCTTGGGCCGATGGTATTAACGTTTCCATAATATTCTTCTGTTTGAGGATGAACCAATGGATCGCCGTATACTTCCGAAGTGGAAGCAATAAGAATTCTGGCTTTCTTAACTCTGGCCAAACCTAAGAGATTGTGAGTTCCAAGCGAGCCTACCTTCAATGTTTGAATTGGAATTTTCAGATAATCTATAGGGCTTGCGGGTGAGGCAAAATGAAGGATATAGTCGATTTTTCCCGGTACATGAACAAACTTAGTCACATCATGATGATAAAACTCAAAGTTTCTATCTTTAAATAAATGCTCAATGTTTTTCAAATCTCCTGTAATTAAATTATCCATTCCAATTACAAAATAGCCTTCTGCTATAAACCTATCACAAAGATGGGAACCTAAAAAACCTGCCGCTCCGGTAATTAATATTCTTTTCATATAATTTTATGCTGCTTTGGAATTATTTATTGTAATTCCGGAATTAAAAAGACAATACATTATCGTAAAATACACTACGCCTCTTTGTCTCCATAAAAATGATTCCGTCAAAAATAAACTTATCATTAGAATTGCGAAAGCAAAATGGACAAAATCTTTCGATTTGTATGCTATTTTAACGTTAATAACAAACATTAACAACAATAATACAAAACCTAAAATACCTAATTCGGCGAAATTTTGAATATACTGGTTGTGAAAATTTTTGGCTTGATAGCCTTCTGTTTCGTCATTACCCATGAAAAGATTGTAATGCTTTGCCTTTTCTTCAATTTTAGGATAAGAAGCATTTAGTCCAAAACCGGTTAAAAATACATTTTCTTCACATAACAATTCTGTAAAAATTCTAAATTGGTATACTCTAAAAGCTGTTCCCGGAAAGTAATCATTTGGTGTGAAAGTCTCATTTGACCATGCTTCTTTCAAACTTACATAATGGACTCCGATCGGAACTCCTTCAATGACATTAGCACTTAGACTTTTATTGGTATTGGTTTGAAATTCTTGTTGGAATCTGGTTTTTATTCTGCCAAACGAAAAAATTAAGCCGATGATTAGACCGAAGACGATTAAGTTTCGCAAGCGCAGTTTGTGTGATGCTTTTGAAAAAAAGAAAAGATGAAGTATGACCAATAAAATAAATACCAAAATAATATTTTTTGAAGAAAGCAACAGTACAAAACCAAAAAGCAATACCGATAAAAATATATCCATTCTCGATTTTATTTCCTTGGTAAAAAAATAGAAAAAGGCTACGGCTACAAATACAGAAACATGAATCGCATTAAGCAATTTAGGTACTAATCCAAAATTATCTTCGTTGGTTCCATGATAGAAAAATACTCTAAAATCTTGTAAAACGAAATAGCGAATAACTGCTCTTATCAGATAATAAACCACCAAAATGGCAATAAAATAGCTGTAATAAGAGATGATTTTCTTTTTTTCATCTTTAGAAAAATCTTTGATAAACAAAAAGCCTAATGGGATAATCAGTAACGAAACTTCCTTTGATAAGGCTGACAAAGTGTTCTCTTTATCGATGGACCAAAAATAGGATGCAGCCATTAAAGCATAGAGTAATATTGGTAAAATCAAATGGCTTTGAAAGAAAAAATTAGCTTTTCGGAAGTTAATTACGGCTACTGCAAAAAACAATCCTAAAGCAATGTTATTCATTGCGTAACTCAGCGGAACGGTAACTAAGACTAAAAGTACAGGAATAAAAGACCTATTTTCTTTGCTTTCTTTTATCAGATTTTGAAAAACATTCTTCAAAGAGTTGTAAGTATTCCCCATTTATTTTTTCCCAATTAAATTCATTGACGATAGCGTCAAAATTGTTTTGAACTAATTGCAAGTTATCATTTTTTTTGATAGTATTCAGAATATTTTTTACCTCTTTGGCATTGGAAAAATAATGACTATTCTCTTTTAAAATACCTTTATTAAAGTCGTTATGGTGAGCAATTACCAATGCTTTTGAGGCCATTGCCTCTAACAATGACGGATTGGTACCGCCAACCGAATGTCCGTGGAAATATAAATTTGAAAAGTAGCGAAGGTTATTTAAATGTTCCAAATTGTACAGACCACCGATGAAACGAATATTTTGATGGGCTTTGAATTTGTTTTTCAAATAGTCACCATATTTGGTTTGGTGTTTTCCAATAACAAGGATAGGCGTTTTATCTTCATTCATCGCAACGCCTTCCAACACCATATCAAGGTTGTTTTCAGGTTCGAAGCGCGCCATTATCATATTGTATTGTTCTTTTTCGACGTCATATTCTTTGAGAATGGCTTCATCGGGATTGGCAAAAGGGTAAGCTCCGTAAGCAATATAAGTTGACTCTTTTTTGTATTTCTGTAGCAAGAACGTTTGAATTCCCAACGAATCCGAAACTAAAAAATCGCTGCTGTTGGCAGCTAATCTTTCGGCAAATCTCAGGAATTGCTGAACCGGTTTGGAATACTTGGTTCTTTTCCACTCTAACCCATCCATATTGGTGATGATAATTGATTTTTTGGGCAAAAGAAAATACCAAATAGAGTTGCTGGTATAACCCAATTGCAAAATGATATCAAAATCTCTTTTTCGAGAATCCATGATGCAATTGTAATCATAAATAAATTGTCCAAAAGTTCCCATTTTGTGTTCGGGATCGTATTGGTGAATGATATTTACACCATGAAAATATTTTTCCTGAAAAGGATGGTCGTGTGAATTATAGCAATACACTTCGTGACCTTGTTCAACCAGATATACCGAAAAAAATTCGGCAAATTGTTCAAAACCTCCGTAATAATTGGGCACACCACGAGTTCCTAGTATGGCTATTTTCATGCAGAAAATTTTTTTTTTTAAAGGTGCAAAAATAGGGATTTAAATACCGGAAATTTAAATTTTTTCAAAAATGTCCTCGAATTTTTCAACGTGTTTTTGCAAAGAAAAATGATTAACGGTTCTGGTATAACCATTTTCGCCAAAAAGTTTTCTCTTTTCACCATCTACTATAATGCTTTCTAAAGCAGAAGCCAACGAAGAGGCGTTTTTTGGCTCGAATAATATGCCTGTTACATTAGGCAATACTATTTCCGTTAAACCACCATGATTGGCAGCAATTACCGGTTTTTTTGAAAGCATTGCTTCAATAGCCACCATTCCAAAAGGTTCCGGTTCAGTTGACGGTACGACTGCAATATCGATTGAATCCCAAAATTTCCAAATCTCTTCCTGAAAAGGAATAATCACGACTCTTTCAGTAAGGGCGAAATCGGTTATTTTTTGCTTTAAATCTATTTCAAAAACGTCTTGGTTTGGTGGTGCTGAACCGATAAAAACCAGTTTGACATTTTGATAGTTGCCGGCAATTTTGTGAAATGCTTCCAACAGTAATTGTTGTCCTTTCCAGCTGTTGATTCTCCCGACTAGTGCTATGACAAGCTCATTATCAGCAACTTTGAAATATTCTTTCCTAATGGCTGCAATCTCTTCTTGGCTAGTGTTTTGCTTTTGGGCAACATCTAAACCATTCCAGACAAAATGGGATTTTTTAGCTAATTTTTCATTGTCTTTTATCCAAAAATCCATCGTGGTTTTCGAATCATAAGCCGCTACATGATTACAGTCCAACGATAATAATTTCACGAATCCTTTGTTAAAAATTACCGGTTTGGCTATAATTTCCTGAACATGCCAAAGGTGTTTAATTTTGTTTTTTTGGGCAAAAAAAATGCCTATCAAAGCGGCCAAAGTATGTGAATATACAATGCTGAAATTGTATTCTTTATGAAGTGCATTTAGAGTTTTTAGTCCGTCGCGGTATTCTTTGAAGAAATTTAAAATGCCTTTTGGGGTAAACATTTTTCGGTAAAGCTTTAAAACCGGAGCAATAACTACTTCAATACCATTCTTTTCGAACTCTCTTTTTAATGGTCCGTCAAAAGGAAGTATAACTACTGATTTGTATTTTTTTTTATCCAAACTTGAGATAAACATTAAAATCGTTTTGTCGGAACCGTAAAGTTCGGCCGATTGGTGTATAAAAAGGATGCTTTTCATTGATTATTTATTTTCTCTCTATAGGCAATTAAGAATCCTATAAGTATCGATTTGGTTTCTGTTAAATTATAAAATCCTAAAAATACCCAATTAGATACTAAGAGGAAAACACCTGTTCCTATAAAAAGAAGGTTAATATTATTGACAATTGGTTTCTCTGTTTTGAGTTTCCGGAAGAAAAATATTATGGTAAACAAATAAATAAAAATACCAAGTAACCCTGATTTCAGAAAGACAATCATAAATCCGTTGTGAAGTATAGATATGAATCTAAGATGCATGTCGCCCAGCCAAACATGTTGCTTCAAATCGATTTGGGAACCAATTCCTTTCCCAAATATTGTGGGTGTTACTCCATCTCTGGTCACTTGACGTATGGTTAAAATGTTTTCATAGGAACGATAATTGTCATTGAAATCCCTATAGTCTTCTCTATTGATTTTAGTTTTAAACGGCTCCATTGGTGCCACTTTTAATTTATACAAAAATCCTTCAAGTCCATCTGCGCCTCGTCTTGGATTGGTTGAAACTATTACAGAGTAGCCAACCACAGAGGTAATGATAATACTACCTATAATGATTAATGCTTTTTTATTGATTACCAAATAGCCTTTAACAGCTATAAAAAGTATAACGAATTGGATAAAATTGGTTCGAGCCAAATACATAAAGGCAGAAAAACCAACAATTATTGTAAGTATCCTTAATGTCTTTTTAGAATAATCAAGCTGAAACTCTTTGTGAAATAATAAAATGATAAACGTATAAATTTCATAGTCACTAAAATAGCCCGAATAAAATCTTAGTTCTGACACTGTTCTTACTCCATGGATAAAAATGGCATTTAGGATAATTAGTATGTGACAAATAGCAATAAAAAAACCTGTTTTAACTATTAATCTGAAAGCAGTTTGAAAATTCCGACCACACAACTGGTATCCTAAAAAGAATCCGATCATCGGTTTACACAGATAGGTTATGTCTCTAATCATCAAGTATTTTTGGTAGTCGTAATTAAACGAAACTACAATCGCAATGAGTAAAATTAGAGCGTAAGGAATGATTAATTTAAATAGAGAAACCGAATATTTTCTCTGAATTGTAAGTATAAAAGCTAAGCTCCATACTGATATCGTTGACTCAAAATTATCTAAATAAGGTACCGCAATACAAAGTATAAACAGGAATTGATGAAACCAATTATTAGGAATGATTATTTTCATTAGGCTAACGTTTTGATTACTTTGGCCGGAATTCCGCCAATAACAACATTATCCGGATAGATTCCGTTTACAACTGCTCCGGCGGCAACAACGGAATTGTTTCCGACAGAACAACCATCTAAGAAAGTAACTTTAGCACCAACCCAAATATTATTGCCCAATTTAATGCCTTTAGAGGTTACGCCTTGTTCTCTGATTAGTTTTGAAATATCGGTAAAATTGTGGTTTTCCGAATGAAAAGAAATATAGGAACCCATGATTACATCATTTCCTATTTCAATGCCACCCGGCGCACCAAAATGCGTAAAATCACCTATGGCCGAATTGTTTCCCATAGTCAATCCTTTACCGAATTTTGAAAAATGGCTGGTTGAAAGTAATTTGGAATAGCATCCAATTTTGACACAATCGCCTAAGATAATTTTCTCTGACGCAAAACCGTCTATTTCACAGTGGCTTCCGATGGTAACGTTTTTACCAAAAGTAATGTTTCGGGAATTGAGAATTCTTGTATTGCTACCGATGAATACTTTTTTTCCTGTTTTCAAAAACCCTCTAACCAACATAACCATTCGATTATAAAGTACCGAATAAATCAGTTTGGTCGGGATTCTGTCATCAATCTGATAACTTTTCCCTGATTTTGAAAGCATTTTTTGAAAAAATCTTTTAATCATCTAAGCGCAATTTTACTAAACGCCTCAAAAATACAATAGTTTTTAACTTGTGCGAAGAAATAAGCTGTTTTTAATCGTTTTGAAAAAAATGAATGAGGTAATAATTTCAGTGGCGATTAAGGCAATAAGCACTCCTAAAACATGGTAAATTGGCGTAATTAACACAATAATAATCAAACTTATTATCGTAATAATCATGGTAAATTTAACATATTCACTTTGCTTATTGGAACCTAAAACCAATTGTTTCATGGGAATCGTAATACTTTGTAGTATCGGAATAATGGTGGCAATCTTTAGTAGATTGCTGATAGATGTTATTTCTTTCGGATTAAAATAGGAAACAATTTCAACTGAAAAAAACATGATGCCTATCATTGATACAACAATAAAAAGCAAGTTCAAACCATTGTAAAGTTTCCAGAAACGAAGCGCTTCTTCGGTACTTTTTTCTAATAAATAACACACTCTCGGATAAACAAAATTAAAGAAAAGTAAAATATAGGTTTTAAAAATGACGATGATTTGGTCGATGATTTTGTATTGTCCTGCCATCACATTTCCACCAAAAAAACTGATTAACACTATTGGAGAATACATTTGGAGTGACACAAAAATCTGTGAAGAAAAGATGGAAAAATTCTCTTTAATCATTTGGATTACTTCGGTCTTTTTTACATTTGAGAAAGAAAAAGAATGATGAAAAACAATGTAAAACCAAGTAATTCCATAGGCAATAATCATTCCGATTCCCCAAAGGAGATTGCTGTAAACATAATCTTCTGCTTTGTTGATAAAGAGAAAAACACCAATTAGGTAGATTACTTTTGACAGAATATTGAGAATGGTTATCCATTTAAAATTCTCTATGCCTTGCAAAAACCAAGTTGGGTTGATGTACTGCCCAACGACCATAGACAAGCTGAAAAAGAAAAGTGTTTTTTCTTGATTGAAATAAGGAAAAAAGTAGAAAATAATTGAAACCAAAACCAACATTGCTATCAACAATATTAATTTGGTTAAATAAGTTACGACAAAAATTCGCTCCAATTCCGGCTGGTTTTCCCGATTAATGGCCACTTCTTTTACACCGACAATTTCAGAACCATAATCAACAAAAACCATGATAAAAAAGGCCAATGCCATTCCTACCCCAATTTTCCCATAACCTTCTTCGCCGCAAATAGAAACGATGTAAGGAATGACCAACAATGGTGTTATCAAATTAAACCCTTGCCCAAAACCATAAGTGATTAGGTTGCTGAGTGGTTTATGATTTGAAATATATGTTTTTAAAAATTTCAGCATTAAAAGGAAAAAAAAACCACAAATAAAAGACAGCTTTCATTTGTGGTAATTAATTTTTATTGTTTTGGGTTACTTAACCGTAATCTCATTAGGGAATTCTGCAGCTGCGCTGTATTTGATGGCATCTTCATTTAAAAAAATCTGAATGTAAGTGCCGGCAACTTCATACCCTAAATAAGGCACTAATTGTCCGTCAGCTAATTCTAAAGTCTTACCGTTTTTGATTAACTCTTCTTTCTCTTTAGAATAATCAGTTAAAAACATTTTATATTTAATTCCAACTCCTTTTTGCCAATTTTCATCTGTTAAATTAGTTAAGCTAAAACTATTTTTCTTTTCAACAGCAGTTTCTGCAGTTTTTGTTTCTTCAGCTACCTTATTATCTTTGCAAGAAATTATAGTAAGAATAGCAAATGCACATAAAATAAGACGTATTTTCATAAAAATGTATTTTAATTTTTTTGCCAAATTTATACATAATATAACAATATTCAACTTTTTTGTGTCTAAATTGTTTCTATTGACTCATAAAGATAGACTTTTTTGGAATAAACTAATTCAACCAACAATGACAGGTATTTTATGATAATGGCCAATAAGAAAAACAATCCCGAAAAACTTCCCGAAATCAAAATCATCAATGTTGTCCAACCTTCAATTGGTTTTTGATTACTGAAATAAATCATGAGTGTGTAAAAAACGGTTCCCAACGTGAATAAGAACAACAACATTGTTATAGCAATCGAAATTCTGAAAGCCAAATTAGTGTAAATAATCAGTGTGTTTATGGCCATTTTATTCCTAAAAAGATTGGTGCTTTTTTCTCTGTTTTGATTTGGCACATAATCAATCGAACTGATTTTTAATCCACTGTTGGCATAAAGCGCTTTTCTGTATGGAATTGATTTGCTGATAGAATAAGCTCTGTTGATTGATCTTCGTGACAAAACTCTGAATCGGTCAGACTGAATTTTATAACGGCTTAAGGAGAAATAATTATACACTTTATAAAAAAGTGTTGACATCAAAGAATTTGATTTTAAAGGTGAAACCGTAACGATATCGTTTCCTTCAATAAGCTGACGGTAAGATTTTTCAATTAATGAGATGTCGTAATCAATTAGCAAATCGTCAAATTCATATATAAAATCTCCTAATGACAAGTCTACACCTGCTGTCATTGACACTTCAATGCCTTGATGGAAGCTCATCTGGACAATGGAAATAGTGTAATTCTTTAGCTCTGAATTTTTTTTTATTAATTCAACCGAACTGTCTGTAGAGGCATCATTTACAATTACAATTTCAATCTTTTCAAATAGTGCTTCTAAAGCATCGGCTATTTTTTTAACAAACGGAACGATAACATTCTCATTGTTATAAAGATAAAGAACGGCCGAAACTACTTTTTTTTCTTTGTTAATCATCGTTTAAAATATCATTTAAATCGTATACCGTATTAATTTTTCCAGATAAGACAGAAACAAAGGTAGGTTTACTGGAGTGTTTTTTTATTATAGTTGGCCTGGAATCATCAATTTCTGATTCTTTTAATATTGGTTTTATGGAAAATAATGACTCTACATATTCTAACTCGATTTCTTCTTTTAAATATTTTTTGGCCAATGACTTCATGTATTGCCAAGAAGTTTCCGGTTTTGCTACACAAGCATTGCAATTCCCTAACTGATTTGGAGAACAAGTTCCGTTGCTTCTGGTTTGGCATTCAAAAGTCGGTAAATCATTATTACTGGTTGCATGCGGTGTATGGGAAACCGAAGTCAGTGTGTGAAGTCCTGTTTTTCCAAATGGCATTAATGAAAAAAAAGGGCCGTCCATTACCGTTATTCCAATGTTTTTAAAATTGTCACTAACCTTGCAAAGAATTACTTCACAAAGTTCATATTTGATCTTTATTTTTTCAAAATCTAACAGTGATATAATTTGATTTACTGAAGCATAGCTCGAGTTTAGCAGATAAGGTGTTGACAGCGTTTCTTCGTTTTGTAATGTGATTAAATAATTTATTTCCTCTTTTTTTATTTCTTTAATTCTGGAATTATAAACAATATCCACATTTTCTAAGATTGCCATTTTCTTTAGAATTCCTGTCATCAGAATTTTAGCATCATAAGTACATTCTCTAGACAGATAAGCTCCTTCACATACATTTGGGTTGAAAAACTCGGCGGTATTTATTGGTTTACAAGGTATTTTAGAATCATTGCAAAACTTTTCAAACTGCTTGCTATTGGTCCATGAAAAATTTTTAGAAATAGCGTATATTTTATCAAAACTTTCATTGATACAATAGCCGTAATCTTCTAGGAATTGATTGTAATAATTGGCTGATTTCGTTGCGGTCGTATAAGATCTAGGATAATGATATCCCATATGAATTCGAGCCTGATTAATATATGTTGCTCTCATAAAAGGTTGCTTGTCGTATTCTAAAACCAATACTTTTTCGCCTTTTTCGCCACAAACTAATGCAGAATACAGACCGTACAATCCGGCTCCGATTATGATTTTATCATACTGCTTACTCATTATCTATTGATGATTTCAATTATGTTTGGATAAGAAGCTACCTCAGAATAAACTTTTGTACTTCCGGCTATTTGTATCTGAATATAAGCTCCGGCTTTTGCATAACCAACAACATTAGCGATTCTTCCGTCTTTGAATTTTACTTTGGAAGCTCTTTTAATCTTTTCCTCATTTTCTGCAGAAAAATCCAATAATAACATATTGTAATTGGTACCTACGCCACCAATCCAATTTTGATCAGTAAGATTGGTTAAAACAATACTGCTTTCCGGAAAATTTTGTTTGTTTTTAACCACATAATGTCTAGTCCAGCAATCAAATAAATCTTTACTTTTTTCTACTATGAATTTTTGGTCTAAAAATTTCTGTTCTTGCTCCTTTACTTTATATGGGTTGCCATGAGCATCAACATACCAAAAGGATTGCACTTTTGTTGAATCCTGTTCCATTTCAACTACATAGTCTTGCAATGGTTTTCCTTTTAATGTCATCATTACTTTGTCATTGGCCAAAAAATGGGAAAAATGCCAACCCAACGTTGTAACAACCGGATCATTAGAGGTATTGTTATTAATTATAAACTGGGTAATCTCTCGGAACTGTGTCTTTGAAATCGATGTGTAATAATTATTATTTATAATGGTTTGATATAACAATCCAACTGAAAAAAGAAGTACAACTAATGTGGCAATCAGGTTGCTTTTGATTCTGTAAATCGAAATCGAAATTAAAACAATCAAAGCCGGTAAAATAACTATAAAATAGCGGCTTACAATCATTGGAACTGTCAAATAGGAACGTAAAATTGGTATGGCTAACACTATTAATAACCATGAAAACAATATTATCGAACTCAAAAACAGCTTGTTGGAAACAATATCAGAATAGGTTTTCTTGGTTTTTGGTTCTTTAACTTGTATAAAAAGATAGTACAACAGCGCCAAGATGGAAAGCGTTAAAATAAAGTCTGAGTTGCCACAAAAATCTTTAAAAATTTGCTTGATAGTTTCTATCGTAGTCGGTTGAATCCAAAATGCCTTTATTTCGGTAACTCTTATTAAAATTTTTATAGCCGGAATAAAAAGCAATAAAGTAACTATGCCAGAAATAAAGGAATTGACAAAAAACGATACCCTTGTAGCTTTATCTGATAAAATCAAAAACACTAAAAGAACAAAATACTGTGAGACAATTACAAACAAACCAAAGAAATGACTTGAAAGCATTAATCCAGCAAAAAGACCATAAAAAATTGCGTTTTTTCTATTTGGTTTTTTTACAAATTTTACCAAAGCTGTAAATGCCAAAATGGTGAAAATCAGTAAAATAATATAAGGTCTGGCTTCCTGGGAAAAAAACAAATGAAACGGATTGAGACACAAAAGCAAAGCTGCAATTAAACCAACTTGTTTTGAGTACAACTCTTTCCCGAACTGGTAAATAGTAAATATGCTAATTATCCCTAAAACTGCCGAAAAAACTCTAGCAACTATTGTGGTATAACCAAAGATTTTAAAGAGAAAATAAATGCTGTAAAAATATAGCGGTGGCATTTGTTCACCAGTGCTAATGGCTACATAGACATCCGACATTGACTGCTTCGGATTAGCTTCAAGCATAGTGTGAATTTCATCTAGCCAAATACTTTGATAATCTAAATGATAAAATCTTAATATTGCTGCAAAAATCAGTATAGCTATTAAAGCATAATTCGATTTAGTCCAGTTAATTTCTTTCATTCTTTATGGTTTAATTTCTTTGATTTCCTCAATAAAGTCTTTGTAAATGTTTATTGAGGGACTTTTTATGTTTTTTCTGGAACTCAATTGCATTAACAATATAATTAATGTAACTGAAGACAGTTGCAGGATAATGCTGAAAATTATAAAGATTAAATTAGATGCCCAACCAGGTATAGCCGTATCGGTGACAAATTTCTTATACAAAACTATCAATACTGCCAAAAAACAAACCATTATACCATAAATAGACAGTTTTAAAATGCGTACTGACAAAGAGTCAAAATAAACCGAAATAGAACTCAAGCCGTGAATAACCAAACTGTTGAAATTCATTTTTGATTCACCTGCATATCTTTTGCCTCTGTCTAAAAAAACACCATCATAAGACGTTCTTGATTGGATAATACTTCCCGAATAATGGTTCCAAAGATTATCTTGAACTGTAATTCTTTTCAAAAGTTTTTTAGGAATACAACTAAAGTTACCAAAATTAATTTTTTGACCCGTAAGCAAATGGAATATGTACTTGTAGAAAAAATAACCAATCATAAAAAAAAGCGATTCCTGTCTTTTTTTTCTTTGGGCAAAAATAATATTCTTGCTGTTCTGTTCTTCACATTTTGAAACTAAAGTAACTATATCTTCCGGCCGATCTTCGCCATCGCTGTCTAAAACAACAACAAAATCAAAATCTGTTTTGACATCGTTTATATACTGTAATCCTATGGCGATGGCTCTTTGATGTCCTACATTGCTTTTTAACGTAATGATTTCAATTGGAACCTTCATTAAAAAAGCAGCCTCATCAAATTCTTCATTAGAACCATCATTAACAACCACTATGCGAACAGAATAATTTTCATTATTAGCATCAACTTCCGCTATTTTGGTAGCCAAAATCGTGAAGCTTTCCCAATCATTGTAGACCGGTGTCAAACAAATTATTTTTTTTGGCTCTTTACTCATTTACCCTGTTATTAAATTTATCAGAATTTGAAGTTAACTAAAAATCTTTATTTTACAATTCTAATGGGATTTGGATAGCTACCGCTGTTCACAAAATTCTTGACATCTTCTTTTACACTTACCTGAATATAATTCCCGGCTACATTATGCCCAACAATAGTCGCAAATGTTCCGTCAGCAAATTTTATTTTGGATCCCGGCACCAACAGCTTTTCTTTATTAGGAGAAAAGTCTAGCAAAAGTAGGTTATATTTCAATCCAACACCACCTTTCCAGTTTTCATCATTAACATTACTCAAGGTCATAGCACCTGCCTTATAATTTTGAATTTCTTTTCCGTCATCTGAAAGAATGGCGTATTTTAAAACTTCTATCGGTTGATCAGCCGTGAACGTAATTTTTGAATTTTGAGTACTCCACCAATAATAGTTACTGCTAACTCTTATGGCATAACGATGTTTGCCTTTTATTATATTGAAATAGAAGGACGCTAGGCTTCCACTTCCGTCCATTAGCTCTATTTTGGCACCAAAATCAAAATTAGCATTAGCTTCAAGGTAAACATAGTAAGGTTTTCTAGTATTCTTAAGCTCCGATTTGTTCATCGAAATCGTCGTTTCATTTACATTTTCCTCAAGCGGCTTTACCATATCAAAAAGGGTTTGCCCATCATATTCTGCCCAAATTCTAGGAAGATTTAATAAGTAATAATCCTTTTTTTCCGGATTAGAAACAGTGCCTGACGAACCGGAACTAACAGAAAAATTATTTATTGTAATCGTAGGCATATTAATCGCAACCATTAATTCTGAAGGCATTTTAGGAAAATCTAAACTCAAATCTGAAGTGCCTGCCTCTGTTATGGGAAATTCTTTAATTCTTTCTTCCGAATAGCTTTCCCCTGGCTCTTGATTATAATAAATTTTTATACTTCCGGCACCAACTGTAGTAATGTTAAAACGTAAAGTAATTGGCAATCCGTTACCATCGTTTATTTTATTGTCTGATTTTAGGCTTTGGATCATACCGCTGAAAAAAGCATTGGCTCCGGTACTTGTGATTATTGCCTTACCTTTAGGATCGGTTGTAATTTGCAAATTGCTTTTAGTTACTTTGTCGGCTAATAAAAACTTAAAATCTTCGATTTGGGTTTTATTATTAAAAAATCCTTTTGCTGTTAAAATACTTGAATACTGATTCTTTTTATCGTTTCTGGCATACACGTCAAAAGAGCCCATTTTATATAAAGGCGTATAATTGGCGTAAATATACTCTGATATTCTATAGAACTTATAATCAACATATACATCGTCAATAGAGGACCAAATGACATTTTTAATCGGCATTAAAACAATTGGAATTTGCGCAGTTTTGATTTCCTCTATAGTTAAATCCTGACCTTTGTCGCCGTTAATCATCAAAGGCGTTTGGTTCAAATAGCATGGGTTTTTTCTTCCAACCAAAGCGTGATAATAATTTTTAGACGAAAAATCAAAATAGGTTTCATTAGGTTTTAAAACTGCGTCCAATAAATTTTTAAACGTTTTGACTTCAGAAAGATCAGAGGATTGTCTGACTCTGGTCCCGTTAAATCTTTCGGCTTCTAAAAATTTTTCATGAAAAGAATAAGAAGCCAATTCTTGATTCAAGAAACTACTGTTTTTGTCTTTAAAAGTTGTGTTATTGGCATTGACTAACAAATAAGAAACAATAAAAACACTTAAAAATTTCAATAACTTATTCGACTTACTCAACAAAAGTGTCAGCATTAAAAACACTAACGGAATAGTACTGGTAATTCTGATAATATTGCCATATTCGAAATTATGTCTAACGATTCCTCGTGGCGCATTAAAAATAAAGAACAAACTAAAAAACAAAAAGAAGATTAAGACATTCATTTGTTTTTTATTAGTTTTCAGCATTAGCAACATTTTCTCGCTAAAGATTAATTTAAAAAAAACATATCCCAAACTAATCATGGTAATTATCGGGAGTACATAATATGACAATCTAAAAACGATATGATCCATATCGCCCATTTTTACAACTGCCCAGTTTTGGTTTGACATGCTAGCCAATAGAAATTCTCCTAAACGAGCTATAGGATTTATGCCTTTTATCAAACACAATAACACAAAAAGACCCATAAGCGAAGCAACCGAAACTGCTCCGGTTGACGCTAACTTCTTTAAATTTAGTGTTCGGTTTTGATAATAATCGACTATTAAAAAAGTTCCGATTCCGGACAAAATAGCCGCAAAACCAATATCTAATTTATACAAACAAAGGAAAAAAGCAATCGCCCAAAAATAATAGTACTGTTTGGTTGATTTATTGTTTACTATCTTTAAAATAAACAACGCTAACAATCCGGATACAATAAACTCATTGGAAACCACAGTAATAATTGGCAAAGACAATAGAATTAGAAAGGCGTAATAAGAACCTAAAACTCTTTTGAAAATAAAATAAACTACAAAAATTTCTATTACATAAAAATAGGGACCATAAAGAAATGGCGACCAAGGTTCATACCCATTCAGGAAACTAAATAGGTACGCAAAGAGTTGGATACTTAGCATATGAGCATCATAATTTTCAACTATCGGAATGCTGCCATATCTAAAAAAATGATCAATAGCTAATCCGTGATTGGCAGTTTCAAAAAACTCATTACCCGAACTTGCCATTCTCCAAGGCTGAGTTATTATCATCATAAATCCCAAGAACAACAAAGGATAATAATATTTTCCTATCATGTCAGTTTTTGAGACATTGACTTCGGTTTTCTGACTATTTTTCTTGAATAAAACGAAAGAAACTACTCCGGCTAAAACAAACAACAACGTGAACAAAAGAAACGGATTATTGAATACAATATCAAATCTGATGTTGAAAATATTAGTAATTTCGATTAGTATCGAAAAAACTATCGGCACTAATAATACCGGAATAAAAGAAATCAAAAAAGCATTTTTGATACTATAAAAATTGCTCTCGGTCACATTTTTAAAAATCTGATTTCTAAAAAAATAAGCTGTTAATGCGGTAATAAGCAATAACAAGACAAACGTCAAAAGCGCAGGATCTAAAGGAATTGGTATCTTTTTGAAAACAAATTTTTCAGGGGTTATTTGAAATAAATTATGCTTTTTGAAGAAAATAAATAAGTACTGAGCAATAGGAAGCGCTATTAATACTGGCCAAATTGCTAAATCAAAATCAAGAAGTTTGTGATTTCTTTTAAGGTTTAAAACCAACACGAATCCTAAAATAACTAAAAAATAAATCGAGATGTCAACCTTAACTATAAAAAAGCTGATAATAACCACAGCGATTCCTATTAAAGAAGCTGATAAAAGTGCTTTGATTACTTTGTCTGATTCGTTCTCATTGCTTGCTTGATAGGTTTTGCCAACCCATTGGTACAATAAATAATAAAACAGAGATCCAAAAAATAAAACCGAAAACAAGCCATAATAATAGTAATTCACACGCTTAGAAATGTCCAAATCATTCAGAGCTACATTTGAAATAATGTGCGAACTAAAAGAGGTCATTTCGGGTTTTAAAGCAAAAAGGAGATTTAAAAACGGCGCGCCAAAAGCCAACGCCAAAAACCCACTAAAAACGATAAAGGTTTTTGACAGATTAGCGTTGTTTTGATGAAATTGTATCAGATTTTTTAAACTTAATTTTATTTTCATTTTCTGCTGAATTATAAAGTATCTTGCTGTTTATTTTGGGTTGTATTTTCCTTTTAAGTTATTGAATAGAATTTTAATCAAATTCATATTTCCTTTAAAAAAACTGATTTTCGTTGGAACTTTCCCTTTTTCAGGATAACGCCTTTCTACAGGAACTTCGCCAACTTTTAATCCGATTTGCGTTGCTCGCACCGATAAAAAAGCCAACAATTCATAAGTAACAAAAATATCTCTGAAGAGTTGCACTTTAGGATGTGTTAAATATTTTTTAGAGTAAGCTCTATAAGCATTAGTGGAATCCGTAAACTTGTGCTTTGCCGTTAACGAAATCATGGGAGAATGGATAAACTTTACTGCAAAACTTCTGATTAACGGTGTATTGATCGCTTTTCCGCCTTTGACATATCTTGATCCTTGAATAAAATCATAACCTTGTTCCAATTTTTCAATAAATAATGACACTGATTCTATACTGTCTTTATTATTTCCGTCAATGGTTAAAACGCCCTCATAACCTCTTTCTAAAGCAAACCAAAAGCCCATTCTTAGTTGTGCGCCTTGCTTGCCAAATCCTTTTTTTACCAATAACGTGTTTACGCCCAAAGCTTCCATTTTGGACAATTCGGTTGAACCGTCTTTAGAATCTCCGTCACAAATGATGATGTCAACTAATTGGTCAACGCCACTTTTTTTTGCGCGTTCCAACTGCAAATGAATTCTTTCAGCCTCATTAATTATAGGAATACAAAGACAATACTTAGTTTTTTTTTCATGAAACTCAGTAGAAATATAGTCTGGAACTCCTGAAATATTTTTATTTTCTTTTGAATACATCTTTTATGTAATGAATGGTGTTCTTAACTACTGAAATATCGTTGGCATTTTTCATCTCAATGGAAACAAAATTACCATATTTATACTCTTTTAATAAGCCATACAACTCGACGTGTATAGCTCTTTCTGTAATTGGTTCCAAATTAGGTTCACTGATGTGAATATGATTAATCAAATCAATATTATCGGCAATCGTATCAAGTGTTTCAGTGTTGTAAATTATAGTGCCTAAATCAACATTGACTTTCAATCCTGTGCTTTTGATTTCTTTTACAAAATTGATAGCTTCGGTTGTTGTATTCAGGAAATTGGTTCCATAAATTTCCGGATTCGGTTCCATGGCAAGAACAGTATCTTTTGAAGCGGCATAAATTCCTAATTCCTCAAAAAATGAAAAGGCTATCGTTTCTTGGCCTTTGCCAATAATTCTGTTTTTGGGCGAACCAAAAACCAAGTTTTTGCACTCTAATACTGCTGCAAAATCGATAGCTTTTTTTATATATTCCATGATACTACTTCGCTCTTCTTCTGTTCCGAAAATGGCTTCGCTTCTGCCAAAACAAATAGCTTGCATAGACGGAATTTCTAAGCTGTAATTACTTAGTATTTGCTGTTTAAATAATTGGGCTTCCTCCAATTGATCATACGCTTTTTCAGGAAATATCCTCGTTGGCGCAATTTCTAATCCTTCAAAATCTACAGACTTTAAAAAAGTATACATTGATTCATCGCTTTCTGCTGACCACGCTATGTTAGATATGGCTAATTTCAATTTTTATTTTCCTTTAGGAATTCAATAATTTCTTGCAATACAATTGTTTTATTTTCGATATAATCTTCATTGTTGTCAAAGTATTTTGCATAAACCGTTTGGAAATCATAGTGCGGAAATGTTGCGCCCAACTCATTGACAAATTCTTTGTGGAAAACCGCTTCATATATCTCCTTAACGCCCAATGGTTCTGTGGCTAAATTCAGTTTTTTAAAGTGATTATCGGTAGCAATTTCAATATGTTTCCAAAGATTTTTAAGATTGTAGAACTGAAAAATTCCACGGCTGTCGGTAAAATTTAAAGCCGAAAATCCTATAGAAAGAAAATTGAATTTTAAGATTTCACGCTGTTCTTTTGATACAGCATTCAACTTATAGAAACCATTATCTTGTAAAGTATAATTAGAAACTATCCAATGATGGTTACTGTATTTTTGGTAAAGCGCTTCATTTAGCATTGCCGGAATAATATGGATTACATCATAAATAAAATTCTTTTTGATGTTCAAACCAAACAAAGCAGGTAATCTTAAAATCAAATAATCTTCAAAATTATTTTCTATCCACTGTTCAAGATACAATCTGTTCTTCCCATATGGTTGCAGCGTTTCTTCATCAATAATAGTTTCTTCATTTACGTTTACTGCCGAAGGATAAACATCAACTGTAGAAATTAGAATTATCTTTTTAGGATTTATTTTTTTAATATTATTGATAGCTTCTTCAATGATTGCAAAATCTTTTTCGGGTTCTTTATTGGCTAAAAATTTCTCGGCTCTCACTCCCGAATAAACCAAAACATCCGGATTTAATCCGAATGCTTCCTGAATGTTTTTGGAATTAAATTGTTTATCAAAATGTGTTTGAGAACTAAGATTAGATCCTACAAAACCAGTATAGCCTACCAAAAACTTCATAAATAATTATTTAAGGTTGTTTTTCAATACTTTTTTCCCAATTTTTAATTTCCAAACTAAATGCTTCCTTAATTTTTGATTTATCTAAAACACTAAAACTTGGTCTTTTTGCCGGCGTCGGAAAACTCGAAGTTGGAATGGGTTGTAAATTTATATTTATCTGATTGATTTCAAATATTTTTTTAGCAAAATCATACCAACTGCATTGGCCTTCATTGCTAAAATTGTAAATACCGAACTTGTCGGTTGTTGGTTGTTGGTTGTTGGTTAAAATAATTTGAACCAAAACATTGGCTAAATCAACCGCATTGGTTGGTGTTCCAATTTGGTCATTCACTACAGAAAGAGAATCTCTTTCTGAAGCCAAACGCAACATCGTTTTCATGAAATTGTTTCCAAACTGAGAATAAACCCAAGACGTTCGAATTATAAAATAATTACCAAAAACTGCCTGAATCGCTTTTTCTCCATCAAGTTTAGTCTGCCCATAAACTCCGGTAGGATTCGGCAAATCTTCTTCTGTATATGGAATAGTTTTTTCTCCGTCAAAAACAAAATCGGTGGAAATATGAAGTAAATTAACGTTGCCTTTTTTACAAACCTCAGCCAAGTTTTTAGCGCCAATTGTATTAATTAAATGGGCTTTCTCGGGTTCGCTTTCTGCTTTGTCAACTGCTGTGTAAGCCGCAGCGTTAATGCAATAATCAGGTTGGTATTTGCTAAAAACTTCTTTGCAATTCTCTAAATTGGCTATGTCTAACTCCGTGGAAGCACAAAATACAAACTGAATATCAGGATAGTTTGGCGCAATAAATTGCAAACTTTGACCCAATTGTCCTGCACTTCCTGTGACTAAAACTACCATGCTTTTTTGGCGTTTTCTATGGTGGGTTGTACTTTATCTTTTTCTGAAACTATAAGCTTTTCCAGAGGAAAATTCCAATCAATATTGATGGTTTTGTCATTGTAAATGATGCCGCCTTCACTTTCTTTATTATAGAAATTATCACATTTGTAAAAAAATGTAGCCGTATTGCTCAGCACTAAAAATCCATGAGCAAAACCTCTTGGCACAAAAAACTGTCGCTGATTGTCTCCCGATAAAACCACTGCTTCGTATTGTCCGAATGTTGGTGAATAAGGGCGAATGTCAACCGCTACGTCTAATACTTCTCCTTGTAATACTCTTACAAGTTTAGCCTGAGTGTGTTCTCCGGTTTGATAATGTAATCCGCGTAAAACACCTTTGGAAGAATAGGACTGATTGTCTTGAACAAAATGAACCTTTTGGTTAACGCCATTTTGAAAAGTTTTTTCGTTGAAACTTTCCATAAAATAGCCTCTTTCATCGAGGATAATTTTAGGTTCAATAATAAAACATCCTTCTAGTTTTGTTGGGATAAAATTCATTTAAATCAAGCTTAATAAGTGATTACCATAACCACTTTTTAATAACGGTTGGGCTAATTTTTTTAATTGTTCCTCATTGATAAAGCCCATTTTATAGGCGGCTTCTTCGATGGCTCCAATTTTTAATCCTTGTCTTTCCTCGATAACTTGAACAAACTGGCTAGCTTGCATTAGCGAATTGAACGTTCCGGTATCTAACCAAGCTGTTCCTCTATCGAGTATACTTACTTTGAGTTTTCCTCTATTAAGGTATTCCTTGTTGACGTCTGTGATTTCTAATTCTCCTCGAGGACTTGGTTTTATATTGGCAGCAATTTCAACTACATCATTGTCATAAAAATAGATTCCGGGAACCGCAAAATTGGATTTCGGTTGCTCAGGCTTTTCTTCAATAGACAAGACTTTGCCATTAGTATCAAAATCAACCACGCCATAACGTTCCGGATCATGAACATGATAAGCATAGATAATGCCGCCATCAGGATTATTATTGGCCAAAAGCAAATCAGAAAGTCCCGTGCCGTAAAAAATATTATCACCCAATACTAAAGCTACTTTATCGTTTCCAATAAATTCTTTACCAATGATAAAAGCTTCTGCCAAACCATTTGGATTTTCTTGTACAGCATATTCAAATCGACAGCCTAAACTAGAACCATCACCTAAAAGTTGTCTGAAAAGCGGTAAGTCATGAGGTGTTGAAATAATCAATATTTCCCGAATCCCTGACCACATCAATGTTGACAACGGATAATATATCATCGGCTTGTCATAAATAGGCATCAATTGCTTACTCACAGCCAATGTTAATGGATGCAGTCTTGTTCCGGAACCTCCTGCTAATATTATTCCTTTCATTTGTCTTTATTATTGTTTTAATTGGTCAAATGTAATAGCCTTTTATCGTTTTTGTTTTACAATTAAGCTATTGCTATTTCATAAATTAATTGTTCAATTTAGCCATTTGATGCTTATAATAGGCCAACAGTAAACTCACAAAAACAAATAATGAAACTAGTAAAATAGGCAAAATAAATTTCATTTTGCCAGTTGTTTTTTCTTTGTTTCTGATGTTTAAGGTAATGCTATTTTCCTTGATGATTTTACTCAGATTAATTAAGTCCAATCGGCGCATCCCTTGTTCATAAACCAATTCATTTTTGGTTTTTAAAACATCCGCCAATTGTGAATTTTCGTTGTAGTACACTAATTTATCACTTTTCTGTTGGCTATTAGAGGTTGTTGAAAAAGTGTTTAATATGTTGTTAATTTGAGAAATAATAGAATCATTTTCAACCATCTTTATTTTAACATTTTCAACAAACTGCTGTTGAATAATAGTGTAATAATCTGAATCGTTTAAAAATTTCAATATTGGTTGTAAAGTTTTTTCATCCGTAGTTTGATTGAGCGTCCTGTAGGTAATCAAATGGTAAGGATAATTTTTACTGGTCAAGTTTTCATTGATGATTTTTTTTATGTCGCCATCTTCTGACATGAGTTTTAAGACCTCAAAATTTCTTTCTTTGTCTTCGATAAATTTATAAATATCAAGTATCGGCTTTACTGTAATGCTTCTAAATTTTTTAGGTTCTTTTATTCCAACTTTCTCCTTCAAAAAAATGGTGTCGCCTTCTTCTATTTTAGAATTAATCAAATCTATTTTAGCGTATAAATAATCTGTTGAGCCGAAATTAGGACAAACAATCATCTGATTATCATATAATTTGGTTGTTTTATCCATATAATATCCCAATACCGCACCTAGAATAAAAAGTATACCGGTCCAAATTATATTTCTTTTGAAAAATAAAAACACTTTGAAAATTTGAGTAGAAATATTTTCAAAAAAAGATCCAATTTTCTTAGAAATCTGAGATAAGTCTATTTCCTGATTGTCAGCATTATTTTGAGGTGTTGCGCTCATAAAAAATTATTATTTTACGTTAAAGATTTGTTCTAATATTTTGATGGTAATTAAATACGTTGGCTTTACGCCAGTTGTTCCCAATCCACCGGACGCTAAAGTACTTCCTGTTTCCAATGGGTTATCCGAAGCGTAATAAGCATAACGAACTTTTACATTGGGATGGATGCTTTTTCTGATTTTTGAAGCCGATTGAATCGCTTTTTGATAGTAAGAACCTTCCATTTCAAGACCAATTACTTCCCATGTCGACTCATGGAAGAATTTTAATAAATCCTTATTCTGAAGTGATGTTCCTAAAACGGTTACCATTGGCCCGGAAAACACCGGAATTCCATTGCCTTCAAACATTTCTGCGGTCAATTCATTCTCGAAAGGATAATTATCGGCTGTTCCTTCGTTGATATGTGCCGAAGGAATCATGATGTCGCCTTTTCCGCCTTGCAAAATGCCGGCTTTTCCCATAATGGAAACCGATTCTACATTGAGAAACGTTTTATTCTTTCCGTCTTTGTAAGGTTTCAATAATTCATCTATCGTTTCAAAAGCTTGCTCACCAAAAGCATAATCCATTACGATTAGCACCGGACTTTCTTTTCCAATTACCGCTTTTGGAAAACTTGATTTGGCCCAATCTACTTTGGCGGTATCAAAAATCTGAACATCTATATTGGTTCCTGATTGGTCCGGCAAAGAAATCATACCGTGTTTTACAGCAAATTCTTCTACCTTATTTCTAACCGGATCAGCACCCGATTTACTCAATTCCTCATAAATAAAGAAATCCGATTTGTCTTTGAATTTGTTTTTCAAAACCGTTGTGGCAAAAAGCGAATTCATCACACTGTGCATATTAGCACTAATAATATGAATCGGTCTTTCCAATAAATTATTGGATTTCAAGGTTTCTTTGATAGTCGTGGCCCAAATTTCTCCGTGGATATGATGTCCTAATCTTTCTCTCAAAATCGGACTGAACGTGATGGTTCTTTTGTTGTTGTCAACAATTTCTTCGATGGCTAATTTTCCTAACCAATAAATGACATGTAAAAATCTATCCGGCTTTTCTTTAGTGCCAAAAGAGTCATAAATATCTAACACTTCCGAAAAACTTCTGCCTAAAACATTGGCCGCATGCGAAATTGCGACTTCTTTTTCCGATTGGGTGAACTTTTTGTTTTGTAAAACTGCTTGCTCCAATTTTTGCCAATCGCGGGTAAGTTCTACATTGGCCTCATCTAACATTACACGGTCTTTAATTTTATGCGATTCGATAAAAATAAAAGTCAAATGCGTTAAAATATCATAGATATCTGAACGGCCGCGCGTGATTTCCACGTTCATTTGTTCTTCATCTATACGGTAACAATTTCTTCTTCTTTTGGGTGGAACTATCGCCTGAAAATGCGATTTAGAATAGCCTTCGTCAGAAGTTAAGTTGATAAAACGACATTCTTCAATACCAACCGGGAGTCTTTCAATTACATAAAGCAAACCGTTGAGTTCTACTTTTTCTTCAGCAATACTGCCATAAATTTCCGGTCTTAGAGACAATAATGCCTCTCTTAAAGTTTCTCCTGAAACACCCATAGGTTTATAGAAACCTCTGTTAAATAAATGTCTCATGGTGATGTACAATCGTTCGATAGCTGCCGACGATTCTTGCGCTCTGGAGCGCGAAATGTTCTTAATTTCCTTCATTAAATTTTGTTTTCTAACCTGCAAATATAGGGTTTTTGTCGTTTAGTTGGTTAGAATTAGGTTGATTGCCGGTTCATAACCTTTGACTTTTTCCGCTATTCCGTTGGCCTCTTTAACTTGTTTGTTCCATTTTCCTCCCGAAAAAGTATACAACGCATCTCTTTCTACATAGTTATAAAGGATAAATGGATAATAGGTTTTTAGAATCTTTATGGTTTTAGTATTCTGGTCGGTAATGGTTTTTTCTTTTTTGTTTTTTTCAATCATCAACTTTTCAAAACCAACAAAAAGACCATTTTTAGGCATGACCAAATTATAATCGGACAAGTCAATTTTGTTGTTCTTAGTTCCGTTTTTAACCGAAACAATTAAATCCTTTTTGAGCATTTCTTCACCGGGAAAACCATTAGCGTCAACACTATAAAATCGAATTCTAATCGTAGCGTCTTCAATCCTGCTATCGGTAGAAAGTGTCACTTTTTTGATGTATCTTGTTTTTTTATAAGCCTGACTGTACGGAAAATATTTGACGTCAATTCTGGGTCCGTTGTCAAAAGCTTGCGCGATAGTATTTTCTGTTTGACCAATGACAGTTCTTTTGGTATCAATACTATTGGAAATGACTACTTCATCCAAATCGAATGCTTTGGAATTTAAAAAAACTTCTGTGGCTTGAGAAGCTTTAATGGTTTTCTTCTCATAACCTAAAGCAGAAAAAATAAGATTCTTTTCGGCAGCGACACTGATGGAAAAAGTGCCGTCTTCTTCAGAAGTTGTAGCGACATTTTCATTTTCGACCCAAATATTGACAAATGAAATCGGTTGACCGGAAAGACTGTCTTTTACAACGCCTTTAACTTCGTTCCGTTCGGCTATACCTCGGTTGGTTTGAGCGAATAATAACAAGGGAAATAAAAATAATAGTAATGTTGTTTTCATCAATTCGTCAATATCAAATTTATGGCGGGCATCATTATTTTATTGTACCAAGGTTCCTTGCTTTTCTTTTCGGTAAGGAATACTTTGCTTCTATGCCATTTCCCTTTAGAATAGGTAAAAGCATTCTCTTTGTCAGAATAATTGACAACCAATGATGGAGCATAATCTTCCTGTTTTACCAATTTTTTAGTTTTAGGATCTTTGTATTCAAAATCAGCCCTGTTTTCTTGTATAATCATCCATTCTAAGCCAATAACGATTCCTTTTTCAGGAAATAACAGATTGTATTTAGAAACATCAATTACATTTCGCTTCATTCCTTTATTAACCGTTACAATCAGGTCTTCCTCTATTAAGTCATTTCCGGGTATAGAATCGTTGAATTCGAAAATTCTGATTTTAAGTTTGGCGCCTTTTTTATCACTATCTGAATAAAATACAATCTTCTTTATAAACGGCGTTTTTTTATAAATAGTATCCTGTTCAAATAATTTACCGTAAATCCAAGGCTTATCTCCGGATAATTGTCTGTGGTGTATTCTTTGGGCATCGCCGATTTCAATTTCTTTCTCCTGTTTTCTTTTGGATATTAGCACTTCATCCAACTTATAAATAGCTTCTTTTAAAATAACTTTTCCATCATTTTGTATTGTAGTCTTTTTAACCTCAAAGCCAACGGAAGAAAAAACAAGTATCTTATCCTCAGAAGTATTGATGGTAAAAAATCCCTTGTCATCAGAAGTTGTTCCAATGTTTTCATTTTCAACCCAAATATTCACATACGGAATCGGTTGGTTGTTTTCATCGATTACAAAGCCTTTAACTTCGTTCCGTTGGGCTATGCCTTGCGTGGTTTGAGCGGAAAGTGACAAAAAAGAAAATAAAGCGAAGAATAATTTCATTTAGTTTGTGAGTTTCATTTTTAAGGCAATTTCTACGTTTCCATATCTTGTTAAACGAGGACTTCCGTCACGGTTGAGTAGTAAAAGTGATTCACTTCCCGGAAAAAAACCTTTGATAGATGGTTCATAAGCATATCCTTTTTGACTTCCTTTTTCCCCTTTTACTGTATAACTATACTCATATTTGTTTTGTTCTAATTTTAGATATTCAAAACCTACTATTATTCCTTCCTCGGGAATTTTAATGTTGTGTTTTGTTAAATCTACGATATTATTGTTCTTCCCTTTTTTTATGGATACCAAAATGTCTTCTTCTACCTCATCTTCCTTGGGGAATCCTTCATTATTCACCTTGAAAATCCTAATTCTCAATAAAGCATTTTTTAGTCTTGAATCGGTAACAAATTCGATTGACTTAATAAAAGGATGTTCTTTTATTTTTTCATTAGATTTTATAAATTTTGCCCAAACGTGAACATTCTCTTGTCCGGTATTGGTAACGCCCGAATTTAATTTTATCCCCGAAAAATCCCCAATCACTATTTCACTTGTCCCTTTTTTTCTTTCAACAACAACTTCATTAAGTTCTAAAGCTTTTGAATGCAATACGACTACAGTGAGATTTGTGGATAAAATAATTTTAGTTTCAAAGCCTAAGGCCGAAAAAACGATGTTTTTTGTTTCTTCTAATAGTAATGAAAAAGTACCGTCTTCTTCTGCCGTTGTTCCGATATTTTCATTTTCAACCCAAATATTGACATACGGAATTGGTTTGTCGTTTTCATCAAGAACAATGCCCTTGATTTGGGCAAAAGAAGAAAAACCAATAAAAATCAACAAACACAACCATCTTTTTTCTTGCATCTTTCTTCTATTTTCTGCTAAAAAAATCCGCAATCTTTCTATCATTGGCCAATCGAGGCAATTTGTTTTGTCCGCCGAGTTTCCCGATAGATTTCATATAATCTTGGAAGCCGTTTTTGTCCACTTTTGAAATCACTAGTGTTCGCAACACATTCCCTACAATCAAATCATCATAATACGTATTTTGTTTGCGCATAGCCTTGTCAATTCTTAAGGCAAAATCTTCCAGGTTTTCCGGTTCTCCCGAAGCTTCGGGATCAAATTCGATAAACCATTCATGATATGGTAATCCTTCTTTTGGTGTAATTTGTGGTGCAACCGTAAATTCATTAACACGAACGTTTGTTCCTTCCATTGCTTCTTGTAAAGCGCTTTCCACTTCTTTGCCGATGACATGTTCGCCAAAAGCCGAAATATAATGTTTAATCCTTCCTGAAACGATTACGCGATAAGGTTTTAAACTTGTGAATTGAATGGTGTCGCCAATGTTATAAGCCCAAAGTCCGGCATTAGTGGAAATGATTAAAACGTAATTGACGCCTAATTCGACTTCGCCTATGGTGTGTCTTTTAGGCTTTTCTGTATAAAATTCGTCGGCTTTTACAAATTCGTAAAAAATTCCCGAATTCAGCAATAGCAACATACCTTTTTCTTTCTGCGAATCTTGGTAAGCAAAAAAACCTTCCGAAGCCGGAAATAATTCAATAGAATCGACTTTTCGACCAATTAAATTTTCAAATTTGGCGCGATAAGGTTCATAATTTACGCCGCCGTAAATAAACAAGTTGAAGTTTTTGAATATTTCACCAACGGATTGATTGGCTTTTTGTTGTAGTTTTTCAAAATACATTTGCACCCAAGAAGGAATACCCGAAATGACCGTCATGTTTTCGTTAAGCGTTTCTTCTACAATTGCATTGACTTTGGTTTCCCAATCTTCAATGCAATTGGTTTCCCAACTTGGCATGCGGTTTTTTTGTAAATATTTCGGAACAAAATGCGCTACAATTCCGGAAAGTCTTCCGAGTTTGATTCCGTTTTTTTCTTCCAGAATCGGACTGCCTTGCAGGAAAATCATTTTGCCGTCGACAAAATCTGCTTTACCGGTTTCGTGGATATAACTTAGGATGGCGTTTCGTGCTGCTTCGATATGAAACGGCATGGATGCTGCCGTCAGCGGAATATATTTTGCCCCGGAAGTCGTTCCCGAAGTTTTGGCAAAATAAATGGGTTTACCTTTCCACAATATGTTTTCATCGCCTTTTACTACTTTGTCAATATAGGGTCGCAATGCTTCATAATCCCGAATCGGAACTTTAGCCGCAAAGTCTTCAAAGTTTTTGATATTGGCAAAATCATGGTCGTTGCCAAACTGAGTAAATTTGGCTTGACCGATTAAATCATTCAACACTTTTTGTTGGGTTTCAACAGGTTTTGATGCCCAAGCTTTGGTTTTTTTGTGAATGTTTTTGGCTAATAATTTAGCGGCTATTGATTTGATGGACATCTTATTCGAATGCTATAAAAATAATTGGATCAATTGGGTAACCGTCTTTCCATAATTCAAAATGCAAATGCACACCGGTTGATTCGTTTCCGGTTGAACCCGCTAGTGCAATGACTTCACCGGTTCTGACAGCGTCACCTTGACTTTTGGTTAAAGAAGCGGCGTGTTTATAGGCGGAAATAAATCCGTTATTGTGTCTTATAATAATCACGTTTCCGGTGGTTGGTGTCCAATCAGCAAAAATTACGGTTCCTCCTAAAATGGTTTTTATTGGTGTGTTTTTGGCTAAAGCCACATCAACCGCATAATGCTTTTCTTTAGGGTTAAATTTCTCGGTAATCATACCTTTGGCTGGAGGAAAAAACACGACGCTTACTTTTGGCTTAGCCTTTTCAAAAAGATTGTACTTGTCTTCTCTGGCAACTTGCTCTCTTAGTTTTAAATCGGCTTCTGTGGGTTGTAAATCTTCCTCAGAAACAGGTTCAAGATTAGTTGCGGTTATTGAATCTTTACTGAATTTAGCATAATCCAAATCTCCGGTTAAAACTTTCTTGATAGAAGCGATATAAGCTTCATTTTTCTTTAAAGCGTTGCTTAACGAATCTGATTTCAAAGCTAATTCTGTCGCGTCTCTTTTCAATTTGGTGGAGGCATAACCCGGAATATACTCTCGCAAAGGTGTAAATGCGATAATGTAAGTAGTAATAAAAATAATCAATAACGCACCAATACTGGCAACCACAAACACATTCATCAACGTCAAACGCAAAGAAAATACTTCTTCAAATGTTTCTTCATTCAAGATAACCAAACGGTTTTTCGTGAATAATTTTTTCTTTATGATTTTGCGCTTGAGCCGTTTTCCCGACATAGTTGTTGATTATACCACAAATATAGAAAATAATATCTGCTTCCTATTTTATAAAGTTTAACGTTCTTTAGGATTAAAAGAATCTCTCCTATTGATTTATTTTCTACATTTGCCTAATATTTAATCTAATTACACTAATCATGAACTTTTTAATGATATTTTTAGGAGAATTTGGAATGCCTCAAATTCTATTAATTTTGGCCGTTGTTTTATTGCTTTTTGGTGGTAAAAAAATTCCGGAATTGATGAAGGGTTTAGGTAGCGGCGTGAAAGAATTTAAAAATGCGGCTAAAGACGATGCTGCTCCCATAAAAAAAGAAGCGGAAACTAAAGACGAAACAAAAGAATAAACTATAATTAATAATATGATGAATTTTCTAACCATATTTCTTGGCACAATTGAATTCCCTCAAATGATGTTGATTTTGGCCGTTGTTTTATTACTTTTTGGAGGTAAAAAAATTCCGGAACTAATGAAAGGTTTGGGTAGTGGCGTGAAAGAATTTAAAAACGCAGCTAAAGATGATGTACCAGTAGCAAGAAAAGAAGAAACTACTAAATAGTAACTTCATCTTTCCGAAACTTCTGGATCAAAAATAAAAATCCCAAATTTCAACCTATTGGAATTTGGGATTTTTATTTTTTAGAAAACCATCGTCAACTGAATTCGTTTACGCTCTTCGTCAACTTCAACAACTTTTACCTGCACATGTTGGTGCAGCTTAACTACTTCATTCACATCGGAAACAAACCTGCTGCCGAGTTGGGAAATGTGAACCAAGCCGCTTTCTTTTATTCCGATATCTACAAAGCAACCAAAAGCGGTAATATTATTGACGATTCCCGGTAAAATCATTCCGGAATGAACATCTTTAATGGTTTTGACATTGGCGTCAAATTCGAAAACTTTCGCTGCTTTTCTTGGATCTAATCCCGGTTTTTCGAGTTCTTTTAAAATGTCTTTGACGCCTAAAATTCCAATCTCTGACGTAATATAACTTTCGGGTTTTATCAAACTGATTTTATCTTTTTTCCCAATTAATTCTGCCGTTTTTAAGCCTAAGTCTTTCGCCATTTTTTCCACAATTGGATACGCTTCAGGATGTACGGCTGAATTGTCTAAAGGATTTTTTCCATCTTTAATTCTAATGAAAGCTGCAGCTTGTTGGTAAGCTTTGTCGCCCAATCGTGGCACTTTTTTTAATTGTTTTCTATCTTCGAATGGGCCGTTATCACTGCGGAAAGCGACTATGTTTTCAGCCATTTTTTCTCCAATTCCTGAGACATAACTCAGCAATGATTTACTCGCTGTGTTGATATTAATCCCAACCGAATTCACGCAACGAACGACTACAGTATCTAATTCTTCTTTGAGTTTGGTTTGGTCCACGTCATGTTGGTATTGCCCTACTCCTATCGATTTTGCATCAATTTTCACCAATTCTGCCAAAGGATCTGAAAGTCTTCTTCCGATGGAAACAGAGCCACGAACAGTCACATCATAATTGGGGAATTCCTCTCGGGCAATTTTACTGGCGGAATACACCGATGCTCCGGCTTCCGAAACCACAAAAACTTGAACCGGTTTATCAAAAGCAATCTTTTTGATAAAGAATTCGGTCTCTCTGCTTGCCGTTCCGTTTCCAATGGAAATCGCTTCAATATTATAAGCATTGACCATCGATTTGATTTTTTTCATCGCCATTGCGGTTTCGTTTTGCGGCTGATGCGGATAGATGGTTTCGTTGTATAATAAATCGCCTTTTTCATCCAAACAAACAATTTTGCAACCACTTCTAAATCCCGGATCAATGGCTAAAATTCGTTTTTCTCCTAGTGGTGGCGCTAATAAAAGTTGGCCTAAATTCCCGGCAAAAACGTCTATTGCTTTGGCATCCGCTTTGGCTTTGGCTTCCTGTAATGTTTCATTGGAAATCGCCGGTTCTAATAATCTTTTGTAGCTGTCTTTAATGGCTAAACGCAATTGGTCTGCGGTTTCTCGATTGTTTTTTATCGTATTGTTTTCGATAAATTCGATAGCTTCTTCTTTCTCGATTTCAACATTTAATTTGACAAAACCTTCGGCTTCGGCGCGCAACATCGCTAATAACCTATGTGATGGCGCTTTAGAAATCGGTTCGGCCCATTCGAAATATTGGGAGAATTTTTGAGCAGCTTCGTCGTCTTTTTTGGTTTTTACGACCTTCGTTTCCACAATGGCTTTTCTTTGGAACAAACGACGCAGATTTTTCCGAATGTAGATATTTTCGTTTATCCATTCGGCGATAATGTCGCGCGCGCCTTGTAACGCATCGTCTTCATTCGGAACTTTAGCATTCAAATATTTGGACGCGATAAACTCAATATCGTCTGAATTTTGCGCCATGATAATTTTGGCCAACGGTTCCAAACCGTTTTCACGCGCGATATCAGCACGGGTTTTTTTCTTCTTTTTATAGGGTAAATACAAATCTTCAATCTCTTGTAAATCGAAACTGTTTTCAATTTTACTTTTCAGTTCCGAAGTCAATTGTCCTTGTTCTTCAATCGATTTTAAAACACTGTCTTTTCGTTTTACGATTTCGTCGTATTGCTTTATTAGCTTGGCAATGTTTTCAATCACCACTTCGTCCAAATTTCCGGTTTGGTCTTTTCGATAGCGTGAAATAAAAGGGATTGTGCAATCTTCGGATAATAATTTTAAAGTTGCTTCAATGCTTTTTGGCGAAGCCGTAACATGGTTTTGAATAAATTGTATGTTGGTCATTTTTGTATATTTGAGCAAATCTCATGCAATGATAAAATATTTTTTCCTGAGGATTCTATTGTTGATTATACTTTGTTTGGGAAGTATCGTTTTCTTCCTTGATTTTGAGGAGTTTTACTTAGCCTATGCTTTGAGTATTTACACGGGTTTGTTTTTTTGGTCTGTTTTTTTATTGGTGGAAAGTTATTTTTTTCACAAAAAGACCTTGCGACTTAAACGAAATTTAAATCTCTTAGCCGGAATACCTATTTTCCTTTTTATTGTAGTCAGCTTTGTTCTATTTTGGAAAGCAATTCACAGCTAATCAGCCTTTTTTATAGTTTATCTTTTGGAATGCTTTCCCAAGATTTTCAATCACATCAGTAATTAACATGCTTTCTTCGCTTTGGGTTTCTAAGGTAATATCAGCAGCCAATCCGTGAAGGTAAACACCAAGAATAGCGGAGTTTATCGGTTCATAACCTTGGGCTACAAATGCGGTTATGATACCGGTTAAAGCATCGCCTGAACCGCCTTTAGCTAAGCCTGAGTTTCCTGTGGAATTTTGAAAACTTTGGTTTCCATCGGTAATGAAAGTTTTGTGTCCTTTTAAGACAAATATACAGTTTAGTTCAGCTGCTTTCTCTATGGCTTTTTGTTGTCTTTTTTCGACTGAGAAATGAATACCAAACAATCTATCGAATTCTTTGACATGCGGTGTTACAATTGATTTTGCTGGAAGTGTAGCTAATAATTGTTGGTTTTTGGCTAAAATGTTGAGCGCATCAGCATCAAAAACAACAGGTAATTTGATCGTTTCAATTACAAATTCTACTTTTCTTTTAGCTTGTTTGTCGGTTCCAAAACCCGGTCCGATAGCGATAGCATTGTACTTTTCCCAATCGTTATTGTCTTCTCTAAATTCAATCATCGCTTCCGGTATTGAGTTGAAAATAACCCATTTTTCTTTCTTAGGAATGTTGACCGTCAGCAAACCAACTCCGGCTCTTAAACATGCTTTTGCAGCAATAATTGCAGCGCCCATTTTGTCTTTACTTCCGGCAATAATCAAAGCATGACCGTGACTGCCTTTGTGTGAATCGGGCAAACGTTTTTTGAAAATTTTTTGGATAAGGTTTTGGTCAACCGTAATCATGTTGAAAAATATTTAATCCTGAACGATGAAATCTTTTGGATCTTCTTTTTTGAATTCAGGTTGGATGTTGATATGATTGATGTTAAATTTAAGAAATAAAACCTGTTCTACTTCATGCAGTAACTTATTGAATTCACTCATTTTAATATCATCTGAACAATCTAAATGCGCTTCGAGATGTAATTCTTCATCGTTGAGATGCCAAACGTGGATGTGGTGCAATTTATTCACGCCCGGAACCTTATGTACTTCTCGAACCAATTCTTTAATATCTATAAAATCTGGTGTAAAAAGCATCAACATTTTTGTAGAAGTAATTAATAATTTGACTCCAACCACAATCAAATAAATCGCTATGGCAATTGTCATTACGCTATCAACCCAAAACCAACCGTAAAATTTCATCAACAAACCACCAACCAAAACAGCCACTGAGGCCATCATATCGGTAAGCAAATGCAAATAGGCTGATTTCATGTTGATATTGTGTTCGGCATCTTTACGGAGAAAAATTACGGAAAGACCATTGACAATAATACCGAGTAAGGCTAACCAAATTACCATTCCGGATTCGATGGGTTGTGGATTAACAAATCTTCCAATTGCACCATAAATCAGAATAAACGCGACAATTACTAAGGTTGAAGCGTTGACAAAAGCGGCAATCAATTCGGCTCTTTTGTAACCAAAAGTATTGTTTATAGATGCTTTTCTTCTGGATAATTTGTGTGCAATCAAACTAAAAATCAACGAAAGCACGTCTGAAAAGTTATGTAAAGCATCTGAAATCAGTGCCAAACTTCCTGAAATGATACCGCCAATCACTTGCGCAATGGTAATAATCAGATTCAGGATAATGGAAAGGACTAAGTTTTTACCCTTTACTTCATGTTTGTGGATGTGAACTTCGCTCATTATTATTGACAAGCGATTTTATTCACTCTGGAGGCATGTCTTCCGCCTTCGAAAGCTGTATTTAAAAAAGTATCCACCATTTCAACGGCTTGTTGAACCGAAGTAAATCTTGCAGGAATGCTTAAAATGTTAGCGTCATTGTGTTGACGAGCTAAAGCGGCAATTTCTTTAGTCCAACAAACTGCTGCTCTAATGCCTTGGTGTTTGTTAGCAGACATCGCAATTCCGTTTCCGGAACCACAAATTACGATACCAAAATCGGCTCTCTTGGTTTCTACATCAACCGCAACCGGATGACCAAAATCAGGATAATCCACACTGTCAAAAGTATCTGTTCCGTGGTTAAATATTTGATAGCCTTTTTGTTCCAAAAAAGAGACAATGGCTTTTTTATAATCCGGTCCTGCGTGATCGTTTCCGATGGAGATTTTCATGGTGTTATATATGTAGTTAAGGATACAAATTTACGTAAACTATCGCTTCTATTTCTACTTTAAGGTAACTACTTGATTTTAAAAACTTAAGATTTTGAACCAACTGAGATTTTTCTATAACTCTTTGAAAATCATTGCGTAAATTTTAAAACAAATGTTAAAATTTTAGAATGTTGATAGTGTTTTGTAAATCCTTGACAATCAGTTAACTTTAAATTAACATGAATTGTTAACAACTTTGGATAGAAAATTAGAAGTTTTTTGAGGTTGTATGCCTTTTTTTTCTAATCCAAAATGCAAACGAGAAAATCAAATTTAGTTTGGTCTTTTTTTAGATTACTTATCAGCATAAAAAAGCAGGTTTTCAACATAAATCAACTATTAAACTTATTAAAAATTTACTTGTTTTTTTACATGTTAACAACTGTTGATAAGAATCAGAATTTTACTCATTTAAAGAACTTTACAATTACATAACATTGTTAATTTCTCTGTATAAGTTTCTATAACTTTTAAAACCCTACGATTACCAAAAAGTTATTGCGACTATTAACACACTATAATAACCATCATAAATTTTAAATAATTTTAAAAATCTTTTTGTTGTATTTAATATATGTTGACAACTTTGAAGTTTTAAACGATTTTTAAATTGTTATTTAAGTCATTTAAAATCTTTTGAACGGTTTCAATATCGTTAGGATGAATCTTTAATTGGATTCCGCCATAAGCCAAACTCGCAAATGGATCAATAGAAATAAGGTTTTCATTTTGGAATAAATACGGAATGTTTTCTCTTTCTAAAATGGTTTTTAAAACCATAACTTCATGAGCGAAATTAAAAGTAGCAATCGTGATAAATTCGGTCATCTTTTTGAGTTTTTATAAAGATACAAATTGTTATTTTTTAATTAAAACTAATCGTTAATTACTATTTACTAATTACTATTTCGTAATTTTCAGCATTAATAGAACTGATACAATGAGTAAGAAACCAAAAAAATTCGGAAAGACAACCAAAACATTTTCCGAGAAGATTTTTAAAATATTATCAAAGAATGCCAATAAACCATTCAATTATAAACAAATAGCAACTATACTTGAGTTGGATGATACCAAAAGTAGAAACGAAATTATCAAAGATTTAAAAGTTTTAGCCGCTCAAAAATTGATTATAGAATCCGAACCCGGAAAGTATTTAGTCAAAGCTACCAGCCAAAAATATTACGAAGGAACTATTGACATGACCAGTAGAAAAGCCGGTTATTTTGTTTCAGATGAATTAGAACATGATGTTTTTGTTCCTTTTGTCAACTTAAATCACGCTTTGGATGGTGATAAAGTAAAAGCTTATGTTTACGACCGAAGAAGTTCCAGAAAACCGGAAGCAGAAGTTTTAGAAATTTTAGAAAGAGCCAAAGAAGAATTCGTTGGTGTGGTTGATATTCAAAAGAATTTCGGCTTTGTAACTACAGCGAATGCTAAAATGTACACTGATATTTTTATTCCAAAAAGTAAATTAGGTGAAGCCGAACACGGAGATGTAGTTTTAGTCAGATTAGAAGATTGGCCGGCGAAAGCGGATTCGCCTTTTGGTTCCGTGATTAAAGTTTTAGGGAAACCAGGCGAACACAATACCGAAATTCATGCGATTTTAGCAGAATATGGTTTACCGTATGATTTCCCGATAGAAGTAGAGGCGTATGCTAATAAGTTAGATACTTCCATTACAGAAGAAGAAATTGCCAAGCGTCGAGACATGCGAAAAGTGTTGACTTTCACTATTGATCCAAAAGATGCGAAAGATTTTGATGATGCTTTATCATTCCAAGTTTTAGAGAATGGAAATTATGAAATTGGTGTTCACATTGCCGATGTTTCGCATTATTTGAAAGAAGGAACAATACTCGATGATGAAGCTTACAGAAGAGCTACATCAGTTTATTTAGTAGATAGAGTTGTACCAATGTTGCCTGAGGTTTTATCAAATTTTGCTTGTTCACTTCGACCAAATGAAGAAAAATATACGTTCTCGGCTATTTTTCAGCTGAATAACAAAGCGGAAGTTTTAGATTCTTGGTTTGGAAGAACCGTGATTTACTCAGACCAACGTTTTGCTTACGAAGAAGCACAACAAATTATTGAGACAAGATCGGATGTAATTCCGGCAGAAATTTCTCTTACCGGAAAAGAGTATAAAGCACCAAAGGAAATCGTCGAAGCAACATTAAAGATGCAAGATTTAGCCAAAATTCTTCGTAAAAAAAGAATGGCTGATGGAGCGATTTCGTTTGATAAAGTAGAAGTAAAATTCAATTTAAATGAAGAATCAGAACCGGTTGGTGTGTTCTTTAAAATTTCGAAAGATGCCAATCATTTAATTGAAGAATTTATGTTGTTGGCAAACCGAAAAGTAGCCGAATTTATTGGGAAACAAAAGAAAACTTTTATTTATAGAATTCACGATGAACCAAACGAAGACAAGTTGATTAACCTTCAAACAGTGATTGCTAAATTTGGGTATTCAATTAATATGAAATCCAAACAAGACATTTCAAAATCGTTGAATAATTTGTTGATGGAAGTCAATGGGAAAAAAGAACAAAATTTAGTAGATACTTTGACCATTCGAAGTATGAGTAAAGCCAAATATTCTACTGAAAATATTGGACATTACGGATTAGCTTTTGATTTTTACAGTCATTTTACGTCACCAATTCGACGTTATCCGGATGTAATGGCACATCGTTTGTTGCAGTTTTATCTTGATGGTGGAAAAAGTGTCAGTCAAGAAGAATACGAAGAAAAATGCGCACATTCCAGTGATATGGAAGGTTTAGCAGCGCAAGCTGAAAGAGATTCTGTTAAATACATGCAAGTTAAATACATGCAAGACCACAAAGACCAAGAATTTTTAGGGGTTATTTCAGGTGTTACCGAATGGGGAATTTATGTAGAAATCATCGAAAACAAATGTGAAGGTATGGTGAGAATTCGTGAAATAAAAGAGGATTATTATACTTTTGATGAGAAGCAATATGCTTTGGTTGGTCAAGCCACCAATAGTATTTTGCAACTTGGAGATGAAGTTTATGTTAAAGTAAAAAATGCTGATTTAGTGAAAAAGCAATTGGATTTTCATTTTATCAGAAGAAACGAATAAATAGTCAATGTTCAGTTATTAGTGTTCAGTAAAAATTTAAAATATGAAAAATTTAGTTTATAGTTTATTAGTATTCAGTTCGATAGCTTTCGGACAAGTTGAAAAAAATGTTGGTGATTTTACCAAGGTGACTTCTTTCGATCAAATTGATGTTTATCTGATAAAAAGTAGTGAAAACAAAGTTGTTATTGATGGTAAAGAAGCAAACGAAGTAGAATTAGTTAATAAAAACGGAGAATTAAAGATTAGAATGCCTTTAACTAAATTACTTGCCGGAGATAATATTTCTGTAACAGTTTATTTCAATAATCTTACCGCAGTAGAGGCAAATGAAGGGTCAAGAATTGCATGTGGCGACAAAATTGAATCCACTGCTTTTGAAATTAATGCTAAAGAAGGCTCTATTCTCAGATTAACTTTAGATGTTGGAAAATTGAATGTTAGAGTAGCCAATGGATCTACTATTAATTTAGAAGGAAAAGCTGATAATCAAGATGTTTTAGTGAATTCGGGTGGTATTTATGACGCTCAAAATTTTAAAACTAAGCAAACAACTATAACAGCGAATGCTGGAGGAAATGCAAATGTTTATGCTACTGATTTAGTGGAAGCTAAAGTTCGTGCCGGTGGTGATATCACTATTTACGGTAAACCAAAGCAAATCAATCAAAAAGTGATAGCTGGCGGAAGTATTGAGGAAGCAAAATAAAAATAGTTTTAAATTGTTAAAATTTAGTTCTAAATTGCATTGTCAAAATTCAAAGCATGATTTTTCTTAACGATATTTTATCCGCAATTCCGCTTGGTTTCATTCTGAGTTTTATGATTGGACCGGTTTTTTTTGTATTACTTGAAACTAGTGTAGTCAAAGGATTCAGAGCTGCTATAGTTTTCGACTTAGGAGTGGTTCTTGCCGATATTGTATTTATTCTTATCGCATTTTTTAGTAGTTACCGATTGATACAAAGTATTAAAAATGATCCGGCTTTGTTCATTTTTGGTGGATTGGTGATGCTTACTTACGGAATCATTTCCTTTGTAAAAAACAAAAAAGAATCCAAAAAAAGCATTGATGAAATTGACCCAAAAGAATTGGCTAAAACCAACTATGTTTCTCTTTTCTTTAAAGGTTTTTTCCTCAATTTTATCAATATTGGTGTATTGGGTTTTTGGTTAGCCATCCTAATAACAATCGGACCGCAATTAGAGTTAAAAGCTTCTAGAATGATTACTTTTTTCTCAACATTAATCATTGTTTATTTCATAACCGACATATTTAAAATTCTTTTAGCCAAGCAATTAAGAAATAAATTAAATCCAAAAAATATTCTTTTAATCAAGAAAATGATTAGTATAGTTTTGATTATTTGTGGAGTGGTTTTATTATCCCAAGCTTGGTTTCCGAAAGAACAAAAGATGGTGAATTCCGCTATTGAAAAATTAGAAGGCGAGAATTAAAATTAAAATTTACCAATTAAAAAGTTCCAAATTTCCTTGAAGGTTTATAGTAAACACTGTCAGGGTTTGAACACATCTTTAACTAATTTTCTAAAAATTTGCCAATAAAAAAACCTCCAAGTTTCTTTGAAGGTTTTTAGTAAACACTGTCCAGGTTCGAACACAACTTTAATTAATTTTTTCTAAAAATTTACCAATAAAAAAACCTCCAAGTTTCCTTGAAGGTTTTTGAGGCATCGTCCGGGTTCGAACCGGAGTAGTCGGTTTTGCAGACCGGTGCCTAGCCGCTCGGCCACGATGCCAGTTGGACGGCAAATATATAAAACAATTGATAATTATCAATTGATAATTGATAATTTTTAGAATTCGTAATTTAAAATTTCTAATTCTTTTAACTACGATATTCTTCCATTTCAATCGTAACCGCTTCAACATCACCGCCAATAGGTGGATTTAGTTTTGAAACGCCTAGTAAAATTCGAGAAACAGATGGTATTTCTCCAAAGATTCTGGTAATGATTCTATGGGCAACATGTTCCAATAATTTTGAACGAATCGCCATTTCTTCCTCTATAATTCGGTTTAAAAGCACGTAATCAACCGTATCTTTTAGTTCATCAGTCACCGAAGATTTTCTCAAATCAGTTTTGATTTCAAGGTCAACACGGTAATCCGAACCAATTCTTCCTTCTTCTTCCAAACAACCATGAAATGAAAAGGTTCTTATGTTTTGTAGTTTAATAGTTCCCATATTAAGCAGTATTCAGTGTTCAGTAATTAATAATCAGTTTGTATCAAATAAATAATATAGGTTCTATTATCTATTCATCTCTTATCTATCATCTAAATTTTTATCTTTGCTAAAATTACAAAAATAATGTCAACAGAAGAGAAGTCCCTTAATTTCCTCGAACAAATTATAGAAGAAGATTTGAAAAACGGTTTGTCCAAAGACAAGTTGCGTTTTCGTTTTCCGCCTGAACCTAATGGTTATTTACACGTTGGACATGCGAGTGCTATTTGTTTAAATTTTGGTTTAGGAATTGATTATCAGTCGCCTGTAAATTTGCGATTTGATGATACCAATCCGGCTAAAGAAGAACAGGAATACGTTGACGCCATCAAAAAAGACATCGAATGGTTGGGTTATCAATGGGATACAGAATGTTATGCTTCAGATTATTTCCAACAATTATATGATTGGGCTGTTGAATTTATCAAGAAAGGAAAAGCTTATGTCGATAGTCAATCTTCTTCAGCAATGGCCGAACAAAAAGGAACTCCGACGCAAGCTGGAACTGATTCTCCTTACAGAAATCGTTCTGTTGAAGAGAATTTAGACCTATTGGAACGAATGAAAAACGGAGAATTTCCAAATGGAACCCATATTCTTCGTGCTAAAATAGACATGTCACACAACAATATGTTGATGCGCGACCCAATAATGTATCGCATTTTGCATTCGCATCATCACAGAACAGGCAACCAATGGTGTATTTATCCGATGTACGATTGGGCGCATGGCGAAAGTGATTATTTGGAACAAATTTCCCACTCATTCTGTACGCTTGAATTTTTACCTCACAGAGAATTATACGATTGGTTTTTAGACCAAGTGTATGATTCAACTAAAGTTCGTCCAAAGCAAAGAGAATTTGCTCGTAGAAATCTTTCACATACAGTAGTTTCTAAAAGAAAGCTATTACAATTAGTGGAAGAAAAACATGTTACTGGTTGGGACGATCCAAGAATGAGCACGATTTCAGGGATGCGCCGTCGAGGTTATCCGCCAATGGCGATTCGGAATTTTGCCAAAACAATCGGAATTGCGAAGCGTACTAATTTGATTGATGTATCGCTTTTAGAGTTTTGCGTTCGCGAAGAATTAAATAAAACAACGCATCGTGTAATGGCGGTTTTGAATCCGGTGAAATTGGTGATTACCAATTATCCTGAAGGTCAAGAAGAATGGTTAGAAGCAGAAAACAATCCGGAAGAAGCAGTAATGACTTATAGAAAAGTCCCGTTTTCAAAGGAATTATACATTGAAAGAGAAGATTTTCAAGAAGAAGCCAATAAGAAGTTTTTCCGTTTGACATTAGGAACAGAAGTACGCTTAAAAAATGCTTATATCATTAAAGGCGAAAGTGTTGTCAAAGATACTGAGGGCAATATTACTGAAATTCACTGTACTTATGATACCGATTCACGTAGTGGAAGCGGAACAGAAGCTTCTCAAAGAAAAGTAAAAGGTACGATTCATTGGGTTTCTATTACTCATGCAATAGAAGCAGAAGTACGTATTTACGATCGTTTATTTTCGCACGAAAGTCCGGATGGCAATAAAGAAATTGACTTTAAAGAATTCATTAACCCAAATTCTTTAGAAGTAATTACCGGTTATGTTGAACCAAGTTTGCAAACGGCTAAAAATTTAGACCAATTTCAGTTCCAACGTTTGGGTTATTTTTGTGTTGATAAAGAGTCGAAGGCTGAAAAATTGGTTTTCAACAAAACGGTAGGCTTAAGAGATACTTGGGCAAAAGTGGAAAGCAAAGAATAAATTTAAAAATAGATTTTATAAATGGAAAGCTGACGTAAATGTTGGCTTTTTCTATTATTAACAAAAACTATCGTAATTATAAAAAGCATAATTTTAAACCATAAAAAATGGCTTTCATAAATCGATTTTATTAGAGTTTTGAGATTTTGGAATGTCTATTTACGATGATTTAAATGAACGGTGATTATATCGCTTTAAAATGAATTTCGACTGTTTAACGACCTCTTAACAGCTTTTCGGTAAAATTTTTGTAACTTTAATAAAATTAAAAAATTCAAAGTTATGTCTAGTAGAACTGGTGATAGCATTTTGGCACTTTTAGCCGGTGCTGCAATTGGAGTTGGAATCGGAATTTTGTTTGCGCCTGATAAAGGTTCGAAAACGAGAGAAAAAATCAAAGGCAGTTTTGATGATTTGAAAGATCAAGCCAAATCGAAGTTTAATTCTTTTGAAGAAGAAGCTAAAGAAAAATTTACACATTCAAAAGACGAATTAAAAGAAACGGTTGACAACTTACTTTCGAAATCGAGTTATAAAGCCGAAGAAGCGATTTCATTTTTGGAAGAGAAATTAGCCGAGCTTAAAAAACAAAATGCCAAATTGCAGAAATAATGGCTTTTGAAGAAATAAAAGAAAACGTAGACAATATTCAGGAAAATGCCAAAGCTTATATGGAAAGCAGTATTGCTTACTATAAACTTTGGGGTTTTAAGGTTGCTATGAAGTCAACTACTTTAATGGTAAAGTTTATGTTGATTGCACTTTGCCTGACAATTGTTTTACTTTTTGTCTCTATTGCCGGAGCTTTAGCTTTAGGAAAAATGTTCGATAGTTATCCGTTAGGGTTTTTAGCGGTGGCCGGAATTTATTCGATTTTAGCAGCACTTTTATTTTTGGTAAAAGACAAAGTGGTTGAAGGACCAATCTTAGAAAAATTCTCCGAAATATTTTTTAACGACTAATTATGGGACAAAAAAAATATTCTTCCTACGCCGAAATTGAGCACGATTTAGAAATCCTGAAATTGGAAAAAGAAATTTATTATCAGAAAATGAAATTGAGTTTCGATAAAACCAAAGAAAGTATATTGCCGTCACAACCATTAGAAGGTTTGTATGCTATTTACAATAAAGTCTTTTCAGGCACTTTCGGAATGATTTTAAAGATGTTGATTCCGTATGCTGTCAGTTGGTTTATAAATAGAAAAAGAGGCGATTAAGCCTCTTTTTTTGTGTAATTATTTTGATTAAGATTCCGTTTCAGAACTTTCTTCATTCGAATCATAATCGTTCGGTTGGTTTTTACCTTTTTTAGGTTCCACTTTTCTCATTCCGGTTTTCATTGATTCTCCAACCAAATTACTTGCCGTAAAACTAGCGACCATGTTGTTCAACATATCGCTTCCGGCTTGTGGTGAATTAGGTAACAAAATCAAGTTCGAATTGGTATCAGCACCAATCGCTTGTAAAGTATCATAATGTTGTGTCACGACAATCAAAGCAGAAGCTTCTTGTGAATTGATGCCCACTTTATTTAAAACATCAACACTTTCTACCAAACCTTTGGCAATTTCCCTTCTTTGGTCGGCGATACCTTGTCCTTGTAAGCGTTTGCTTTCGGCTTCTGCTTTGGCTTTGGCTACAATTCTGATTCTCGAGGCTTCGGCTTCAAATTCAGCTACCGTTTTTTCTCTATCGGCTGCGTTAATTCTATTCATCGCATTTTTTACTTGAATATCCGGATCAATATCGGTAACCAAAGTATTGATGATTGTGTAACCATAAGTAGTCATGGCTTCGTTCAATTCTCTTTTCACAGCGATCGCGATATCATCTTTTCTTTCGAAAACATCATCCAAAATCAATTTTGGTACTTCGGCACGAACTACGTCAAATACATAAGAAGTGATTTGATCATGCGGATATTCTAATTTATAAAAGGCATCGTAAACGGTATCTTTAACGACCATAAACTGTACAGAAACTTTCAATTTAACAAACACGTTGTCCTTGGTTTTGGTTTCAATAATCACATCCAATTGTTGAATTTTCAAATTCACACGACCTGCAATTCTGTCGATTAAAGGAATTTTTAAATGAAGTCCGGATTGTCGGATACTTAAAAATTTCCCAAAACGTTCCACAATTACAGCGGTTTGTTGCTTGACAGTAAAAAAAGAAGAGAACAACACAAAAAGGCCGAAGACCAGAAAGGCAATTAAAAAAATATCCATTTTTGATTATTTAAATTGTTAATACAGTGTTTATACGAAATATATGTATGTTTGTTACAAATTAACTATCCTCATTTCATGAACAAAAATCTTATCGTCCTTTTGTTGTTTGTTACAACAATTGCGAACGCACAATATGGCTACAGAGATTCCAATATGATTGGAATAACTTTAGGATTAAATCAATTCAATTTAAAAACTTCAGATTTCGAAACCAAACCAGGCGATGGTTGGAACATTGGACTTTCCATGAGAGGAAATGCCTTTAACGATTGGGATGCAATTTACGGATTGCAGTTTAGCGAGTACAATTTCAAAGTGGCGACTTTAAACCAACTCATGAATGAAAGAGAAACCAACTATAAGCTATCTTGTGCCAATATAACTTTTCAATTAAGCTATAAGTTTATCGAAAACCATTTGAGTGTTGAGTTTGGGCCAATGGTTCAAGTCAATGGCAAATTGACCATAGAAGAAACCGATGAAGACTATATTGTCAAAGGAAATCCAACTGTTATGGCCAAAGACTTAACCGACATCAGTAATTTTACAATTTATCCCGTAGTTGGTGTAACTGCCGGCGTTAGAAACGTTAGACTAAATGTTACTTATCAATACGGAATCAATAATATGCTCGGGAAAATGGATGGCGATTTTAAAGGAAACGCATCGGTTTTAAACGGAAACATTATATTTTACTTCTAATAAAAAAGTCCCGAATAACTCGGGACTTTTCCTTTTTATAAAGTTGCAATCGCTTTCTCTAATCGCTTAATGGTTTCTTCTTTACCAATCAATTCGACTATGTCAAAAAGATGCGGGCCTTTCAAGGCACCAACCAAACTCAAACGAAACGGTTGCATGACTTTCCCCATTCCGATTTCTTTTTGTGTCATCCAATCTTTGACAATGGTTTCAATATTTACCGAAGTGAAATCTTCAATAGTATTTAAAACAGCAATCAATTGTTTGATAAAATCAGGTGTTTCTTCTTTCCAGTTTTTAGCTGCTTTTTCATCATAAGACGTTGGCGCCACAAAGAAATAATCCGCTAAATCCCAAAACTCTGAAACAAAATTCGCACGTTCTTTTATCAGTGAAACTACTTTTGTCATATTGAGCGCAGTCGAGATGCCTTTTTCAGCTAAAATAGGAGCAAAGGCTTTCGCCAAACTTTCATCACTTTGTTTTTGCAAATATTGGTGGTTGAACCATTTGTTTTTATCCGGGTCAAATTTAGCTCCGGCTTTATGAACCCGATTCAAATCAAATTTCTCTGCTAATTCTTCTAAAGAAAATATTTCCTGTTCTGTTCCGTCATTCCAGCCTAATAAAGCCAAAAAGTTAACCACGGCTTCCGGGAAAAATCCTTTTTCTCGGTAACCTGATGAAAGACCTTCTTCGCTTTTCCATTCTAATGGAAATACAGGAAATCCCATTTTATCACCATCGCGTTTGGATAATTTTCCATTGCCGATAGGTTTTAGAATTAATGGTAAATGCGCAAATTCAGGTGCTTCCCAACCAAAAGCTTTGTATAACAAACTGTGTAAAGGCATCGAGGGCAACCATTCTTCACCACGGATTACATGTGAGGTTTCCATCAAATGATCATCTACAATATTGGCTAAATGGTAAGTTGGCATGCCATCTGACTTGAACAAAACTTTGTCGTCTAACAAATTCGTTTCAAAATTAATATCTCCACGAATGATGTCATGCAAATGCAAAGTTTCGTTTACCGGTGTTTTAAAACGAATCACATAAGCTTCGCCATTGGCAATTCTTTTTTCAGTTTCTGCTGTAGAAATGACTAAAGATGTATCCAGTTTTTCTCGGTTGTGCCAATTGTAAATAAAGGTTTTTCCTTGTTCTTCATGTTGTTTTCTATGTGCATCTAAAGCTTCAGCAGTGTCAAAAGCATAGTAAGCCCAACCCGAATTCACCAACTGATCTGCGTATTGTTTGTACAAAGGTTTTCTTTCGCTTTGACGGTATGGACCGAATTTTTCATTCTTACCAATGGTTTCGCTTGGCGCAATGCCTAACCATTCTAAAGCTTCAAAGATATATTGTTCGGCTCCTGGAACGAAGCGATTTTGGTCGGTATCTTCAATTCGCAAATAGAAAACACCGTTATGTTTTTTGGCAAATAAATAATTAAATAAGGCTGTTCTAACACCACCAATGTGTAAAGGTCCTGTCGGACTTGGGGCAAAACGAACTCTAACTGGTCTTGACATTTTTTATAATTTATGGTTATTCATATTAGCGCTGAGCTTGTCGAAGTGTGTGCAAAGATAATCAGAAGTTGGAAGTTGGAAGTCGGAAGGTTGAAGTTTTTGATAAGGTTTGGAGCGTCATTTTCAGCACTTTTTCATTGGCAAATTTTTAACGTTGGTTATTCAGCAAAAATTGTACATTTATCGGTTATATAAAAGATTGGCTAAAAAGTGGAAAAATCAACCCTTATTTATCAAAAGTTAGAAGACTTTATTCGAAAGTTTTATACCAATGAATTGTTGCGCGGAACGATATTCTTCGTTGGCTTAGGTTTGTTGTATTTTATCTTCACGCTTTTTGTGGAATATTTCTTGTGGCTCAAACCAATGGCGAGAACTATTTTGTTTGCGGTTTTTATTTTGGTGGAATTGTTTCTGTTGTTGAGATTCATTTTATTTCCGCTTTTCAAATTGTTCAAATTGCAAAAAGGAATCGATTACAATCAAGCTTCAAATATCATTGGAAACCATTTTAACGAAGTAGGTGATAAGTTGACCAACTTTTTACAATTATCACAAGACCAAAATAAATCCGAGTTATTATTAGCTTCGATTGACCAAAAAGCCAACACTTTGCAGCCGATTCCTTTTGGAAACGCCATTAATTTGGGCAAGAATAAGAAGTATTTGCCATTGGCAGTTATTCCGATTTTGTTCTTTTTGTTTTTCTTGATTTCAGGCAAAGGAGATATTTTGTCCCAAAGTTTGAATCGTGTAGTGAATTTTAAACAACAGTTTTTACCACCTGCGCCATTCGAATTTGTGGTTGTAAATGATAATCTGCAAACAGAACAAAACAAAGACTTTTTACTAAAAGTGAAAACTATTGGTAAAGTATTTCCCGAAAACGCGATGATTTTTATTGGTGAGGAAAGCTATTTTATGGAAAGTAACAAATCCGGTGAATTCCAGTTTGTGATTCCGAAACCTTCAGAAGATTTAGAGTTTCACATTGAAGCCAATGACGTTTCTTCGAAAGATTATGAATTGAAAGTCGTAACTGTTCCATCAATTGCCAACTTTGAAATGGTTTTAAACTTTCCGAGTTATCTCAATAAAAAATCTGAAGTCATTAAAGGAACCGGAAACGCCATTATTCCGGAAGGAACAAGAGTTACTTGGAGAATGAACACAATGGCTACGCAAAAGGTGGATTGGGTGAATGCCAACAATCATTTTGCTTTTATCAAACAAGATAATCAGTTTTCATTATCGAAAAACATTGTTCAAAACACCGACTATCAAATTCTGACCTCAAATGCAAAAGTTCAGAATTATGAAAAATTGAATTATCAGATTTCGGTAATCAAAGATCAATTTCCAACTATAACGGTTAACAATGCTCCGGATAGTTTGAAAGTGAATAAAAATTACGTTCTAGGACAAGTTTCCGATGATTACGGACTTTCAAAACTGCAAATTGTCTACTATCCAAAGGATACGCCAAACAGCACTAAAAAAGCATACATAAATGTCAAGAAAGACGTATACGACCAATTTGTGTTTTCTTTTCCGAGTAATCTTCCGGTAGAAGAAGGTGTTTCGTATGAATATTACTTTGAGATTTTCGATAATGATGCGATTCACAATTCAAAAAGTACAAAATCTTCTGTATTCAGTAATCGTATTTCGACTGAAACTGAGAAGCAGGACGAAATGTTGCAACAACAAAATGATAACATTAATTCATTGGCTAAATCTTTAAAAGCTCAAGACAAGCAATTATCCGAGATGGAGAAATTGCAAAAAATGGGCAAAGAGAAAGACAATTTAGATTATAAAGAACAACAAAAAGTCAACGATTTTATTCAACGCCAAAAACAACAAGACGAGTTGATGAAAGAGTTTTCAGAAAAGATGAAAGACAATTTGGAGCAATTCAAGGCCGAGAAAAAGGATGAGAAGAAGGAGTTGTTACAAGAACGTTTAGAGAAAACCAAAGAAGAATTAGAAAAAAATAAAAAGCTTTTAGATGAACTTCAAAAACTGAACGATAAAATCAGCAAAGAAGAATTGTTTGAGAAGATGGAGAAATTCCAACAAGCCAGTAAAAATCAAACCAAGAGTTTGGAGCAATTGGTAGAATTAACCAAGCGTTATTACGTAGAGAAAAAAGCGGAACAAATTGCTGATAAATTGGACAAGCTTGCTGAAAAGCAAGATAAATTGGCTGACAAGACAGATGACAATAATGCACAAAAGCAAGACGATATCAACAAAGAATTTGATAAGCTTCAAGAAGAACTGAATGAATTAGACAAAGACAATAAGGAATTGAAATCTCCTATGGATTTGCCGAATACTGATGAAAAGGAGAAAAGTATAGACGAAGATTTAAAGAACGCCAAAGACCAATTGCAAAAACAACAAAAAGATAAGGCAAAGCCAAAGCAAAAAAGCGCTTCCAAAAAAATGAAGCAAATGAGCCAGCAAATGGTGGAACAAATGCAATCGGGAGACATGGAACAAATGGAAGAAGATGTTGCTATGCTTCGACAAATCTTAGACAATCTTTTAGCATATTCTTTCTCTCAGGAAGAGGTGATGAAACAGTTTAAAAATTTGAAACGTGGCGCGCCGTCATTCAATAAGAACCTTAAAATTCAACAAGATTTGAAACAACAATTCAAACATGTTGATGACAGTTTGTTTGCTATGTCATTGCGTAATCCTAAAATTGCCGAAGAAGTAACTAAAGAAATAGGTAATGTTCAGTACAATGTGGATAAAGCTTTGGAGAATTTGGCTGAAGCTAATGTTCCAAAGGGAAATTCTCACCAACAGTATGCTGTTTCGTCTTCGAATAAGTTAGCCGATATGTTGAGTGATATACTCAACGGTATGCAAATGCAGATGCAAATGGAAGGGCAAGGACAAGGAAAGCCAAAACCAGGAAAAGGACAAGGTGCCGGAATGCAATTGCCGGATATTATTAAGAAGCAAGACGGATTGGGTGAAAAGATGAAAAAGGGAATGAAAAAAGGGGAAAAACCTGGAGATGGACAAGAAGGTAAAGAAGGTGAGAAACCCGGAGAAGGTCAACAAGGAGGTAAAGATGGGCAAGGACAACAAGGCGGAAAAACGGGTCAAGGCAAAGGAAATGAAAAGGGCGGAGAACAAGGTCAAGACGGTGAAGGTGATGCCAAAGCTATTATGGAAATATACAAAGAACAACAACAACTGCGCGAAGCTTTAGAGAAAGAATTGAAGAAGCAAGGTGTTGGCGGAAACGGTCAAAACACTTTGGATCAAATGAAGCAAATCGAAAAGCAATTATTAAACAAAGGCTTCAATAACGAAACGCTTCAAAAGATTCTCAATGTGAAGTATGAATTGCTGAAATTAGAAAAGGCATTACAACAACAAGGCGAAGATAAAAAGCGCCAATCAGAAACTAATAAGAAAGAATTTAGCAATCAGGCTAATGCACTTCCTAGTAAGCTTCAAGAATATTTGAATAGTATTGAAATTTTAAATAGACAAAGCTTACCTTTGCGCTCCAATTTTAATCAAAAGGTTCAAGAATACTTTATAAAAAATGATTAGTTTTAATTACGAGTCAGATTTCAATTTAGACAACGAAACGAATTATGCCGATTGGCTTTCCAAAGTCATTAGCTCCGAAATAAAGAACGAAGGTGAAATCAACTACATCTTCTGTGACGATGATTATTTGTTGGAAATAAACCAGCAATATTTAGATCATGACACGTTAACCGACATTATCAGCTTTGATTATTCTATAGGAAACGAACTACACGGGGATATTTTTATTTCTATTGAAAGAGTCCGCGAAAACGCACAAGATTTCAACGTTTCTTTTGAAGAGGAATTAAAACGTGTAATGGTTCACGGTGTTTTGCATTATTGCGGTTACAAAGATAAGTCGGGAGCCGACGAAAAATTAATGCGTGAAAAGGAAGAAGAGAAAATGAAGATGTTCCACGTGAAACAAAATTAAAATGTTTTTAGAAAAATACGATACCATAGTAGTGGGTGCAGGACACGCAGGTTGTGAAGCAGCCGCCGCATCGGCCAATTTGGGCTGTAAAACTTTATTGGTAACGATGAGTTTGCAAAATATTGCACAAATGTCATGTAATCCTGCGATGGGCGGTATCGCCAAAGGACAGATTGTTCGTGAGATTGATGCTTTAGGCGGTTATTCGGGAATCATTTCGGATAAGACTGCTGTTCAGTTTAAGATGTTGAACAAATCAAAAGGCCCTGCCATGTGGTCGCCAAGAGTTCAAAGTGACAGAATGCGTTTCGCTGAAGAGTGGCGATTGATGTTAGAGCGAACAGCAAATCTTGATTTCTATCAGGAAATGGTCAAAGGACTTTTGATTAAGAATAATAAAATTGAAGGAATCGTTACTTCGTTAGGGATTGAGATCAAAGCTAAAACAGTGGTCTTAACTAACGGAACTTTCTTAAATGGATTGATTCATATTGGCGATAAACAATTTGGTGGAGGAAGAGCTGGCGAAAGTGCCGCTTATGGAATTACCGAGGGCTTAATTAAAGTTGGTTTCGAATCAGGCAGAATGAAAACAGGAACACCGCCAAGAGTTGACGGACGTTCTTTAGATTATTCTAAAATGCGTGAGGAACCCGGTGATTTAATACCGGATAAGTTTTCTTATTCTGATGAAACGAAGCCATTGACACACCAAAAATTGTGTCACATGACTTATACTTCAAATGAAGTGCATAATATTTTGCGCGAAGGTTTTGATCGTTCACCAATGTTTAATGGAAGAATCAAAAGTATCGGACCGAGATATTGTCCGTCGATTGAGGATAAAATCAACCGTTTTGCAGATAAAGAAAGACACCAACTTTTCGTTGAACCGGAAGGCTGGAATACCGTTGAAGTTTATGTAAATGGGTTTTCGACTTCCTTACCGGAAGATATTCAATTCAAAGCTTTACGTTCCGTTGAAGGATTCGATAAGGTTAAGTTTTTCCGCCCGGGTTACGCCATCGAATACGATTATTTTCCGCCGACACAGTTGAAACATACCTTAGAAACGAAGCTCGTTGAAGGTTTGTATTTTGCCGGACAAATTAATGGAACAACTGGATACGAAGAAGCTGCTTCTCAAGGAATGATGGCTGGTATGAATGCTGCTTTAAAAGTGAAAGAAATGGAACCTATGATTCTTCGTCGTGATGAAGCTTATATTGGTGTTCTAATAGATGATTTGATTACCAAAGGAACCGAAGAACCTTATCGCATGTTTACTTCACGAGCTGAATACAGAACGCTTTTGCGTCAAGACAATGCAGATTTCAGATTAACGCCAAAGTCTTTTGAAATTGGTTTGGCTTCTGAAAAGAGAATGAGAAGAATGGAACATAAATTCAACGAAAGTGAAAAAATGGTCAATTTTTTCAAAGAAACAAGTGTTACGCAAGAAGAAGCAAATCCAATTTTAGTCTTAAAGGAAAGTGCTCCTATGAATCAATCGGATAAAATGTTTAAAGTGTTTTCTCGACCGCAAATTGAATTAGAAGACATTTTAAAATTCGAAAAAGTTCAAAAGTACATTCAAGAAAATGATTTGGATAAAGAGATAATCGAGCAAGCAGAGATTCATGTGAAATATTCAGGTTATATCGAAAAAGAAAGAAACAATGCCGAAAAGCTTATCCGTTTAGAAGATATAAAAATCCCTGAGAATTTCGATTACAACAAAATCAAATCAATGTCGATTGAAGCTAAGCAAAAGCTAAGCAAAATTCGTCCGGTGACCATTTCGCAAGCTTCCAGAATCAGCGGTGTTTCACCAGCCGATATTTCGGTTTTATTAATTTATATGGGAAGATAGTTTAAACGTTCCACGTGAAACTAAGCTTGCCAAGCCTTATCAATAAAGAATTTATGGGTTTTCAAAACAATATTTTTTTTCAAAAAGTAAAAGATTATTCGGTTTCCAAAGAAATTTTCGAATTGCACCACAATCCCGAATATGATATCTTAATCACTTTCCCAAAGCCAAGTCTAGAAAAATTACCAAGTTATTACGAGAGCGATGACTACATTTCGCATACTGACGGAAAACGATCTTTGTTTGAAAGAGCTTATCATTTTATCAAAAGTATTGCACTTAAAAACAAACTGAAATTAATTAATGCACAATCACCAAAAGGAAAAATTTTAGACATTGGTGCCGGAACCGGAGATTTTTTAGTGGTAGCCAAAAATGACGGTTGGCAAATTACCGGAATTGAACCTAGCGCAAAAGCAAAAGGAATTGCGATAAATAAAGGAGTAACTTTTGCTGAAAGTTTATCAGCTTTAGAAAGCAACTCATTTGACATAATCACCATGTGGCACGTTTTAGAACATGTTCCGAATTTGGATGAATATATAACGGAGTTGAAAAGATTAATCAAACCAACCGGAACAATTGTGATCGCAGTTCCAAATTTTAAATCTTTTGATGCTAATTTTTATGGCAGACATTGGGCCGCTTATGATGTGCCAAGACACATTTGGCATTTTTCAAAAACAGCGATTGAAAAATTATTTGGCGAAAAAGAAATGAAATTGGTGGAAGTGTTACCCATGAAATTTGACAGTTATTATGTGAGTTTGCTTTCTGAAAAATACAAATCAGGAAAGATGAATTTCATCAGAGCATTTTTTGTTGGATGGAAGTCAAATTTAAACGGAAAGAAGACAAATGAGTATTCATCGCACATTTACATCATTAAAAACCAATAAAACTTAAATAAACGAGCGCTGTTTAATCAAAACGACTTAAAATGCGTCTTTGGTTGAAGGAAAAGGAAAATGCTTTTAAAACGCTTTATTTGAAATCAAAAACAATAACGCCTGATTATCGTTTTTACTTAAACAATAACTAAATTTTATATCGCGAAATTGTAATAAAATCTCAGTTTTTCAGCGTTAGATTATTGCCTTTTATTTTTATACTTTTGAAACCAAAAATTAATTTATCAAATCATAAATAAATAATGAAGAAAACAGTTCTACTTTTTGCATTGGCCATTTCAATAATTTCCTGCAACAAAACTACCGAAACAAAAGAATTCAAAACGGCTTACATCGATACTTCTAAATTAATGGAAGAATCTACGGAAGCAAAAGATATTGAAGTAAAATACAAAGACAAATCCAAAGTAATGGGAAGCCAATTGGAAGTTGAAGTAAATCGTTTCAAATCTGAAGCAGCTAATTTCCAGAAGAACGCTCAGGCAAATGGGCAAGTTTGGGCTCAACAAAAAGGGGCTGAATTACAACAAAGAGAACAAGAATTGAGCTACGCACAACAAGCGATGTTAAGACAATTGCAAGAGGAAAGCGGTGTTGAAATGGATTCTTTAGTTAAGAATTACAGAAAAGTAATCAAGGATTATGGTAAAGAAAAAGGATATGATTATATCTACGGAACAGGCGATGTAGCCTCAGTTTTGTATGCCAAAGACAGTTATGATGTAACTAAAGAAATAATTAAATTGATTAACGACAAATACAAATCTTCAGGTAAGAAAGAAGAAAAACCGGAATCCAAAAAAGAAGAAAAGAAATAATTTCATTTTAACTTATAGATAGTAAAGCGCCATAATTTAAAGGCGCTTTTTTTGTTGTATATTGAAATACAATACTTTAACTTTGTGTCTTATAAAACTTACAAGCCATGAAATCAGTAACAGCCGAAGCAAACTATGTTTTGCAATTCATCAACCAAACTAACCGATCGGTCTTTTTAACCGGAAAAGCCGGAACGGGAAAGACGACATTGCTTAAAGAAATAATTCAAACCACTCATAAAAATACGGTGGTTGTGGCGCCAACAGGAATTGCGGCTTTAAATGCCGGCGGTGTAACGATTCACTCCATGTTTCAATTGCCTTTTGGCGGATTTTTACCCGATAATTCATCACCACAATTTACCGAAAACACCAAATTCGAAAGCCGTTCTACTTTGCGTAGACATTTCAAAATGAGTGGATTAAAAAAAGCAGTTATCCGAAATATGGAATTGCTCATCATTGATGAAGTCAGTATGTTGCGTGCCGATTTGTTGGACGCGATGGATTTTATGATGCAAACTGTTAGAAAAAACAATCGCCCTTTTGGCGGCATTCAAGTTTTATTTATTGGGGATTTGCTACAACTTCCTCCTGTTGTTAGAGATGAAGAATGGCGAACACTTCGGAATTATTATAGAGGAAAATTCTTTTTTCACGCACATGTAATCGAAAGAAATCCGCCTTTGTATATTGAATTGTCTACCATTTTCCGTCAAACAGATGATACTTTTATTTCGGTTTTGAATAATCTTAGAAATAATAAAATCACTAAAGATGATCTTCAAATTTTAAATCAGTTTGTAAAACCTGATTTTGATTTGAAAGCAAACAAAGGTTACATCACTTTAACCACTCATAATGCTAAAGCCGATAACATCAATTCACAATCGCTTATTGATTTGGAAGGAAATTCTAGAACTTACAGTGCCGAAATTATTGGCGACTTTCCGGATAAAATTTACCCATTGGAACAAGAATTGGAACTAAAAATTGGAGCCCAAATTATGTTCATCAAAAACGATTTATCCTTTGATAAAAAATTTTTTAACGGAAAAATGGGCATCATCCAATCTCTTTCCGAAAGAGAAATTCTCGTTCATTTCCCCGATGAAAATAAAACCATTGAAGTCGAAAAATATGAATGGGAAAATATTCGATACACGGTAAACGAAAACACTAAAGAAATTGACGAAGAGGTTTTGGGAACGTTTGTCCATTATCCGATAAAATTAGCCTGGGCAATAACGGTTCATAAAAGTCAAGGACTAACTTTTGACAAAGCAGCGCTCGATGTTTCGCAGGTTTTTCTTCCCGGACAAGCCTATGTAGCACTTTCTCGTTTGCGTTCGTTAAACGGCTTAATTTTGCTTTCTCCGTTGCAAATGAATGGCATTTCAAATGACCAAGATGTTATGGATTATTCCTTGAACAAAGCCACTGAAGAAATACTTCAAAATAATTTACAACAAGATACCAAAGCTTTTATTCATCAATACTTGAGTAACAGTTTTGATTGGAATGATTTGGCGCAAGAATGGCGAAATCATCAATTCAGTTATAACGAAGCATCAACTGTTTCAGCCAAATCTAAACACGCTTTTTGGGCCAAAAAACAAGCAGAAGAAATAGAAAAATTAATTGATCCGTCACGAAAATTCATTTCACAATTGAATAAATTATTTTCAGAAAATATTGATTTTCAATTTATAAATGACCGAATTCAAGCCGCGTTTAGTTATTTTTTGTTGCCAATGGATAACTTGGTTTATGAAATTCTGTGGAAAATAGAAGAAGTGCAACGACTCAAAAAAGCAAAAGCTTATTACGAAGAGTTATTGGTTTTGGAAGAACTCCAAATCAAAGCCGTTTTACGCTTGATGAAAGCCAAATTATTGATAGAAACAGTAGTAAAAGGTGAAACCATTTCAAAAGAAAAATTGTCTTCAGACGAAATTCGGAATTACAGGGTTAACAAATTGGAAACCATAAAACAAGAATTCAAAAATGTCAATGTCACACTAGTGGAAGATGAAGACGATATTGAAAGATATACTAAGGAGAAAAAAACAAAGGAACCAAAAAAATCAACTATTCAGGAAACTTACGAATTGTGGTTGCAAAAGAATTCAATCAAAGAAATTGCTGCTATCAGAAAATTAACGGCTCAAACCATTGGAAGCCATATAGCCAAATTAATTGAAAACCAAACTATTTCAATTTCAGATGTATTGCCGGAAGATAAAATAAAAGCATTAGCCAAGGCTTTTAAAGGTTTTAAAGAAGAATCGTTAAGCGGATTGAAAGAACAATATGGTGACCAATTTACGTGGGATGAATTAAAAATGTTCCAAGCGGCCAAAAGAAGTGGTTTAACTTAACCACCAAACCGCTAAAACCGAAGGCACAAAATAAATAGCAATTGTTCTCGCACCATCATAATCCTTTGCCAATCTTTGGCCTAATAATAAAAATATCAAGGTTATAGAAGAAAAAACAGCCGCATAAAAACCAAATGTTTTGCCGCCATTGACCATTAATTCAACACAACCGACCAGCGCAAAAATCCCTGTAATTAATTCTAAAACCAAGATAATAAACAAGGCAAATGGCACGTTATTTTTTAGAATAGTTTTTTCAAAATGACCTTTAAGCCATTCTACATTGCCTTTCCATTCAAAGACTTTATCATAAGCAGATTGCACAAAAGTAACCGCTAAAAAAAGCAAAACTAAGATAGAAGCTGTATTGTTCATAGGTTTATTTATTATGAATTAATCGGGTAAGTTTTATTGATAAATCGGTTAAAATGATTTTGGCATTTCCATTGCGTTCAATGTGATATATAGCATCCGAAAGCTCTTTAAAAATATCATTGATATTATTACCGCTTACGAAAGGCGCAAATTTTTCGAGCGTAAAATTCTCGACTTTAGGCTCTAAATATACTAATTTTTCATTTTGATAGTTCAGCAACAAGGCTTGTCTAAACATATCAATACAGAAATTCAAAAATTGCTTTTGACCTTCGCGGCCAATACTCGCAATTTCTTCACTCCAAGCAATCAAATCCTGAATGGCAGCAGCGTTTCCTTTGGCTCTGAAAGCTGCTCTAACCCAATCGACAAACCATTTTTCGAATTGTAAATCTTCATTGTCTTCGCTCAATAAATATAAAGCTTTGTTATAATTGCCTTGGGCTTGATGAGCGATTTTGGCTGCGGTTTTCGAATCTAAATTTTCACGTGAAATCAAAGCATCCACAATAACATTTTCCGGTAAAGCGCCAAAATGCAAAACTTGACAACGCGATCGAATCGTTTGAATAATATCTTCTTCGTTTTCGGAAATCAAGATAAAAAGCGTTTTTTCAGGCGGTTCTTCCAGCAATTTTAATAATTTATTGGAAGCCGCAATATTCATTTTGTCCACCATCCAAACAATCATAATTTTATAACCGCCTTCGTAGGATTTTAAGGCCAAAGCTTTCAATATATCCTGAGCATCTTCAACCCGAATTTCGCCCTGCTTGTTTTTAACTCCGAGATGTTTGTACCAATCAAATAAACCTCCATAAGGATTTTGCAAAACAAATTCACGCCAGTCCATAATAAAATCGGCACTTTTAGGTTTTGATTTTACGTCTTCGTTAGTCACATTCGGGTAAACAAAATGCAAATCTGGATGCGAAAGCGATTGAAACTTTAAGTTGCAACTTTCATTTCCGCCATTATTTTCAATACCAATGTTATTACACAAAACAAATTGCGCATAAGCAATCGCCATAGCCAATGTTCCGCTACCTTCGGGACCAACAAACAACTGTGCATGTGGAATCCTTCCCGATAAAGCACTTTTAACGAGATGGTTTTTAAGGTAATCTTGGCCAAGTATTTCTGAAAACTGCATGAGCAAATATAGAGCAAATTTTTGGCTAAAAGAAAAGCATTTGGCAAGCTTTACATTCAAATATTACTCCTTGTCACTCTTGTAAGTTAATGGGTATTGAAACACTATTTAACTGAAAATAAATGGCTTATGGCTTAAATTTTTCTTAAAAATCATCGACAAACGCACAAAAATCTCCGATGAAATTAAATTTTATTATATTTGCAAGGAATCATAACCACTTAAATTTTAGATGAAAACACTTCAAGATTTTAATTTCCAAGCCAAAAAAGCGATTATTAGAGTTGATTTCAATGTGCCTTTAGACGAAAATTTTAATGTTACGGATGCTAACCGAATTGAAGCAGCGAAGCCAACTATAGATGCCATTTTAGCCGATGGAGGAAGTGTAATTTTGATGTCACATTTGGGAAGACCAAAAGGAAAACAAGACCAATATTCATTAAGACATATTGTGGCAAAAACATCAGAAGTTTTAGGCGTTAAGGTTCTTTTTGCGGAAGATTGTAGAGGGGAAATTGCCCAAAGTGCTGCGAAAGATTTAAAACCGGGCGAAGTTTTATTACTAGAAAACCTTCGTTTTTATGCTGAGGAAGAAGCCGGCGATGAGGATTTCGCCAAAGAATTAGCATCCCTAGGTGATATTTATGTGAATGACGCTTTCGGAACAGCACATAGAGCACACGCTTCAACTACAATAATTGCAAAGTTTTTTCCAACAAGTAAATGTTTCGGCATGCTTTTGGCAAAAGAAATTGAAAGTTTGAATCGCGTGTTGAATAATTCAGTAAAACCGGTAACTGCAGTTCTTGGAGGTTCAAAAGTTTCTTCAAAAATTACGGTGATTGAAAATATTTTAGACAAAGTCGACCACATGATTATCGGCGGAGGAATGACTTTTACTTTCGTGAAAGCCTTGGGCGGAAAAATCGGAGATTCGATTTGTGAAGAGGATAAACAAGAATTGGCTTTGGAAATTTTACGTTTGGCCAAAGAGAAAAACGTTCAGATCCATATTCCGGTGGATGTAGTTGCAGCAGATGCTTTTTCAAATGATGCCAACACAAAAATAGTGGACGTTCGAGAAATTCCGGATGGTTGGCAAGGCTTAGACGCCGGACCAAAATCATTGGAAAATTTCAAGCAAGTAATCATGGAGTCAAAAACTATTCTTTGGAACGGACCATTAGGCGTTTTTGAAATGGAAAACTTTGCTAAAGGAACCATTACATTAGGAAATTATATTGCAGAATCAACAGTTAACGGTGCTTTTTCACTCGTTGGTGGAGGAGATTCGGTTGCAGCTGTTAAACAATTCGGCTTAGAAGATAAGATGAGTTATGTGTCAACCGGCGGCGGCGCAATGTTGGAAATGTTAGAAGGAAGAGATTTACCGGGAATTGCTGCAATTTTAAATTAACATTTGCAACACAATAAAAGACAATTAATTACGTTGTTAATTATACAATTAACAATCTGAAACAAATACCACTTATAATATTACAGTATGAATATTAGAAAAATTACAACTTTAGCACTTATTATGGCTTCTTCGGCAATTTTTGCCCAAGATACCATTAAAGTGATTCCGGTTCAGGCCAAGTTGCCCAAAAGAGAATTAACCCAAAGAGAAGTTTTAGATTCCATCAAAGCTTCGTTTATTCACGACAACATTGCCAAATGTATTGACAGTATGTGGATGAAGGAATTGGCAAGTTTGGATTTATATAACGAGTTAACTTTTGACATCAAAAACATCGATGTGGATCAAAAAGTGGACTACGAATTGCCAACCGAACTTTTGAAAGAAAGACTAAAAGCATTAGATGAAAAATCACCTTTCAATATTGAATACAACCAAGGTTTAGAAAACGTAATCAAATCGTTTTTAAAGAACAGAAAGCGTTCTTTTGAAAGACTAATCGGCATTTCTCAGTATTATTTCCCAATGTTTGAAGAGTCGTTAGCAGCACAAAATATTCCACTAGAAATTAAATATTTATCGGTTGTAGAATCAGCTTTGAATCCAAGAGCAGTTTCAAGAGTTGGAGCGACAGGTTTATGGCAGTTCATGTACCAAACCGGAAAACAATACGGATTAAAAGTCGACACTTACGTAGATGAAAGAAGCGATCCTTTAAAAGCCAGTAATGCCGCAACACAATACATGAAAAATATGTATGCTATTTTTGGCGATTGGGATTTGGTTTTGGCGTCTTACAATACAGGTCCTGGAAATGTGGCGAAAGCGATTCGACGTTCAGGAGGAAAACAAAACTACTGGAATATTAGGCCATTTTTACACAAAGAAACCCAAGGATATGTTCCGGCTTTCTTAGCCACAATGTATATTTTCGAATACCATAAAGAACACGGAATCAAACCGGACAGAGCTGTTGCACATCATTTTGCAACCGATACTGTAATGATTAAAAGAGCAATGACTTTCAAACAAATTGCTGATTTAATGGATGTTTCTGTTGCTGAGTTGCAGTTTTTAAATCCTTCTTACAAAAGAGAAGTAGTTCCGTTTATTTCGGGACAAAAACACTTTTTAAGATTACCGGTTGATAAAATAGCAGTATTTACTTCTAATGAAGATAAGATTTATGCTTATGCTGATTACGAAGCCAATAGAAGAGAAAAACCGTTTGAAAAAACGATGTTGGCTTCTTCAAATTCTGGTTCTTCTGCCAATGTGAAATACCATAAAGTTAGAAGAGGTGAAAGTTTAAGCAAGATTTCAAATAGGTATGGTATTACAATTGCGGAGCTTAAAAAATGGAATCATTTGAGAAGTAGCAAAGCGCCATTGGGCAGAAACTTAAAAATTTATGTAGCTGATTATACTAACAGTGATATCGCTTCGAATGAAAATAAAGCAACAAATGAAGCCGATACAGCTGTTGTAGCTTCAAATAGCAACAAATTATTCAAAGAAGAAAAAGTGGTTGCCTATAAAGACGTGGTGAAATACTACAAGGTTAGAAAAGGTGATAACTTGGGTGAGATTTCAGGCAAATACGGCGTTTCTGTAGCAGAAGTGAAAAAATGGAACAAACTAAAAAGCAATAATATCGCTCTAGGTGCCAATTTAAAAATCATCAAAAATGAAAGAGTGGTTACTACTGTTAGAAAAGAAGTGAAAGCAGAAAAAGCAATCATTGACAACAAAGTTGAAACCGCAGTAGCTTCGAATGATAACAATGGTGATTCTACCGAAGAAATTGGTGATTATTATGAAGTACAAAGAGGAGATAATCTTTTCAGTATTGCCAAAAAATTTAATGTTAGTCTTGAAGATTTGAAAAAATGGAACAATCTTGATGATTTACATGTTCAAACGGGTTCAAAATTAGCTTTAGCCAATAAAGATGAAAACACAGTAACCGAAGCACCAAAAACCGAAACTAAAATTGTGGAACACAAGGTTAGAAAAGGTGAATATCTTGGTACCATTGCCAAAAAATACAATGTTACTCTTACGGAAATCAAAGAGTGGAACGACATGGAAGATAACAATGTGAAGTTGGGTCAAACCTTAATCGTTTCTAAAAAAGAAGTGGCTATTAACGAAGCGAAATCTTCTAAAAAAGAAAGCATTGCTGCAAGTGATAGAAACGCAGTAAAAACGTATTATGTCAAAAAAGGTGATTCCTTATTTAGCATTGCCAAAAAATATCCTGGTGTAAGCATTTCAGACATCAAAAAATGGAACGGAATCAAAAACGAAAGTTTGAAACCGGGCATGAAGTTAAAAATTAACAACGGTTAATCCGAAAATCTTATATAAATTTGGGTTTTATTTCAATTATGAGTAAAACCCTTTTTTTATGGCTTTTTGTCACGTTTATCGTGAGTTCTTGTTCGTTTAAAAAGGACAAGCTGCCGGGCGATTCTACTGCTGCGATAAACACTATTGCCGTAATTATTGACGACCAACTTTGGAATGGTGAAGTAGGTGACAGCATCCGGAATAAATTTGCTTCACCGGTTTTGGGTTTACCACAAGAAGAACCTTTGTTTACCATCAATCAATATCCCGTTAAACTTTTCGAAGGTTTTTCTACAGATGCCAGAAATATTATCATTATAAAAAAAGGCAACGAGACTAAATTTGAAATCAAAGAAAATGAATTTTCATCGCCACAAAATGCCGTCCATATTTCAGGAAAAACGACAGCAGAAATTTTGGACATATTAGAAGAAAACGCACCGAACATCATTCAAAAAATGAGAGCGATTGAAATTGGGCAAAACCAAAAGATTTTCAAAGATTCTTTATTAGACACTAAAAAAATCCAAACCAAATTCAATATCGATTTGCTGATACCTTCGAAATATGAGTATGTCATGCGAAGAAAGAATTTTATTTGGCTCAAAAGCGAAATCACTAGTGGCAATACCAGTGTGATAATATACCAATTACCATGGAATGACATTAACCCTAATAACGCAGTCAATGATATTGTAAAAACCAGAGATTCTATTGGGAGAAAGTACATTCACGGTTCGGCTTATAGAACAAGAATGGTAACTGAAGAAGCTTATTCACCCTATTTTTCCAAAACCATTTTAGCCGGAAGAAATGCCTATGAAACCAAAGGCACTTGGCAAATGAAAAACGACTTCATGTCAGGACCATTTATCAACTACGTTATTTTTGATAAACCAAACAGAAGAATATTGGTGTTGGAAGGTTTTTGTTATGCACCATCAAAAGAAAAAAGAGATTTGATGTTCGAGCTGGAATCAATCATCAAGTCGATTCAATTCAAAAAATAATTGTCATGAATTTAGAATGGAAAATAAAGCGATTTGAAGCACTTTCGACGAATGAACTTTATACTTTGTTACAATTGCGAGCCGAAGTCTTTATAGTGGAGCAAAATTGCGTTTATCAGGATATTGATGGGAAAGATGAGAAAGCACTTCATTTAATTGGCGAGAATAATGGTGAAATTGTTGCTTATGCGAGACTTTTTAAACCAAATGATTATTTTGAACAGGCTTCCATTGGTCGTGTTGTAGTCAAAGAACATTCTCGTTCTAAAAAACTGGGCCATATATTAATGCGTGAAGCTATTCAAGTCATCAAAACCCATTTTGACCAAAGAAAAATAACGATTTCAGCTCAATTATACTTGAAGAAATTCTATGAAAGTCACGGTTTTATTCAAACCAGCGATATGTATTTGGAAGATGATATTCCTCATATCGAAATGAAGAAAGAGTAATTACACTTTTGAAATTACTAATTCTACTCTTCGGTCATATTCTGCACCTTTTCCAAGCGGAACGGTATTGCCATAACCTTTAAAAGTCATTCTATCTTTTGGAATTTTTTTCCAAATTAAATACTTGTAAACTGTTTGCGCTCTGTTGGTAGACAATTGGCGTTTTTTAGTGTCTTTGTCTATGGCTTCTTTTTGGTAAGGCGGTGTGCAACAAACGTGACCTTGGATTTCAAACTTCAGATTTTTGTATTTCATCAAAAGTTTGGCAATTTTATCCAACTCCGTTTTCGATTTAAAGGTCAATTTACTGCTTCCTCTTTCGAATAAAACATTGTCCAAATAAATGTGATCGCCAACGATGTGCTTTTTTTGAATCGTACTGTAAAAACCCGGAATTTCAATTTTAGGTAATGGTTTTAAATTGAGTACTACGTCAACTCGGCGGTTTTTAGAGCGTTTCTCGGGTAGGTTTTCTATAATGTCATCATCGATAAGAATTCTTCCTTTACCTTCAATGGTTACAATGATTTTGCTCTTGATTCCGTTTTCAATAAATTTATTTTGAATTTCGGTAGCTCGTTGGGTTGAAAGCTTAAAATTATAAGCTTCCTTACCAATATCATCGGTATAACCAAAAATCTGGATGGATTCTATTCGGGTGGAATCGGTTTTTTTGATAAAATCTACCACATCTTTAATTTGGATTTCATTCAAAGTAAATTTATCAAAGTCAAAATAAACCGAATGCACTACTTCTTCCTGAGCATGTAAAAAACCGAATAAAAGTAAAGGCAAATATTTAAGTAGCTTCATGTTAAATTTTTAAAATCTTATTGTATTCTGCCGTATTATTTAAGACTCCAATGGCTTTTTTTATTTCTAAATTGCTTTTAGCATAATACTGATACAATCCTTCTTTGTATTGATAACGCTTGATGATTTCATCTAAAATCAATGTTTTAATTTCCCTTTGGTTTTTGTCAATAAGGATTTCTTCACTTTTTTGTAAAGCGGTCAATAGTTGTTGGTATTCTGTATTAATGGCTGAATCTACTTGTTCCTTTTTCGCTTTTTCCAAAGTGTTTTTAAGCGCGATTTCGGTTTCGGTATTGAACTCAATTTTTTCACGTTTCAAATAGGCTTTAAAATCCGAAAAATCTGCATCAGTAATCGTTGGAATTTTATCGCCTAAGGTTGGGTTTTTATAGTAATAATGAGTTACATAATTGAAGATACCGTCATTTTTTTGCAAAGCGTCAGCAATCGAACTGGTTTTGGTTTCTTCGATTTCAACATCGGGTAAAACGCCACCACCATCGAAAACAGGTCTTCCTTTTTTGGTTTTGAAAGCGTTAAAACTTTTCTCGTCGTTGCGCGTTGCTTTGCCTGTTTTGTCTTTTTTGTTGTAATTTAAAGCCTGAATACATCTTCCGGATGGCGTGTAATATCTCGAAATGGTCACTTTAACTTGTGTCCCATAAGTCATGTCAATCGGTCTTTGCACCAATCCTTTTCCGAAACTTCTGCTGCCAACAATTACAGCACGATCTAAATCTTGCAAAGCACCTGAAACAATTTCAGAAGCCGATGCACTTTTACCGTCAACAATTATCACTAAAGGAATTTCAGTATCAATAGGTTCTCTATTAGTTTTATATGTATTGTTGTATTTTTCGTTTTTCGATTTGGTGGTCACGATGATTTCACCTTTGGGCACAAATAAATTGCAAATATTAACCGCTTCATGCAACAAACCACCGGGATTGCCTCGCAAGTCTAGAATGATTTGGGTTGCACCAGCAGCTTTTAATTTTTCCAGTGCTTCTTTAGTTTCAGAGGAGGCTTTTTTGTTGAATTGTGATAAGACAATGTAACCGGTTTTATCATCCACTTTTCCATAAAACGGAACGGCCTTGACTTCGACTTCGTCTAAAATTAATTGCGTAGTTAAGGGTTTCCCTTGTCGGAGATACTTGATGTCAACTTTAGTGTTTTTGGCACCTTTTAACAATTGAGAAGCGTCGTCTTTAAAATCGGCAAGCAAGACATCGCCAATTTGGATAATTTCATCACCGGCTTTCAACCCGGCTTTGTCAGCAGGAAATCCTTTATATGGTTCTTTGATAATCAGTTTGTCTTCTTTTCGGGTAATCAATGCACCAATCCCGGTATATTCTCCGGTATTGTTGATTTTGAATTTGATGACATCTTGTTCGTTGAAATAATTCGTGTACGGATCCAAATCGGCCAACATACTTTTAATGGCTTTGTCCATCAATTCTGCCGGATTGGTTTCATCTACATAGTTTTGGTTGATGGTTTTGAAGAGTGTGGTGAATATTTCAATTTGTTTAGAAATTTCGAAGAAATCATCTTTGAAACTTACGCCGACAAAAAGGAATCCGCTCAATACCAACGGTATAATATATCTTTTTCTGAATTGTAAAAACATGCTTATTTATTTTTTCTTTTAAATCTTTTTCTGATCAATAAAATCAAGACAACTAATGTAACAATTACTGGCCAATTTTCGATTAAACCAATAAAGAAATTTGAAATCCCGTTAAAACCTGAAACAATAGCGTTTCCAATTCTTCCACCATAGGAAACTGTAGCTTTTCCTCCTTGGGCAATGGGTTTGTAAAACTCGATGTCTAAAGTGCTCATAGAAACTTTGTTTTGAAGGTAACGTAATCGGCCTTCTTTGGCTTCTATTTCTTCTCTTATTTCGGAAAGTTGCCTTTCAATTTCAAGCATTTCCGAAACTTTATTGGCTTTTTTCAACAGCTCCAAATACCGTGCCTCTAAAACTTTTTTGGTCTTAATTCGTGAAGCCACATCGATATATTCCTCTGTAACATCTTGAGATGAAATATCTTTTTGGTCAAAATACTTTACGCCTTTTGAAATATCAGCTATAAAAGCATCAAAATGCTGGTTTGGAATCCTAATGTTAATCGTTCGGGAAAACTGATAATCGTTATTCGCTTGAGAATCATTTTTGATTAAGGCATTGTATTTCTTAACCGCCTTCTGAATTTGATTGTAAGTTTCTTCTAAGTTATCGGATTGGAAACGCAAATTCCCGGATTTGATGATTTTGGTTTCAATGGCTTCTTCTTTGGCTTTGTCGGGAAGACTCATACTAACAGCATAGTTTTTGACGCTTTCTCCGGCTTCAACAACGGTAGAATCAGCAGCGGCATAATAAGCGTCAGCAGGAACTGCAATATCCATGGTTTCAGCATCACTTTGTTTACAGGATGAAAAAAATAAAATAATCACAGAAAAAAATAGAGAGACTGTTTTCATAATAAAGAGATTTATACTACTAAAACGCAAATAGTTACTAATTTATTGTGCGCCAGAATGATAAATTTATTATTTCTCTTCCGAAATAGTTTTGGCGAATTTTTCAAAAAGCTGTTTGGTTTTCTCTTCAATTTCCTGATAAGATAATTTATCGCTGGTTTGATAGAAGAACATAAAGCAGTATTTTTTGTCTAAAGCAGTTATCAATTGGGTTTTATTTAATCGGTAACATTCTCTTAAAACGCGTTTGAAATAATTACGGTCTACTGCTTTTTTGAAGTATTTTTTGGATACTGAAACGCCCATTTTCAAAGGAATATCTTCTTCGAAATCATGTGCTATATAAACCAAACGCAAAGGATATTTTCCCACTGATTTGCCTTCGGAGAACAACAAATCTATAATGGTTTTGCTTTTGAGTTTTTCAGCCTTTGGATAGGAGAAATCCATTTGGTTTGCGGGTAAATTAATTGGAATTGTAAACGTTGTAAACGAATTTAACTTCGTTGTAATTGATATAAATCTGCATTCGGTTGCTTTCTTTTTTCTTGGTGATAATCAATATTTTACAATTAGAATACCGATTGTCAATACACTCAAACGGAACAATATTGACTTCGTCATTGTCCTCAATTTCACCATAAGCTTTGATTTTAAACGATTGCACTTCGGCAGAATTGATTAGAATCAAATCTTTTTTAGGGTCTAAAGTGATTAAAACATTGGCTTCAACAAAATCTGACCATTCGTTCCAATTTCCGTCACTTTTTTTGTCGGTAAAACTAACGCTGCTCGATTTGAATCGAATCGGTTGGGCATCACTTTTTTGAAAACCAAAGCCAAAAGCCATTAAAAGCAATAGAATTTTTAAGTTGTTCATGGTGAAAAATATTTGTGGTAAATCTACAAATTCTATTCCAAAAAAAAAGCGTCTCTACTGAGACGCCTTTGGATTAATTTCTATTTAAAAAAATTATGGTGTTGTTTTCCTTTTTCACATCGGCCATTAAACCACTCGGATCAATAGTGATTTTTTTAATGCTGTTTTTTGGTTTGTTGATAGACATGGTATAAGTTGGAAATGCCCAAGCCCAATCGGGAAGTGTAGTTCTATTTATTCTTGGATTCGGGTTTTCTTTTTCAAAACTCATCATGCGCAGCGGTATGTAAAAACTCTCTTGAGTACCATCGTTGTATTCCACTAAAATATCCATTGGCATAGGTATTCTGCCAATTCTTTCCAAAATTACTGTGGTTGAATTGTTGTTTTCGCTTACATCCTTTATCCCAAAATCAATCTTGTTTACGGTTTGTGTCCATTCAGTTAAATACCAATCTAAATTGGCACCTGAAACTCTTTCCGCTGTGCGTTTAAGATCATTTGGCGTTGGGTGTTTGAATTTAAAATCTTCATAATAACGTTTTAAGGTTTTCATGGTGTTTTCTTCGCCAATTAAATAAATTAATTGTGTCCAAAACAATTCGCCTTTATAATAGGAACAAGTGCTGTACACTTTGTTATAACCAAAATGATCACCATGCGTGGAAAGCGGTTCTTCTAAACCTGAATTAGCCAAATCCATATAACTTTTGTAAGCGCCGGAAAAAGGGTTTTTAGATTTGGTTTCTGAAATTTCGTTTACGCCTAGATCTTCTAAGAATGACGCGCCTCCTTCATCCATCCATGGATGTTTACTTTCGTTAGAGGCCAAAACATGTTGGAACCAAGAATGCGCCATTTCGTGCGAAATCACACTATTTACTAATCCTTCAAGTGTACCTTCGCCTAAAACAAGTGTACACATGGCATACTCCATACCGCCATCGCCGCCTTGAATTACAGAATATTGGTCATAAGGATATTTGCCAATCGTTTTGTTGTAAAAGTCCATTAGCTGCACTGTTTTCGGTTGCGCTTTTTTCCAGGTGTCAATGATTTTTGGATTGTTTTTGTATAAGAAATGCAAAGTGGTACCGAAATCAGTTTTTACGACATCATGAAGGTAATTTTTATCGGCTGCCCATGTAAAATCAAGTACGTTAGGCGCTAAGAAATGCCAAGTTAATGTCTTTTGTTTCTTCGGAATATTGACTAGAACGCCATTGTCTTGATAGCCGTAACCAATCTCGTTTTTGTTTTGCAGATATCCTGTTCCGCCTAAAATGTATTCTTTATCGATAGTAATTTTGACATCAAAATTGCCCCAAACACTGTGGAATTCTCGAGCGATATAAGGATCAGCATGCCAACCTTCAAAATCAAATTCGGCCATTTTCGGATACCATTGTGCCATCGAAAGTTCAACACCTTCTATGTTATTTCTACCCGAACGGCGTATTTGTACCGGAACTTGCCCTTCAAAATCTAAAGTTAATAAAGTGGATTTTCCGGGTAAAAGCGGTTGAGCCAAATCGACTTCTAAAATGGTGCTGACCTCTTTGGTCGTGGCCAAAACACCATCTTGTTTAAAATTCGAAATTTTTAAAAAGCCAATCTCATTCGGTTTTAAAGACTTAAGTCGGCTTTCTTTGATTTCCTTGCCTTCTGCGGTTTTGACTTTATGCACCATTCTTCTGTCAGGATCAGGAATGGATTGTAGTCGTGCATCCATTTCACTTCCCGGTTGAAAAGCGTTATTGAATAAATGGTAATAAACCCGTCTTAGAGTGTCCTTAGAATTATTGGTATAAAGCAATTCTTGTTTGCCTTTGTATTGATAGGTTTTGACATCCATCGAAACCTCCATTTTGTAATCAACTTTTTGTTGCCAATAACTATCAGTTTGGGCTATGATTGTTGAGGTGAATAGTAAAACGGCAATAGAAAAAAGTTTGTTTGTCATGCTTTCTGAAAAATTGGAAAGTTTTGCTTCCCGATAAAATTATAATTTTGGTTCTTTTGGAATTTCTTTTGATAGTTCTTCTGCCATTTTCAAAGCATTGTAAGCATTTACGATTTTGCCTGAAACACTTGCTTTTGAAAAGGGTATTTTTTCTTTATTTTCCCCAACATAAACCTCTGAATCTATTGGCGTTCCCGATTGCATGATGATTTGTTTCACTTGGGCTGCTTTGAGATTAGGATAATAAGAACGGATTAAGGCTGCAACTCCGGCTACATTTGGTGATGCCATCGATGTTCCTTGTTGGTACTTGAAATGATGATCTTCAACGGTGGCATAAATTCTAACACCCGGCGCAAAAACATCAACATTATCAGTTCCGAAGTTTGAAAAATTAGCGACTACATTTTCTCCATAATTGTAATTGATAGCCCCAACCTTCATCACATTGTTGACCAATTCATTTTTTTTATCAGCGGTATCTTCCGGATAATTGGGTTCAACATCTACATTTTTCCCATCATTTCCGGCGGCAAGAATAATTAAAACATCCTTGCTTTCGGCATATTTCATGGCGTCCCAAACCCATTCTTTGTGTGGAGAATAGTCTTTTCCAAAACTTCCGTTGATGACTTTGGCACCATTGTCAACGGCATATCGAATCGCTAAGGCGATGTCTTTATCATATTCGTCACCATTAGGAACAGCACGGATTGGCATAATTTCAACATTGGTTGCCACACCATCGCCACCGATTCCGTTGTTTCTGACTTGGGCAATAATTCCGGCAACGTGCGTTCCGTGAGAAGAGTCTTTTCTTTCTTTTGAGTAGACAATATTGTTACCGTATTTTTTATCGTTAATATCTTCCGGATTATCGCCAACCGGTTTTCTTCCGTCGAATTCTTTGTTCAAATTATAGTTCAATCTGTCGTAAACATAATCTTTATATTCTTCCAATTCGGCATGAAATTTTTCGCCGGCATAATCAGCATACGACAACATAATTCTTTTGCTTTTGTACAATTCGTATTTCACAGAAGAGATATCTTTCAAGTCTTCCACGGTGTAATTGTCTTTTTTTAAATGTTCGCGAATTACTTTGTCAGCATCGACTAATAAATCTACCGTTTCTTTCTCCGGAAAAACTTTTTGGTATTCTGCGTCATATTCTTTTTGAGCTCTTTTGTACCTTTCAGAACCATCATCGCCCTTTCTTAAATAGCGAACCAATTCTAAAGTTTCATTGTTTGAATTGCCTAAAAAATTCCATCCGTTAACATCATCAGCAAAACCATTTTTATCATCGTCTTTACCGTTGTTTGGAATTTCTTTTTTGTTGGTCCAAATCACTGATTTTAAATCGGGATGACTGATGTCAACACCAGAATCGATAACTCCGACAATCACTTTATTGCCTTTTTTGTTATTTAAAAGTTCAGCGTAAGCTCTGTCAACACTCATTCCGGGAATAGAATCTTTCACTAAATCCAAATGACTCCAACGTTTTTCTTGTTCTTCAGTTAAAGGGGTTTTTTTATAAGATTTTGTCGGCACTATCTCTTGAGCAGAGAGTGTTACAGTAGCCAATAATAAAAATACATAAGTTAAAGTTCTCATTTTAAATGATTTGATTTTTTAGTTACGGTAAAAATAATTTCTTTTTACACCAACAAAAAAAGGATTAACAATAATTTAGTAACGGTTCAAATATCAAGCCGAAACGGACAGTTGCAAAATTATGTTACTCAAAAATATAAAAAGTCTTGAGGGAAAATAATTTATCTCTTTCAATTTTAGCGAATTTCTGAACTCTTTATTTATCGATTATCCCTTTTCTGGGCTAGCTTTTTGGGTTGTTAATTTGATGTTTTTGATTATGTTCTAAAACAAATGGAAGCGGTTACCTTAAACACAATTATCCGTTTGAAGAGCCGGCTCTTTGTTTGATGTCATCTGCGCCGCCGGTTCTTCGTCGTTGCGGACCGTTGTTTTTACCAAAGTTATAAGTATAAGAAATCGTCGCCACTCGAGTATCTCTGGCCACTTTGAAGTTTTCTTTGTAATCCGTAAAAGCGGTGCTTGCCGTAGTTCTATTGGTATAAAAAATATCATTAAAAGCAAATCTCAAAACGCTGTTGTTTTTGAATTTTTTTTGACAACCGATATTCATAAACCAAATCGGGTCAACATCCATAAAAGCATAAACTTCTCGAGCGCGATAATTTCCGGTCCATTCGGCAGTAAATCCGTTACCGAGTTTGAAACTATTGGTCGAATTAAAATTGCAGGTAAAATTGCCCTCGTTTTTGATAGTAGTATTGGCGACGGTTCCTGTGTAGTATCCATAATAAAAATTCAGACTATTGTTCACATTCCACCATTTGTTAATTTCAAGCGGAACGATAGCAAATAAACCAACGATGTCAACGGTGTTGAGGTTTTTATTGGTTTGAATGGTCAGTTGTTGATCGTCTTCGGACGGCGCAATCACTTCGGTTATGTTATCCGTTGTTCGGGAGAAATTCAAAGTAGTAAAGATTTTTTGTTTTAAAACGTGAGTCAATTCAATCGAATGGGTTGATTGAGGCAACAAATAAGGATTTCCTTCTTTGTAAGTTGTCGGATCCAAAAAGAACTTAAACGGGTTTAATTGGTCATAACTCGGACGCGAAATTCTTCGGCTGTAATTGAGTTCCAAACTGTTCTTTTCATTTAACGTATAACTAAAAACCGCATTGGGAAACAATTGAGTGTAGCTATTTTTGAACGAAGTATTATCCACCAATTGTTTTCCGGTAATATTCGTGTTTTCAACTCTTAAGCCGATATTAAAACTCCATTTTTTAAACTCTTTAGAAGTGATTACATAAGCTGCATTGATGTTTTCTTCATGTATAAAATGATTGCTTTTGGTTGGATCAAAAACCGGAACGCCCGAACTTTTATCATAGAAAGCCAAATTGTTATCCGCTTTTACATAGCTCGATTTTACACCGGTTTCCAACTTTATATTGTTTTTCAAAACAGTCACGTAATCAGATTTTAGGGCATAAATTTTCAAGTCGCCTTTGATATCGCCATACAATAAATATGGATCTTGAAACTCGCTATTATTCAAATTAAAATAACGCGTTGTAAAATTTTGTTGGGTTTTATTACCATAATTCGCATAATCGAAATCAGTGGTCAATTCTGTACCTAAAGTATCAATGACAAACTTATGGTTTAAATTCACCGAATGATTGTGCCAATGGTCGCGCGAACGGTTTTTGGTTTGAAAACGAGAAGCCAAATTGTCGGTTTCATCAAACACATCCGAGCGGTTGCTTCCCGTTGGATTGAATTTATTACTGATGTTGTTGACGATGATTCCGAAAGTATGTTTTTTATTGGCATAAAAATCAGCACCAACTCTAGCAAGGTGATTCCTGAAATTCATCCTCAAAAAGTTGTCTTGCTCATATGCGCCTGTAAAAATGCCGTCTTCGTAAAATTTTCGATCGAGTTGTAAATCATTGAAACCTTCGCGATAAGCAAAACTGTAATTTCCAAAAAGATTCACTTTTTTGTCTCGGTAATTCAGACTCAAATTGTTGTTGTTTTTGGCATATTTTCCTTGACTATAAGACGAAGAAATACTGCCGTTCACACCGATTTTTTTGTCTTTTTTCATTTTGATGTTGATGATTGAAGCTCCGGCGGCATCGTATTTGGCTGATGGATTGGTGATGAATTCAATCTTATCAATACTTCGCGAAGGAATGCCGCGTAAATAATTGGCCAGATTCGAGCCGGTCATAGGGGTCGGTTTCCCGTCAATTTGAACCAAAATCCCATTTTTTCCTCTCAAACTAATGTTGTCATTATTATCAACGTTTATTCCGGGCGCTTTTTCCAAAACTTCAAACACACTCGAACCTGTTGAACCAATATTACTGTCCACATTTAAAATCATTTTTCCCTGTTGCCTTTCGATATAAGGCTTTGATTTTGTAATCACGACTTCATCAAGCAAGTTTTCATCAGCTCGAATTATTATGCTTTGAAGAATCAGATTGCTTTTTGCTTCAAACGGATTGCCCAAATGTTTTGTTTTGCCATCGGCAACAATTTTAATAAAATAAGTGCCTTTGGAAACATTTTCAAATTTGAAATCATTGGTTTCTAAAGGTGTTTCGGTTTTAATCAGTTTTTTCGAATCACTTTCTATAAGATAAATAAAAATTGCATTAGCCGAAATGGTCTTTTCAAATGTCAAATTTCCTGATATAGAAATTTTGTCTTCAGTAGTGTTTTGGGAACGCGCCGCAAAGCCTAGCAATGAGCTGGCTATCGCATAAAATAATAAAGTTTTACGTGACATATTTAAAAAATTTAACTTATCAATAATTGATATATCAAATATGTGTTTTAATTATGTATTTGTTACTTAAGAAAAAGTTAAAAGAATTATTTTTTACAATTGGAGCTGATTTTTTTTAGAATAGAATTTACGCTTTCAATCTCTTCAGCAGTAATGCCTTCTAATGCTTTGGCTCTGTTCTTCAAGACAATCTTATAAACGTCCTCCAAAATTTTTTCTCCAGAAGATGTGATTTTGAGGTTCATTTTTCTTCGGTCGTTTTGGTTAATTTCTCTTTGCAGAAAGTTGGCTTTGACCAGTAATTCTACGATCCGGGTGATGGAAGCATTGTCTTTAAAAACTTTTTCTGCCAATTCGATTTGAGTCGCATTTGGATTTTCTTTGAGACATTTTAAAACCAACCATTGGTCAATGGTGATTTTCAAATCATTAATTTTCAGCTGATTTTGAGCATACATTCTATATGTTTTTATGGCTTCCTCAATGTTGTAAAAGATGACTGAACTCAAATTTTCCATATAGAATTTTTAAAAATGATTTAATTATAAAACGTCTTCTACTTTGAAAACGTTAGCTAAACGAATTCCTTTTTCGGTGTTTTCAACAGTAATAATTTGGTTGTGTGCATCGTGTTCCAACCACAAAAAATAATTATTTTCAACTGCGGCATGGAGAAATTTTGATTTTTCAGGCATGGTCAACAACGGCCGCGTGTCATAACCCATAACATAAGGCAGAGGTAAATGTCCGGCAGTCGGAATCAAATCGGCACAAAAAACGATGGTTTTATCTTGGTATTGAATATGCGGCAACATCATTTTTTCGGTATGACCATCAACATAAAAAATCCCAAATCCCAATTCGTTTGAATGTCCAAAATCTCCTTCCGGTCTTTTGACGAAATTCAATTGTCCGCTTTCTTGCATCGGTAAAATATTTTCTGAAAGAAATGAGGCTTTTTCTCTTGCGTTGGGCTTGGTTGCCCATTCCCAATGGTTGTCATTCGTCCAAAACTTAGCATTCTTGAAAGCGACTTCATAACCCGTTTTGGCGGCGTTCCAATTCACGCTTCCACCACAATGGTCAAAGTGCAAATGCGTCATAAAAACATCGGTCACATCATCGCGATGAAATCCGTATTTAGCTAAAGAACCATCTAAAGAATGACTTCCCCAAAGTGAATAATAGCCAAAAAATTTCTCCGATTGCTTATTACCCATTCCGGTATCAATTAAAATCAGGCGGTTTCCGTCTTCAATCAGCAGGCATCTTGCCGCAATGTCAATTAAATTGTTGTCGTCTGCCGGATTGGTTTTGTTCCAAATGGTTTTAGGAACCACACCAAACATCGCACCGCCATCAAGTTTAAAATTTCCGGCTTCTATTGGATATAGCTTCATTTGTTGAATTTTCTTCGGTTAATCTTGTAAATGGCTTGCAAATTACTAAAAATCTGTCGCTTTTAAATCCTCAAAATCATTTTTTTCTATTCTTAAATTAGTTATAAAAATGCTTTGAAATGCCGTAAAAAAGGATATTTGTGTTAACTTTGCCCTTTATTTAGACAAAATCAAAATAGACATGATCAAAGTTTCAGATTCAGCCAGCAAAAAAATCATCGATATGATGAAAGATGACGGTTTTGACGCTGCCCAAGATTACGTGCGAGTAGGCGTAAAAAGTGGTGGTTGCTCGGGTTTGTCGTATGAATTAAAATTTGACAAAGAACTTGGCGAAAACGACAAAGTTTTTGAAGACAACCATGTAAAAATTGCCGTTGAAAAAAAGTCATTTTTATACTTAGCCGGAACCATTTTGGAGTTTTCAGGCGGATTGAACGGAAAAGGATTTGTATTTAACAATCCAAATGCATCACGAACATGCGGATGCGGAGAATCATTCTCACTTTAGAATAACACTATGGCAAAATATACGGAAGACGACTTAAAAGTCGAACTCGAAAATAAAGAATACGAATACGGTTTCTACACTGATTTAGAGTCGGAGACGTTTCCTATTGGGCTAAACGAAGATATCGTTCGCGCTATTTCTTTGAAAAAAGAAGAACCGCAATGGATGACCGATTGGCGCATCGGAGCGTTTCGCGCTTGGCAGGAAATGATTGAACCGGATTGGGCAAATGTAAATTATCAAAAGCCCGATTTTCAAGCGATTTCTTATTATTCGGCACCTAAAAAAGCTGACCCGAATAAAACTCTTGACGATGTAGATCCTGAACTTTTAGCGATGTACAAAAAGTTAGGGATTTCTTTGGACGAACAGAAAAAAATGAACAATATTGCTATGGATATCGTGGTTGATTCGGTTTCTGTAGCAACAACATTCAAAAAGACTTTAGCCGAAAAAGGCATCATTTTCATGAGTATTTCCGAAGCGATTCGCGAATATCCCGATTTGGTTCAAAAATATTTAGGGACGGTTGTTCCTCAAAAAGACAATTTTTATGCGGCATTGAACTCAGCGGTTTTCTCTGACGGTTCATTCTGTTATATTCCAAAAGGCGTTCGTTGTCCAATGGAATTATCCACGTATTTCCGTATCAACCAAGCCGGAACCGGTCAATTCGAAAGAACACTTTTAGTAGCTGATGAAGACAGTTATGTTTCTTATTTGGAAGGATGTACTGCGCCAAGTCGGGACGAAAATCAATTACACGCTGCCGTTGTCGAGCTTATTGCTTTAGACGGTGCCGAAATCAAATATTCTACTGTTCAAAACTGGTATCCCGGAAATAAGGAAGGCAAAGGCGGCGTTTTCAACTTTGTAACCAAAAGAGGTTTCTGCGAGAAAAACGCAAAAATTTCATGGACACAAGTAGAAACCGGTTCGGCCATTACTTGGAAATATCCTTCAGTTATTTTGAAAGGCGACAATTCAATCGGTGAATTTTATTCGATTGCCGTAACCAATAATTACCAACAAGCCGATACCGGAACCAAGATGATTCATTTGGGTAAAAATACCAGATCAACAATCATTTCTAAAGGAATTTCTGCCGGAAAATCACAAAACAGCTATAGAGGCTTGGTGCAAATTGGCGCTAGAGCTGATAATGCCCGTAACTTCTCGCAATGTGACTCGTTGTTGATGGGTAATAATTGTGGAGCGCATACGTTTCCTTACATCGAGAGTAAAAATTCTTCAGCTAAAATCGAACACGAAGCGACAACTTCCAAAATCGGAGAAGACCAAGTATTTTATTGTAACCAACGAGGCATTCCAACCGAAAAAGCAATTGCGTTAATCGTAAATGGTTTTAGTAAAGACGTACTGAACAAGTTGCCAATGGAATTTGCAGTTGAAGCTCAGAAGTTATTAGAGATTTCACTTGAAGGTTCAGTAGGATAATCATAAATTAGAACAAAACACATTTAAAAAATGTTACAAATAACAAACTTACACGCTAGTGTTGAAGATAAAGAGATTTTAAAAGGAATTAATCTCGAGATAAAAGCCGGAGAAGTACATGCGATTATGGGACCAAACGGTGCCGGAAAAAGTACACTTTCTTCTATCATTGCCGGAAATGAAAATTACAACGTAACTGAAGGTGTAATCCTATTAGAGGGCGAAGACATTTCAGAATTGGCGCCGGAAGAAAGAGCTCACAAAGGGGTTTTCTTATCATTCCAATATCCGGTAGAAATTCCGGGTGTTTCGGTGACCAACTTTATGAAAACTGCCATCAACGAAAGCCGAAAAGCCAACGGAAAAGAAGAAATGCCGGCCAACGAAATGCTGAAACTAATCCGTGAGAAATCAGAATTATTGGAAATCGATCGTAAGTTTTTATCGCGTTCGTTAAACGAAGGTTTTTCGGGTGGAGAAAAGAAACGCAATGAGATTTTTCAAATGGCGATGTTGGAACCAAAATTGGCTATCCTTGACGAAACCGATTCGGGTTTAGATATTGATGCTTTGAGAATTGTGGCCAACGGTGTAAACAAATTGAAAAACGAAAACAACGCGGTACTAGTCATCACGCACTACCAACGTTTGTTAGATTATATCATTCCAGATTTCGTTCACGTTTTAATGGACGGAAAAATTGTAAAATCTGGTGATGCTTCTTTAGCGCTTGAGTTGGAAGAAAAAGGATACGATTGGATTAAACAAGAGCAAGAAGCTTAAAAAGCTCTCTGTTATCTGTTCTCCGTTAAAACAATAACCGACAACCGACAACTGACAACAAAAACATGGAATTAAAAGAAAAACTTATATCCTCATTCATGGCTTTCGAAGAACACATTGACGTTCATTCGGAATTGCACGACGTTCGTACTTCTGCCATAAAAAACTTTGAAAACAAAGGGTTTCCGACCAAAAAAGAGGAAGCTTGGAAATATACTTCGCTGAATGCTATCTTAAAAAATGATTATTCAGTATTCCCAAAACACGAAAATGCTATCGAATTTGCTGAGGTAAAAAAATACTTTTTGCACGAAATCGACACCCATAAAGTGATTTTTGTGGATGGAAAATTCACTTCTTTTTTATCGGCAACGACACATGACGGTTTGGATGTTTGTTTAATGTCTTCAGCTTTAAACAAACCGAAATACAAAATGATTATCGATGAGTATTTCAACAAAATAGCGAGCAAAGAAGAGAGTTTGACAACTTTAAATACGGCTTTCGCCAATGAAGGTGCATACATCAACATCCCGAAAAGCAAAGTAGTAGAAAAACCGATTGAAATCATTTATTTCTCTACCGGAAATGAAAGCGCTTTGATGGTTCAACCAAGAAATTTGGTCATCGTAGGCGAAAATGCACACGTTCAAATCATCGAAAGACACCAATCTTTAAACGAAAATACAGTGTTAACTAACTCAGTTACTGAGATTTTTGCCCAAAAGCGCGCCATCGTTGATTACTATAAAATTCAAAACGACTTGCAATCGGCGAACCTGATTGACAACACTTATATTTCCCAAAAACAAGAAAGCCGCGTTTCGGTTCACACTTTTTCTTTTGGCGGCAACATCACGAGAAACAACCTAAATTTCTATCATTTTGGAGAAAGAATCGATTCGACTTTAAAAGGCATTACCATTATTGGCGACAAACAACACGTTGATCATTACACTTTGGTAAACCATGCGACGCCAAACTGCGAAAGTCATCAGAACTACAAAACCATCTTGGCCGGAAGTTCAACAGGTGTTTTCAACGGAAAAATTTATGTCGAAAAAGAAGCGCAAAAAACCGATGCGTTCCAACAAAACAACAATATTTTGTTAGGCGATAAAGCAACGATAAATGCTAAGCCACAATTGGAAATTTTTGCCGATGACGTAAAATGTTCCCACGGTTGTACCATTGGACAATTAGACGAAACCGCCATGTTCTACATGCAACAACGTGGTATTCCTAAGAAAGAAGCCAAAGCGTTATTAATGTATGCGTTTTCGAATGAAGTCATCGAAAGTATCAAAATCCCGGAATTGAAAAAGAGAATTACTAAAATCATCGCTACAAAATTGGGCGTGAATTTAGGCTTTAATTTATAAGTTATAACCGTAAGGGAACCCAAAGTAAAAATTGCAAAGGGCGTAAGTTTGATAAACAACTTTGCGCCCTTTGTGTATTTCTTAGCAAAATTTGCGGTTAAGTTTACTTCTTTATTGATAAAATAATCTCCCTCAAAAACCCATTAAAATCGAAGTCTTCACTCAATCCCATTCGAACTACAACCAAATCCATTGACGGAATGACAAACACCATTTGCCCTTGAAAACCGCTACAATGGTATAAATCTCTGGGAACATCAGGATATTTACCATTGGCGTTTAGCCAAAAATGACCGCCGTAAAGACCATTAGAGCTATTGGTTGGCGTTGCCACATATTTTGCCCAGCTTGGATCAAATATTTGCTCGCCGTTCCAATTGCCTTTGTTTAAATAAAGCAAACCAAACTTCGCCCAATCACGCGTTGTAGCCCAACCATAGGACGAACCCACAAAATTTCCGGCCATATCGACTTCTACCAAAGCTGAATTCATCCCGATTTTATCAAACAAACTGCTGTACCAAAAATCTAAATATTCCTGATGGGTTTTGAATTGTTTTCGTAAAATTCCGGATAATAAATTGGTTGTTCCCGAAGAGTAATTCCAACTATTATTCGGTTTTCCCACCAAAGGTTTATCAATTTGTGGTTTAGTCATGTCTTGAGCTACGAAAAGCATTTTGGTAGCGTCAGAAATCTTCGTATAGCTTTCTTCCCATTCCAAACCTGAATTCATATGTAATAAATCATTAATGGTGATTTTGGAACGTTCGTCATTTTTCCATTCCGCAATCGGAGCTGGTTTCATAATGTCGATTTTGCCTTGTTTTTGTAGAATTCCGAAATAAGTTGCGGTCAAACTTTTAGTCATCGACCAGCCTAAAATTTTAGAAGTAGCGGTAAAGCCCGGTGCATATTTTTCGGCAATTAATTTGTCTTTATAAAGGACAACCACAGAACGGGTGCGTTTGTTTTTCTCTCCTTCTTTGTCAAAAGCACTCTCGACCGTTTTTTGTAATTTGGCGTAATCAATATTGGAAAAAACAGTATCTATCGGATTATTATTTCCATAAGGATAAGGCAAATTGTTCTTTAAAAAAGTCCGTTTCGGAACATTATAAGATTTGCTTACCTCAAAATCATCGTTGATTAACGTCGCGCCCAAACCTTCGCGGTAAATGGCTTTTCGTGTTTTTAATCCATACACTTTTGAAGTCGCAAACTTTCCGTTTTCATCAATTTCATTGGTGGCCCAATCCACTTTAGGAATATCATTGTCGCCTTTTTGAATGGTTTCAAGCGAACGATTATCAATGAAATGTCCGGAAGCCACGCTCTTTGCCGAAAAACCTGAAATCAAATCGAGTTGTGGATAAATAGCAATTCGCAAATAAACAAAAGCAACCAACAATAAAACAGCAAAGATTTTGAGAAGTTTTTTCATGGGAATTAATTTTGAAGCAATTTATAAAATTTCAATCATATAAGACATTTAAGTTCATTTGAGCTTCTACTTTCTTATATAACTTATATGGTTCAAAAGCCTAAAATATTAATATTTGTTTAGCAATTAACAATTCCATTTTAGCTACTTTTGTATTTAGAATTTTTCTAAATAATACCATGTTAGACATCCAAAAAATTAGAGCTGATTTTCCGATACTTTCCCAAAAGGTCAATGGCAAACCGCTCGTCTATTTTGATAACGGCGCTACTTCGCAAAAACCACAAGTGGTTATTGATGCGATATCTAAATATTACCAAGAGATTAATGCCAATATTCACCGTGGCGTGCATACTTTGAGCCAATTGGCCACTGATGCGTATGAAGTTTCAAGAGGTAAAATCCAAAATCATATCAACGCTAAACACGCTCACGAAGTGATTTTTACTTCGGGAACGACGCACGGAATTAATGCGATTGCCAATGGATTTGCTGCGTTTTTAAAACAAGGTGATGAGGTTTTGGTTTCCGCTTTAGAACACCATAGCAATATTGTGCCTTGGCAAATGCTTTGCGAGAAAACCGGAGCAACTTTAAAAGTCATTCCGATGAATGAAAAAGGCGAATTAATCATGTCGGAATACGATAAATTACTTTCTGCCAAAACCAAAATCGTAACAGTAAATCATATTTCAAATGCCTTGGGAACGATAAACCCCATCAAATATATGATTGACAAAGCGCACGAAGTTGGTGCCGCGATTTTAATTGATGGTGCTCAAGCGACACCGCATTTAAAACCTGACGTTCAAGCTTTGGATTGTGATTTTTATGTGTTTTCTGGACATAAAATTTGCGGACCAACCGGAATCGGAATTCTATATGGAAAAGAAGATTGGCTGCGTAAATTACCACCTTACCAAGGCGGAGGCGAAATGATTGCGACCGTGACCTTTGAAAAAACTACTTATGCCGATTTACCACACAAATTCGAAGCCGGAACACCCAATATAGCCGACGGAATTGTCCTTGGAACTGCGATTGATTATTTGAATGCAATTGGTTTTGACAACATCGCGCCATACGAAAATGAACTACTTGAATACGCTACCGAGAAATTACTAGAAATCAAAGGATTGAAAATTTTTGGTACGGCAGAACAAAAAACTTCCGTAATTTCGTTTAATATCGATGGGATTCATCCATACGACATTGGCACAATTATCGATAAGTTGGGCATAGCGGTGCGCACCGGACATCATTGCGCACAGCCGATTATGGACCATTTTAATATTCCCGGAACGATAAGAGCTAGTTTTGCTTTTTACAATACCAAAGAAGAAATCGATTCTATGGTCGAAGCGATTAAAAAAGCCCAAATGATGTTATCTTAAAACAAAGACCGATGAAAGCAATAATTATGATTTTACTAACTATTTTTCTCGGAAAAAGTTGTAACAATGAAACGCAGAATGATTTGACTAATACTGTTATTCAATACACTGCAAATACTCGTGGGTTTTACCAAAAAGTTGTAATTATCAATCAAAAAGCCACCATCTCAAGAGACCGAAACGAAACAGCACCTAAGGAAGAAATCTCCATCTCTGATGCCGATTGGGCAGCATTGGTTACGGCTTTCGCTAAAATTAATTTGGAAGAAGTGCCAAAACTGAAAGATCCAACACAAAAACGATTTTATGATGGTGCGGCGATTGCCAATTTAAAAATACGCTACCAGGATAAGGATTATGAAACCACCGATTTTGATCACGGTTTTCCGCCTGTCGCGATAGAAAAATTAGTCAATAAAATAGTGGCTATTGCCAAAGAAAAAGAAGAATGAGCATAAAAGAAATACAAGACGAAATCGTTGACGAGTTCTCGATGTTCGACGATTGGATGCAACGATACGAATACATCATCGACCTCGGAAAAGGATTGCCGTTAATAGAAGAACAATATAAAACCGAAGATAATATAATCACCGGTTGTCAATCGAAAGTATGGGTTCATGCCGAACAACAAGGCGATAAAATTGTCTTCACAGCCGATAGCGATGCGATATTGACCAAAGGCATTATCGCTATTCTAATCCGTGCATTTTCTAATCAAAAAGCTTCGGATATTTTAGATGCTAATACTGATTTCATTGATGAAATTGGCTTAAAAGAACATTTATCACCAACCAGAGCCAACGGTTTGGTTTCGATGGTAAAAAAACTTAAAATGTATGCTTTGGCATTCAATGCTAAAAATTAAAATTATGGAAGAATTTAAAGACGATATCAATTTAGGCGAAAATGTGGTGAAAACCTTAAAAGGCATTTATGACCCTGAAATCCCTGTAGATATCTACGAATTAGGCTTAATCTACGACGTGATGATTAACGAAGACAATGAAGTAAAAGTCTTGATGACACTAACCTCACCAAATTGTCCGGTAGCGGAAACTTTACCGCGCGAAGTAGAAGAAAAAATTAAAAAAATCGACACTGTTAAATCCTGCGAAGTGGAAATCACTTTTGATCCGCCTTGGAGCAAAGATTTGATGAGTGAAGAAGCCAAGTTAGAACTGGGAATGCTTTAACACTAGTATTCAGTAAGAAGTTGCAGTTCGCAGAAATCCCACTGAAACTGAACACTCAATACTGAACACTGAACACTAAAAAAATGGACGAAATCATCAACAGAGTAGCCAATTCAGTGCTCGAAGTGTTTGATTTGGAAGACTATTACCCAAACGGCATTCGGACACAAATAGATATTTCCCAATGGTTATTGGAAGGTTTTTTATTGAAAGAAAAAGACTTTCGCGAAGCCTTAAAAAATCACGATTGGTCGCAATATCAAAATCATTTTGTAGCGATTTATTGCTCCACGGATGCGATTGTTCCGGCTTGGGCCAATATTTTAGTGGCTACTTATGTTGCGCCTTTTGCTCAAAAAGTTGTGAGCGGAAACCTAAACGATTTGGAAACGGCCTTGTACCAAGAAATTCTCCCTACTTTGGATTACACTCTTTATCAAGACAAACCCGTTATCATTAAAGGTTGTTCTAAAAAACCCGTTCCCGAGAGCGCTTATATCATCGCCGTTCAAAAACTCCAACCGATTGCTAAAAGCATTATGTATGGCGAAGCTTGTTCGGCAGTTCCTTTATTTAAAAAATCGAAATAGCTTTATTTCTAAAAATCAAACACTTAGCTTTTAGCAAAGATTTGTTTAAATCGAATGTATTCTTACCTTTGCACCGAATTTAAAAAAATCTAAAAATGAAAAGAGTTTTATTAGCAACACTGTTCCTTTTATCCCTAAACAAAGGGTTTTCACAAGTAAGTGAAAAAGAATTACTAAAGAAAACGGAAGAAACTGTTGCCAAAATTCAAGAAGAAAAACCTAACGGTTGGGAGAAAAAAGGCGTGGCTACCATCTTGCTTAACCAAGCGAGTTTCAACAACTGGTTGGCCGGTGGACAAAGCAGTATTTCAGGAAATACAGGCGTAAAATACGACTTCAATTATAAAAGCGATACTTGGACATGGGACAACAAACTAAATGCCAATTATGGTTTAACCAAAATTAACGGTCAAGATTTACAAAAAACAGACGACCGATTTGAATTCAATTCCTTATTAGGTAAAAAAGCATCAGGAGAATGGTATTACTCTTTCTTCTTTAATTTTAAAACCCAATTTGATTCCGGTTTTGATCCTGCGAATAGCTCGGTTAAAATCTCTCACTTCTTTTCTCCTGCTTTTACCCAATTTGGTCCCGGTATGCTTTGGAAGAAAAGTGACAACCTTAAAATAAACGTTGCGCCGGCAACTTCAAAAATAATCGTGGTTCATCCACATTTTACTGATCTTGGGCCGGCTTTTGGTGTAAAAATGGGCGAGTCTATGCGCTATGAATTTGGAGCCGCGATAAACGGTTATTACAAGTTTAATATCATGGAGAATGTGTCAGCCGAAAACATCTTGAATTTATACACCAACTATTTAGAAGAAGTTTACAACGTTGATTTAGATTATACTTTGAACATCGTAATGAAAGTGAATAAATACTTGACTACCAATTTTGCATTCCAAACTATATATGATGACAATGCTTACAGAGGATTTCAAACCCGTCAAGTGATAGGAATTGGTGTGAATTATGGCTTCTAATTAGCAATTGAAGAATATAAAAAAAAGTCCCGAGAAATCGGGACTTTTTGTTTTTCAATAATTCTAAGTCGACACTAGCTATTTACCCCTAGCAATGTTTAGAATTACGGTTGGGTTTAGATTATTTCTTAAAGAATTTTTTACTCTTAGCCTGCATGGCAAAGCTTTTAGAGGTTTTACCCTTTGAAGTTGTTTTCGACATCTTTGTCGCTTTGCTTACAAAACGAGTTCTTGATTCATGACCATTGGAACTTGCGTCAGTTGGTAGTTTTGTGAATGAAAAACTATTTGTGCTACATAGTATGAGCGAGAAAAGGAATAGTTTAAAAGTGTTTTTAAGGATAATTGTTTTCATGGGGTCAGATATTTAATTAAACATGATAAACCTATATAAATAAAATTAAATAACCGTCAAAAAGACAATAATAATCGACGAAATACATAAACATTATTAAAATTAATTATTTTTCTTATAAATTATTCGTCAATAATGGTGGATGAACAAAAAAAGCCAGAAGTTTTATGTTCTGGCTTTATATAGTTGGTGAAAGAAGCTATCTATCTGAAGGCTTGTTCGATGTCGGCAAGCAAATCGTCTATATCTTCGACGCCAACACTCAATCGAACTAAGTCATCAGTAATCCCAATTTCTTTTCGTTTGTCTTCCGGAATCGATGCGTGTGTCATCAATGCAGGATGATTTGCCAAAGATTCAACACCACCAAGTGATTCGGCTAAAGTGAATACTTTTAGTTTTTCCAAGAAAGAAATCGCATCTTCTTTTTTTCCTGATTTAAAGGTAAAAGAAACCATACCACCAAAACCACTCATTTGTTTTTTGGCAATGTTATGAAAAGGATGATTGGGTAATCCAGGATAATATACTTTTTCTACTTCAGGATGATTGGCTAAAAATTGCGCTACTTTTTCTCCGTTTTCGCAATGTCTTTGTACACGCAAATGCAAAGTTTTTATCCCGCGTAAAACCAAGAAACTGTCCATTGGTCCAAGCGTTCCTCCGGTTGCAAATTGCTTAAAGTGCAATTCATCGCCTAAAGCTGCGTCTTTGATAATTAAAGCACCGGCAATCACATCACTGTGTCCGCCTAAATATTTCGTAGCAGAATGCATTACAATATCAGCGCCTAAATCCAAAGGTTTTTGCAAATAAGGTGTCGCAAAAGTATTGTCAACAGCAAAAAGGATGTTATGCTTTTTAGTGATTTTGGCAATCTCGGCAATGTCCGCCAATTTCATCAACGGATTGGTTGGTGTTTCTACCCAAACCAACTTGGTGTTTTCATTGATCAATGATTGAAAAGTTTCAAAGTCGTTCATATCTACGAAGTGAAACTTGATACCGCTGTCTTTGTATAAACGGGTAAATAAACGGTAAGTACCACCATATAAATCGTCCATTGCGATGATTTCATCACCGGCTTTGAACATACGCAATAAACAATCTGTTGCGGCCAATCCAGAAGCAAAAGCCAAGCCTCGAGCGCCATTTTCAATACTGGCTAAAGCATCTTCTAAAGCTTGACGGGTTGGGTTGGCAGCACGAGAATATTCGTAATCACCTACAGGTTTTCCCGGTGAAGTTTGTGCATAAGTTGAGGTTTGAAAAACCGGTGGCATAACCGCTCCGGTAACTTCTTCATGGTGTTGGTTGCCATGAATAACTTTGGTGTTGAATTTCATTATTATAATGTATTAAAGCGCAAATTTACTTTTTATTCTTCGGTTGAAAATACTCTTTTCGTTTTTATTAACGCTAGACAAATTTTCGAATATTCATCATAAAACCAAGATGAATTCCTTCGTGATAATTATTAAACTCCATCGCATCTTTGATGGAAGCCAAATGAAATCCGGTTCCCGTAGTGTATTCGTTGTAAGTCACAAATTTTCCTGACGCATAATCTTCTTTTGTTTTTTCCATCAACGAAAAAAGAAGCACTTTTAGTTCGTCTAATTCGGCTTGTGTTGTTTTTCCGGTTGGTTTTGAACCATTTTTATAAGTTTCCATCATTTCTGTTGAAACATTCATCGGCAATCCCGAAAGACGATAGACTAAACCTTGTTGCGAAACGATAATATGACCTAAATTCCAAACCAAATTGTTACTAAAACCTTCCGGAATTTTGTTCAGTTGTTCCAAAGTATAACTGTCAATCAGTTTGGCATAAATTTTTCTGCTGGTGTCCCAAATTTTGAAAGTTGCTTCCATATTTTATCCTTATAATGTTGTAAAATCAGTTGTTTTCGGCATAGCATTCATAACATCTGCCGCAATTTTTGGTGTTGGATTGGCTATTTTTCTTAGCTTAGTGTCAATCCAAGCTCCGTCAACGGAGATAATGGCGAAAAGTTCATCGGTTTCATTTTTCAATTCATGAACAATTGTCCACCGAGAAGCATCGGCTTTTATTTTTCCGATTTTGGTACTGATAAAAACCTTGCTGTTTAATCTGATTTCTCTTCTGAAAATGCATTCTTCCCGAAACAAAACCGGACCAAAATGTTGTTCTTGCATTACTTTCATGGTCAATCCCAATTGCTCCAGAATTTCAATTCTGTGTTGGGCGCCAAAATCATAATAAGCGCTGTGTCTGACGTGAAAATTCGGGTCTAAATCAGACCAACGAATCGATATTTCTTTCGTAAATGTTTCCAATTTTTTTAAATTTTCGATAAAATTACAGATTATAAGTGGAAATGAATTTCCTTTGCAAAAAGAATTTTTTATGATCGATAAAATATACTATTTAGCTTCTTGCGATACTTGTCGCAAAATTATAAAATCACTTCCCAACGCCGACAGATTGCAATTTCATGACATTCGCCAAAACCCGATAACGGAAAAAGAATTGGAGGAAATGTATCAACTTTCGGGAAGTTACGAAGCGTTGTTTAGCAAAAAAGCACAACTTTATAAGTCAATGGATTTAAAAAACAAAGCTTTGACCGAAGCCGATTATAAGCAATATTTATTACAACATTATACCTTCTTGAGCCGACCTGTTTTTATTATTGACGACAAAATTTACATTGGCAACAGCCAAAAAAATATCATTGAGGTTACAAAAGTATTGAGTTAATGTCAAAAAGGACTTGGGCATTATTGGCAGCAACGATGGTGTCGCTGATTTATGGCGTTTCGTTTACGATTGCCAAAGATGTGATGCCAACCTACATCAAACCATACGGATTTATTTTGATCAGGGTTTTTGGAGCAGCTATTTTGTTTTGGCTGGTTTCTTTTTTTGGCCCAAAAGAAAAAATCCAACGCCAAGATTTACCTCGAATTATAGCTGCCGCTTTTTTTGGCGTGGCTTTAAATATGCTGACTTTTTTCAAAGGATTGAATTATACTTCACCGATTTCTGCTTCGGTAATCATGGTAACGACGCCAATTATTGTTTTGATTTTATCCGCGATAATCATGAAAGAGAGAATGGAAACCCGAAAGATTTTCGGAATTCTACTTGGACTTTTCGGAACCGGATTTTTAATCCTTTATGGCAAATCAATGGGCAATGCCACCAATGCGACGTTGGGGAATTTCTTGGTTTTCATCAACGCAGTTTCCTATGGTTTTTACCTCATTGTGGTTAAGAAATTAATGGACAAATACAATGCGTTCACCTTCGTAAAATGGATTTATACTTTTGGGTTACTAATGGTAATTCCTTTTGGCTGGAGCGAATATCAGGAAATTCAATGGCAAACGATTCCAACGATGATTATGTGGGAAATTGTTTTTGTAGTCGTGTTTACTACATTCTTTACTTATTTATTTAACTTGGTTTCGATGCGTGAATTGAAACCGACAACTGTAGCGGTTTTTATTTATCTGCAGCCGCTTTTTGCTACCATTTTTGCCATGAGTTTAGGGAAAGACCAACTGACTTGGGTTAAGATGCTGTCTGCGGTTTTAATATTTGTTGGGGTTTATTTGGTTTTGCAGAAAAAGAAGTCCCAGCCTCAGTAATCAGTCACAGCAGAAAACGGTAAACTGCGACTGCGACTGCAAACTTTTATTTATCTTTGAGAACATTTTACACAATTTATGATACAATCGATGACCGGTTTTGGGAAAGCGAGTTTGCAACTACCAACCAAAAAAATTACCGTAGAAATCAAATCGCTGAACAGCAAAGGTTTGGATTTAAACACGCGCATGCCTTCCGTATTCAGAGAAATGGAATTGGGTTTGCGCAACCAACTTTCGCAACGATTAGAGCGTGGAAAAATTGATTTTTCGCTGTATGTTGAAGTAACCGGAGAAGAAACTTCCTCTAAAATCAACGTGCCTATTGTAAAAGGTTATATCAGCCAAATGAAAGCCGTGATTCCGAATGCCGATGAAACCGAATTGATGAAAATGGCGGTAAGAATGCCCGATGCGTTAAAAACCGAGCGTGATGAAATTGACGAAAACGAATGGAAGAAAATCCAAACCGTGATTGATGATGCTTTGGAAAATATTGTGCAGTTCAGAAAAGACGAAGGCGTTTCTTTGGAAAAAGAGTTTTTACATCGCATTGCCAATATTATGACGTTGATGAATAATGCGGTGGCTTATGACGCAGAAAGAGTTGAAACGGTTAAGACCAGATTGAGAACCGCTTTGGACGAATTAAAAGAAAACGTAGATGAAAATCGTTTCGAACAAGAATTGATTTTTTACCTCGAAAAATACGATATTACCGAAGAGAAAGTGCGTTTGGAAAACCATTTAAACTATTTCATTGAAACCCTTGCCGGAACGGAAGCCAATGGAAGAAAATTAGGTTTCATTACCCAAGAAATGGGAAGAGAAATCAATACCATGGGTTCCAAATCCAATCATTCCGAAATGCAGAAATTGGTCGTAATGATGAAGGATGAGTTAGAGAAGATTAAGGAGCAGGTTTTGAATGTTTTGTAAAATAGATACTGACACGAGCGAAGCGACTGACGAAGTAAAGAAATTCAGCATAAAAATGAACAAAGGAAAGTTATTAGTATTCTCAGCGCCATCCGGTTCCGGGAAAACTACCATAGTAAGACATTTATTAGCACAACCCGAATTGAATTTAGAATTCTCTATTTCGGCCGCAACGCGTGAACCGCGAGGAGAAGAAGTACATGGAAAAGATTATTATTTCATCTCAATTGAAGAATTCAAGAAGCACATCAAAGCCGAAGATTTTATTGAATGGGAAGAAGTGTATCGAGATAATTTTTATGGAACCTTAAAAAGTGAAGTAGAAAGGATTTGGGCCAAAGGCAAAAACGTGATTTTCGATATAGACGTAGCCGGCGGATTGCGAATCAAACACAAATTCCCTCAAGAAACCTTAGCCGTTTTTGTAAAACCACCGAGTGTCGACGAGTTGAAACGCCGTTTAAAAGAGCGTTCTACCGAAACCGACGAAAAAATCAATATGCGCATCGCCAAAGCCCACGTAGAGCTGGCAACAGCACCACAATTTGACACCATTATTAAGAATTATGATTTGGATGTTGCGAAAGCGGAAGCGTATGAATTAGTGAAAGAATTTGTAAAATAAGTAACAAGGGATTAGGGAAAAGGGATAAGTAAAAATCTTATGCCTTTTCTCTTATCCCTTATCCCTTTTAAAAAATGAAGATTGGTTTATATTTCGGCACCTTTAACCCTATTCATGTTGGGCATTTGATTATTGCGAATCATTTGGCCGAACATTCCGATTTAGAGCAAATTTGGATGGTCGTAACGCCACACAATCCGTTGAAGCAGAAGAACACTTTGTTAGATGATTACCATCGTTTGCATTTGGTTAGATTGGCTACTGAAGATTACCCGAAAATCAGGCCTTCCGATATTGAATTTAAATTGCCGCAACCGAATTACACCGTAAATACTTTGGCGCATTTAATGGAAAAATATCCGCAACATGAGTTTTCTTTAATCATGGGAGAAGACAATTTGAAATCGTTTCACAAGTGGAAAAACTACGAGTACATTTTACAAAATCATGACATTTATATTTATCCGAGACTCGAGACCAAAGGCCGAATCGACGGAGCAATTTCGGAAGAAGCCGAAAACTTGGAACTGAAAGACCATCCGAAAATCCACAAAATTGATGCGCCTGTAGTAGAAATATCCTCTACTTTTATTCGTGAAAATATCAAAAACAAAAAAAACATTCGCCCATTATTGCCTCATAATGTTTGGGAGTATGTAGATCATAATAATTTCTATCGAAAATAGTTTTTATCATTAAAGGAAATAACTAAAGACAACAAAACACCAACAAGTAAGAATAATAGTAACACTTAATGTTTTAGATCCAAAAGACGCTAGTTGGTTGGTCTTATTTCTATTTTAATAAAGTTCTTCTTTTATCATTTAAAATTGAGTATTTTTGGACATCATTAAAGTTACTATTCATGAATGAATCTCCAAAATTTGCAGTAATCGGTGGCGGAAGTTGGGCGACAGCTATTGCAAAAATGCTTTGTGTTAACCTTGACGAAATAGCTTGGTACATGAGAAGCCAATCGGCTATAGACCATTTAAAAACAGAAAGACATAACCCAAATTACCTTAGTTCAGTTGAGTTTGATATCAAAAAACTAAAATTGACCAATGATATCAATGAAGCGATAGCTTATGCCGATTATTTAATTTTTGCAATTCCATCAGCTTTTTTAAGTAAAGAACTCGAGAAATTAACGGTTGATTTGAAAGACAAAGTAATTTTCTCTGCTATAAAAGGAATTGTGCCGGAAACTTTCCTAATTGTTGGCGAACATTTTCATAAGCATTTTGACATTCCTTACGAGAACATTGGCGTTATCACTGGTCCGTGTCATGCAGAAGAAGTAGCTTTAGAAAGACTATCTTACTTGACAATCGCTTGTGCCGATGCTAAAAAGGCCAAAGTGGTTGCTAATAATTTGAGTTGTCATTTTATCAAAACCAAAATCTCTGATGACATTATCGGAACCGAATATGCCGCAATGTTGAAAAATATTTATGCTATTGCAGCAGGAATTGCACATGGTTTAGGCTATGGCGATAACTTCCAGTCGGTGATTATGAGCAATGCAATTCGCGAGATGAAAAAGTTTATCCGCAAAGTGCACAAGATGAAACGAAACATCAACAATTCGGCTTATTTAGGCGATTTATTGGTTACAGGTTATTCTGTTTTTTCAAGAAACCGAATGTTCGGGAATATGATTGGAAAGGGTTACACGGTTCAAGCCGCACAAATGGAAATGAGTATGGTGGCAGAAGGTTATTATGCTGTAAAAAGTGCCTACAAATTAAATCAACAATACAAAGCAAAGACGCCAATTATTGATGCAGTTTACGAAATTTTATATGAAGGCAAAGATGCTAAGAAAGTATTCAAAAAATTAACGGATAAGCTAGACTAAGATGAGTGAAAGATGGAAATACCAAGTTAAAACAGGTGCGTTTTGGGGACTTTTTATGACTGTCTTTAATGTTTTGTTTGAGATTAAAGAGAAACCTTTAAATATTCAACTTTCTTCACCGGGTTTCTATCTGAGAGCTTTGGTGTTCATTTTGGTTGGGATTTTTGTTTTAGGTTATGTCAATTGGAAACAAAAAGCAAAACAACAAAACAATCCATAATTATCTTGCAATAACGCCGTCTACAAACAATATCGGCACTTCTTCTACATAATCCGGCGTTATGGATTGGGCTTTGAAGATGAATTTTTTATCGTATAAAGTGCTTCCGATAAAGTAAGTCACCATAAACTCGTTGTTCAATCGCAACACGTTGTTTTCAATCATTTCAATTTTAGCGACAGAAACCGAAGGCACTTGGACAAATGCGTGACGTAAGAGCGCTGTTTTTTTCATTTCCCCATCAATGGTGCCAAAAGCTTTGGAAACGACCATTACGCTGTCTAAATCGTAGTCAGAATCGTTGACAAGATACACATGCCAAACCTTATCCATAAAATCATCGCTCCATTCCTGAACGGCGGCTAGGAATACGTTTTCTACTGTTGGTATGGTGATGTCTTTTTTCATTTTAGGGAATAGGGATAAGTAGTAAGGGATAAGTGAAAGTTATTATGCCTTTTCCCTTATCCCTTTTGACTTTTATTTATATACTCGACTTGAATTGCTCCAAGAATCGAACGTCATTTTCATAGAACATTCTGATGTCGCCGATTTGGTACAATAACATAGCGATGCGCTCAATGCCCATTCCAAAGGCGAAACCATTGTATTCTTCCGGGTTGATACCACAGTTTTTTAAAACGTTTGGATCTACCATTCCGCAACCCATGATTTCTAACCAACCGGTTCCTTTGGTGATACGATAATCGGTTTCGGTTTTTAATCCCCAATAAATATCAACCTCAGCGCTTGGCTCGGTGAATGGGAAATAACTTGGTCTTAAACGAATTTTCGACTTCCCGAACATTTCTTTGGTGAAATATAAAAGGGTTTGTTTCAAATCGGCAAACGAAACGTCTTTGTCTATATACAAACCTTCAACTTGGTGGAAAATACAGTGCGAACGCGAAGAAACCGCTTCATTACGGAAAACTCTTCCCGGTGAAATCGTACGGATTGGTGGTTTGTGGTTTTCCATGTAACGCACTTGAACCGATGAAGTATGTGTTCTCAACAACACATCGGGATTGGTTTGGATGAAAAATGTGTCTTGCATATCACGCGCCGGATGATATTCCGGTAAGTTTAACGCGGTAAAATTGTGCCAATCGTCTTCGATTTCAGGTCCATCGGAAACGTTGAATCCGATGGTAGAAAAAATATCGATGATTTGGTTTTTTACTAACGAAATAGGGTGACGTGAACCGATTGTAATAGGTTCAGAAGGACGAGTTAAATCACCGTAGAAACCTTTGACTTCTTCTTTGCTTTCCAATTCTTCCTGAATCGCTTTGACTTTTTCTTCAGCAACAGTTTTCAGGGTATTGATTACTTGTCCGAAGTCTTTTTTCTGGTCGTTCGGGATATTTTTGAATTCGGTGAAAAGCTCTTTCAAAAGCCCTTTACTGCCTAAATATTTAATGCGGAAATTTTCTAAAGCTTCTTTGTTTTTGGTATTGAATGCTTTAGCTTCTTCTATGTGTTCTTTAATCTTATCTATCATCGGTCATTTTTGTAAAGGTGCAAATTTAGGGAAAAGTTGGAAGTTAGGAGTTGGAAGTTGGAAGTTTTTAAATAAAAACCATCGACCAAATGCTATTCTATCACTTCTCTCTCCAAAAAATAGTTCACAATTGCTTCTTTCATCAAAACCGATTGTTCTCCTGCTTTTAATGGCGGCAATTCTTCTTTGACATTGTAATGAGGCCAACCTTCTTTGTCAACATAGTCAAATTCATAGTAACCATAAGGCTCTAGCAAACGACAGATAGCAATGTGCATCAAATTAAGTTTTTCGTCTTTTTTGAAGGTTTGGTGCACTTTTCCAAGTTCTTGCACTCCGATTAAGTATATAATGGCGTCTAAGTCGAGCAAATCTCCTTCAGCAAATTGATTGGAAAGAATGGTCACGACTTTGTCCCAGCGGTTTTTTAATTGTTCGTCTCTAGACACTTGTAAATATTAGATTTTAGATTTTAAATATTAGGTATAATATTCAAAACGTAATTAAGTTGGTAAAGATAGTGATAGTAAATCAATGAAAACTGAAAACTGTGATTGCGACTATTTAATCTCTTTAAGCGCGCTGTCTTCAATCCAACCCGTGGTTTCGTCGGTGAGTTCAACTTTTTTCCAGTTGGCGATACTTTCTAAGATGTAAACTTTCGTTCCTTCATGTAGCACAGTTGCGTCTTGGCTGCCGATTTTTGGTTCACTTTTTAAAGGTGTTGTTTCGGCAAAAATGATAGCTGGTTTTTCATTGTCGGTTCTACTTTTTTCATAAAACCCCGAAGCAGCACTTAGGCAAATTCCGGCAAGCCAAACGAACATTCCGAAGAAGAAAACACGTTTCAAAACGGTTTTTTGTGAAAAATAATAGCCGGAAAAAAAAGCTAAAAATAATAACGCAAAAGCCACAGCAATCCATGCCCAAGTGTCGTAATAGTATTTTGAAGTAAAATCGGAAATCAATTTTTGAAAGCCAACTTTCGGGATGACTTTGATGTCGTCGATGGTCATTTTTCGGGCGAAATCTAAATTGGTTTTGATTTCTTCGTCATTCGGACTAAGCAATAATGCTTTTTCATAGTTGTAAATCGCCGGAGCGACTTTGTGCAATTTATAATAAGCATTTCCCAAATTAAAATACACTTCAGCCGATTCTTTACCCGAATTGATGATGCTTTCAAAACTGGTAATCGCGGCTTGGTAATTTTCTTTTTGGTAGTATTGGTTGCCTTGCTCAAAAGCAGTTTGCGCCAATGAAACTTGAAAAATCAACAGAAATAGGTAAAGTATTTTTTTCATTATCAACTATCAATTGTTCATTGTCAATTATTTAATTTGCTTTTCCAACGCTGAAATAATATTCACCGCTTTATCATAATCTTGCTGAATCGATGTTTCTGAAGAAGGCGCATAACGAGCAAATTCACAGTTTTCGGTTAAGGCTATAAATTCTGATATAGTTTCGGGTTTAGCACTTCTTGATTGTAGAATTTCGGAGATTTTTTCTTTACTCATTTCCGAAGTTTCTATGTTCAGTTTGGCTTTCAGAAAATTGTGCATGGCTTTTTCCAAAGCAATATAAAAGGGCTCTTTGTTGGCCAAGTATTTTTTGGCTTCACCCAAATATTTCTTCGCCAAAGCATTCGATTTTTTGATTTTATTGCCAACCACATCATTGTCTGATGCTTCTTTTCTTCGTTTACCAACAATCAATAACGGAATGGCTAAAAACGGCAAAGCAACCAAAGAATAAAACAATCCCGAACCTAAGAAATCATCTTTTCCCATTGATTTCAAAGTCGTTTTTTGCTTGTTATAGGCAAATGATTTAGCCACTTCCACTCTGGTTTTGGCGACTTCATTCGGATTCGTTTTTTCTGCTGAAGCTATGCTCGGACCATCCAAAACATTAATCGTTATAGGTTGTGAAGTAATGGTTTTATATCTGCCGGAAGCCAAATCGAAATAAGTAAAACTAATCGGTTTGATTTGATAATTGCCTTTGTATTGTGGAATGATGGTGTATTTGTCCGAAATTCTTCCCGACATTCCGGTTAACGGCGTATTTACATTTTCATCATGTACCGGATCATACACTTCCAAAGCAGAAGGTAAAATAGGTTTTGGTAGTGTGAATAATTTTAAGTTTCCTGTTCCAACCACGCTCACATTCAATTCCATTGATTCACCGTTTTTCAAGGTGGTTTTGGAAGGTTTTACTTGAAAGTCAAAACGGCCTACTGCGCCACTAAAATCAATTGGTTTTCCGGCTTCAGGTAAAGGTTTTACATTGATGACTTTGCTTCCGGCTGAAACACGTTTGCTGTCCTCTACCATCAAAGGTTGTCCCCAAAAATTTCTTCGGTTACTGGGTACTTGACAATCGATATCTAAGGAAAGTGGTTCGATTTCGAGTTTACCCGATTTTTGCGGATATAAAACTGTTTTTCTCAAAACCACATAGCGATAACGTTCGCCTTTGAACATGCCGTCCTCGGCTTTGAGCTGTTTGATGTCAATGTTTTGGCTCCAAAAATCATTGTATTTTGGTTTGTTCAATTCGCGCCAATTGGAAATGCCGATGTTATAACTGAAATACAATTTGTAAACTACAGTAATCGGTTCGTTGAGGTAAGGATTGGCTTTTGAAATGTCGGCGACCAAGTAAATATTATCGTCTGCGGTAATAGCCGGTGCTTCGTTTGGATCTTTAGGCAATTCGACTGCATTGGTCACATTAATTTTTACCGGAGAAGTTTTATAAATCTGGCCGTTGATTTCAATCGATGCTTGTTTGATGGTCAATTGGCCTTTTTGCGTAGGCAATAAAATATAGATATAAGATTTGTTAAACGAACTTTTTCCGTTTACCCAAGATTGACTTACCGATTGGCTTGGCCCGCCAACTATCCTGAAACCCGAACTTTCAAAAGCCGGCGGCACAAAATTATCGCCATCAGCATTCATCGTAAATTCGATGCGCAATCTTTCGTTGATTCCCAAAGAATTTTTGCTCACTTTGGCTTCAAATTGGACTTGAGCCATAAGTGAACTTCCGAATATTAACAGTAATAATACAATTACCTTTTTCATTTTCATTTTATCATTTATTTCGACTCACAAAGTTGGTAAAGTCTGTGTTTTTTAGGTTGTTATTTAACGAAATTTTAAATAATCATTCTAATTACCAATCTTTTTCAGCTTTTTTCGGATTGGCTTGTACTTTTTGTTTGTTGACTTTATCTTGTACTTTTTTCTCTTCGTTATTCACCGCATCTAACAAATTCTCCAGACGTTGCTTTGAAATTCCACCCGGTTGAGGCTGAGGTTTTCCTTGGTTTTTGTCTTTGTCGTCTTTTTTATCTTTGTCGTTTTGGCCTTTTTTGTCTTTGTCTTTGTCCTTGTCTTTTTCTTTATCGTCTTTTTTGTCCTTGTTTTTTTTCTCGTCTTCTTTTTGGTTTTTCTTGTCTTTGCTTTTATCATCATCCTTTTTAGGCGGATTGTCTTCCAGCATTTTTTTAGCTAAAGCATAATTGTAACGGGTTTGTTCATCCGCTGGATTGTTTCTCAAAGCATTTTTATAAGCTTCAACGGCACCGGAATAATCTTTGTTTTTCATTAAGGTATTGCCGATATTGTGAAACGCCAGATGTTTTTCAGTTCGTGTTTTGGCATTTTTTAACGCTTTGGCGTAGTGGTATTTTGCCTCATTATTTTGATTCTGGCGGTAAATGGCGTTGCCTAAGTTATAAGGAGCAATGGACTTCTTAGGGTTTTTACATTCCGAAATCCGGTATTCCGCTTCGGCATCGGCGTATTTTTTCTCTACAAAAGATTCGTTTCCTTTAGGCAAATTTTTATCTTTTCCCTTTTCTTGGGCTTTCGCCAAAAAGGAAATCAGGATTAGACTATATAGCAATATCTTTTTCATTTATTCTTTTTCATTAAATAAGTTCATCTTTTCTACCCATTTCGTCTTTTTCTCCAAGAGGAAAACATCCAAAAACAATAGAAAAAAAGCAAATCCTAAAAACCACTGGAATTGCGATTTGAAATCGGCCATTTGCGTGCTTTCAAATTCGGTTTTTTGAATATTGTCCAGCGCATTTTTTACATAATCCAAAACCGTTTTGGTCGAATTACCATCTACATAACCGCCGCCGGTGGCTTTGGCGATTTCTTTTAACACATCAGGATTTCTTTTGGTAATGACCACTTCGTCATTTTGGTCTCTTTGAAAAGTTTCTACGACACCATTTCTTTTCAACGGAATTGGTCCGCCTTTTTCACTTCCAACCCCAATAGTAATAATTTTTAAGCCTAATTTTTTAGCTTCTTCAGCTGCCTCAACGGAAGCTTCAGAGTGGTCTTCACCGTCGCTGATAATGATTAACAGTTTGTTGGTTTTATCTTTTTTGTCAATAAATGTGGACGCTAAGTTTATAGCTTGGTCTATCGAAGTTCCTTGCGAAGAAATCATGCCCGGATTCATGCCTTGCAAAAACATTTTGGCCACGCTATAATCCGTCGTAATGGGTAAAACCGGGAAAGCACTACCTGAATAAGCCACTATTCCGATTCGATCACTTCCTAAATTGTTGATGATTTGCGAAACCAATTGCTTGCTTTTTTCTAATCGACTTGGTGCAACGTCCTCGGCCAACATACTTTTGGAAACGTCAATGGCAAAAACAATGTCGATTCCTTCTCGTTTTACTGTTTCTAATTTGGTTCCCATTTTTGGGTTGACCAAACCAATAATCAAACAAGTCAAAGCCAAAAGAATTATAACCAATTTCAAAACGGGTTTAAAAACTGATTTCTCCGGGCTTAATTTTTTCAGCAAATCTAAATCTCCAAATTCACGTTGTTTTTTTCTTTTCCAGTATTGTACATACAAGAAAAGCATCGCCAATACCGGAATGGCAATCAAGAAATACAAATATCCTTTTTCTTCTAACTCGTACATATGCTGTTATATAAAACTTCTATAAACCGTATTTCGCAAACCAAATTCTAACAAAAGCAAGAGGCCGGCAATCCAAACAAATGGTCTGAATTTTTCGTCATAATCATAGAACTTCAGTTCTTGAATTTCGGTGGTTTCCAGTTTATTGATTTCGTTATAAATGGCTTCTAGTTTGCTGTTGTTATTGGCTCTGAAATATTTTCCACCCGTATTTTTAGCGATCGTTTTCAACAAAGCTACATCAATTTCCACCGGCATCATTCGGAATAAAAAGCCGCCATTTGGTGCATAAGCATAAGGAAACATTGCATCACCATTCGTTCCGATTCCAATGGTATAGACTTTGATTCCGTATTCTTTGGCAATTTGCGAAGCGGTTTCCGGTTCAATAAACCCGGCGTTGTTAACACCATCGGTTAACAGAATAATCACTTTGCTTTTGGCTTTGCTGTCTTTCAAACGATTTACAGCGGTAGTCAATCCCATTCCGATTCCGGTTCCGTCTTGTAACACATTGTCATATTTTATACTTCGAATCGCGTCTTGAACAATGGCTTTGTCACTAGTTACCGGTGTTTTCGTGTAAGCTTCGGAAGCATAAACCACAATTCCGATTCGGTCATTGGGTCTTCCGGCGACAAAATTTTCGGCGACTTTTTTCAACGCTTCCATACGATTGGGTTTTAAATCTTTGGCCAACATACTTCCGGAAACGTCGATGGCCATTACAATATCAACTCCTTTAGTCGATTTGGTTTGGCTACTGATATCGACTTTTCGTGGCCGCGCCATCGCAATAATCAAAGAACTTAATGCTAACAATCGAAGTACAAACAAATACGGTTTTAGTTTGGCAGCCAATGATTTTTCAGCTTTAAAACCTCTGACAGAACTTATTTTTAAAGTTGCCGATTGTTTTTTTTTCCAAAACTGCCATGCGATAGCAGCCGGAAGTAATAAAAACAACCAGAAAAATTCAGGATTTAAAAAACTCACTTCTTTCATTCTTGTGTTGTTTGTAATTCGGTCGAATTTAGTACTCTTTCAGAAATTTGTTGTCCGTATTTGTCTCCTTCACGATGCATGATTAAGATTTGTTGTAATCCACCATTTTGACCAAAAACCAATACTTCATAATACATTTTTTCTGATTTTTTCTGAACAGGATCGAAAGTGGTCATAGTGCCATAAGCTTTTTTCCCGGTTATTCCTTTTTGTGTGCCGAAGTCTTCAGTTTTAACAATGATGTTTTGTGCGCCTCTTGCCTCCATCGCTTTTAGAGAACCTTCAATAGATTTTTCTAAATCGACAGTTCCTTCTTGTTTAAAAGTGGTTGTTGATACTAAGATGTAGAAACTGTCGAACATACTTCCGTAGCCAAACATCTGCGCTTCTTTTACAACAGCCATAACTTCTTTGGGCATCATTTTAGAGACATCCAAACGCTTTAAAACTTTTGGAGTTTCTACTTTTACGCCTGGATTACCATATTCGCTGTAAATCCATTCGCCTTCGACTAAATCTTTGGTTGGATGACCAATTAAATTGTCTTTCACATAATCAAAACCTTTGAAATAAATCAAGCTGCCAAGCGCAATCACAATCATACCAAGTACAATTCCGATGGTTGTGATGATTCTTACACGTTTTTGTTTTTTGAGTTTTTGCAAACGCGCCAATTCTTTTTGTTGTTCGTTCCACAATGCCAATTCGTCGTCATCTTCGACAATTTCAGGAATCGATTTGTGAATGGTTACTATAGAATTGGAAATGCGTTTTTTGTCTTCTTCGATTTCAAATTCAAGTGGTTTTACTTTAGCAAATTTCACCAAATCGGCTTGTTTTAATACTTTTTCTAAGTTTTCAACGGTTTCGTTGGAAAGCTTTAATTTTTGTTGTTTCGCAGCTCTTCGCAAACCTTCAATCAATTCAGAAGTAGTACTTTCCATCGCCGGAATGTGAATTTCTTCTTCGATGTAATTCCGCGCAATATCAGTTAGTTCCGAATAATAGTTTTTAATTTCGCCTTTTTGCCAAAGTTCTTTTGATTCTAATTGTTGGAGTAAAGTTGTGGCTTTTTCGATAGGTGTTTTATAAACAAAGACTTCGACTTTTTCTTTGGTCTGAATTTTTTTGATGAATTTGTAAATGAAGAAACCAATAACACCAATGGCAATGACAATCAAAACATAAATCCACCAAGTTCCCATCGGACTTTCGACTTGAGCAATGTCTTTGATATCGTACATTTTTTGTTTTAAGGTATCGACTTTAACATCATTGACTTCGACTTTGATACTATCGGAAAATGAAGCTTTTCCATTAATCATAACCGGAATTCTCGGAATCGTATATTTTCCTGAATCGAATTGCGTTAATCCATATTTTTTGATCAATTCATAACGAGCGCCTTTTCTAACGGTGTCAATTTTATAGGATTGAATGACTTCCAAAGCACCAAAAAACTTACTCTCCGGAAATTTTACTTTGGATAAAGTATCAACATCGGCTTTTAAAGTCAGTTTGAATTCCGCACCGATTTTGTTTTTCGTAGTGTCAATAGAAGTCGTTACTTTTTTCGGTTGCGCGAAAAGAGTTACTGATGTTAGTAAAAATAATATGTATAACTTTAATTTCATTTTTAGTTTTTCTTAACCGCAAAGAGCGCTAAGTTTTTCGCAAAGGTTACAAGGTTAAATTTCTGAAGGAATGCTTTGCGAGCATTGCGTCTTCTTTGCCTTCTTTGCGGTTAAATTTTTCATCTCGATTTAAAATACCCCAATAATTTAGTAACATAACTTTCGTCCACGCGAGTGTTTACGGTTCCTGAACCACATTTGGAAAAGATATCTTTAAAATAATTCACTTTGTCTTGGTATTGTTTTTCGTAGCTCAAACGTGCTTTTTTAGAACCTGTGTTAACGACTAAAACTTCTCCAGTTTCGGCATCTTCCATTTCTACCATACCGATGTTTGGCATTTTTTCTTCCCGAATGTCGTACACTCTGACACCGGTGATATCGTGTTTCTTTCCGGCAATTTTTAAGGTTTTTTCGTAATCGTCTTCGACCATAAAATCGGAAATCACGAATACAATCGCTTTCTTTTTTTGCGTTCCGGATAGGAATTTCAATGCTTGAGACAAATCGGTTCTTTTGCTTTTTGGTTGGAATTCGATTAACTCACGGATGATTCTTAAAACATGTGATTTTCCTTTTTTCGGCGGAATGTATAATTCGATTTGGTCTGAAAATAAAATCAAGCCAATTTTATCGTTGTTTTGTGTGGCTGAAAATGCCATGGTTGCCGCAATTTCAGTAACGATTTCACTTTTTAGCTGGTTTTTGGTTCCAAAACTTTCCGAACCCGAAATGTCTACCATCAACATCATGGTCAATTCGCGTTCTTCTTCAAAAACTTTCACATACGGTTCGTTATAACGTGCCGTCACATTCCAGTCGATGGCGCGAATATCATCGCCAAACTGGTACTGACGCACTTCCGAAAACGTCATACCACGGCCTTTGAACGATGTGTGGTATTCACCCGAGAAGATATGATCACTCAATCTTCGGGTTTTGATTTCGATTTTACGAACTTTTTTGAGAAGGTCTTTTGTTTCCATTTTAGATAGTGTTCAGTGTTCAGAAATTAGTGTTCAGTAAAATTTTCTAAGAAAAATAAATAACTGACCACTCAAAACTGACCACTGCCAACTTTGAATTAAGGTACTTCAATTTCGTTTACGATTTTGTTGATGATATCAACAGAAGTTATGTTTTCGGCTTCGGCTTCGTAAGTTACTCCGATTCTGTGACGCAATACATCGTGAACTACAGCACGGACATCTTCCGGAATTACGTAGCCGCGACGTTTGATGAAAGCATAACATTTGGCAGCAGTTGCCAAGTTGATACTTCCACGAGGAGAAGCTCCGAAACTGATAAGCGGTTTTAGACTTTCTAATTTATATTTTTCAGGGAAACGCGTCGCAAAGATGATGTCTAGAATGTATTTTTCGATTTTTTCGTCCATGTACACTTCACGAACGGCCTCTTGTGCACGTAGAATTTGGTCAACAGAAACTACCGAATTTACTTTTTCGTATGCGCCTTTTAAGTTTTGACGGATCACCATTCTTTCTTCATCCATTTTTGGATAATCGATTACGGTTTTTAGCATAAAACGATCGACTTGTGCTTCCGGTAAAGGATAAGTTCCTTCTTGTTCAATCGGATTTTGCGTAGCCAATACTAAAAATGGCCTGTCTAATTTGAAGGTTGTATCGCCAATTGTTACTTGTTTTTCCTGCATCGCTTCTAACAAAGCCGATTGTACTTTGGCCGGCGCACGGTTTATCTCATCTGCTAAAACGAAATTGGCAAAAATTGGTCCTTTTTTAATCGAAAACTCATTGGCTTTAATGTTGTAAATCATTGTTCCAATTACGTCCGCCGGTAATAAATCAGGAGTAAACTGAATACGACTGAAACTGCCGTCAATAGCTTGTGACAAAGTATTGATGGCTAAGGTTTTTGCTAATCCCGGAACACCTTCCAAAAGAATATGGCCTTGTCCTAATAGTCCAATTAACAATCTTTCTACCATGTGTTTTTGACCGACAATGACTTTGTTCATTTCCATTGCCAACAAGTCGATAAAAGCACTTTCATGTTCTATTTTTGCATTAATTGCTCTGATATCTAAAGCAGTACCATTTTCTTCCATAGTGTTCTATTTATGCTAATGTATGTACGTTATAATTTTAACATTTCAAAAGTGAAAATTTATTAGGTTACGCGATGTTAATAATGCGTTAAAACTTTATAAAACATCCCAATTTTAAGGATGATTTATGATTTTCTTTTTATAATTTTAAGACCTAATCTGTTTTACGATTTTTCGTTGGCAAAATAAGAAAATTTTCCAAAGGACAAAAAACAAAAACAATTGCAACACACTTCTAAAAAAACATAAAAATGCAAACAAAACTTTCGCCCATAATTGCCGGAACCATGAATTGGGGTATTTGGGATAAAAAACTAAACACTTCCGAAATGGAACATTTGATACAACTTTGTATCGAAAACCAGATTACTACTTTTGACCACGCTGATATTTACGGCGATTATACTACAGAAGCTGATTTTGGCAAGGCTTTCGCCCAAAGTAAAATAGACCGAAAAAGACTTCAATTAATCTCGAAATGCGGTATTCAACACATCAAAGGAAGAGACAACAAAATCAAGCACTATGATTATTCTAAAGACTATATCATTTGGTCAGTAGAAAATTCGCTAAAAAATCTCAAAACAGATTATTTAGATGTTTTGTTATTGCATAGACCAAGTCCGTTAATGGAAGCTGATGAAATTGCGGAAGCCGTTTCAACACTTAAAAAAGAAGGCAAGATTATTGATTTCGGATTGTCTAATTTTACGTCTTGGCAAACGGAATTGATTCGTCAAAAAACCCAAATCAGTTATAACCAAGTCCAATTTTCGGCAACGCATCACGAAGCGATGTTGGACGGCAGTTTTGATTATATGCAAATGCACAACATTCGTCCGATGAGTTGGAATCCGCTAGGAACAGTATTTAGGGAAGATATTGAGCAAACCAGAAGATTGAAGATATTATTGGCAGAATTAGTGAAGAAATATCATTTTGGTTCGGATACCATTTTGTTGGCGTGGATATTAAAGCATCCTGCGAAAGTCCTTCCGGTTGCCGGAACGGTTAATGTGGCTCGAATTCAAGCCTTAATCAAAGCCGCAGAATTGCAATTGGAGCAAGAAGATTGGTTTGCCATTTGGACGGAAAGTATGGGAAATAAAGTACCTTAAATTTAGTATTCAGTGTTCAGTAATTAGTTGGCAGTAACTGAACACTCAAAACTGAGCACTGAACACTCAAAATATGATTAATAAACGTTTGCTTATCAAGAATTTATTAGCTCACAATGATGAGTGCAGTTTTTATGACAAGAAGCGTCAGTTGAATTTGCATACCAAAGAAGGAAAAGCCAAGTTTTTAAAACACATTTGCGCATTGTCCAATTCTAATCCTTCGAATAATTCTTACATAGTTGTTGGTGTAGAAGATCAGGACAATGAAATCATGGGTGACGACTTTTTTGACGACAGTCGGATACAGAATTTGGTCAATGCTTATTTAGAAAATCCGCCGAAAATTCAATACGAAAATGTACCGTTTCCTAATTTGCCTAAAGACCGAGTAGTGGGTTTGGTAACGATTAAACCGAAGCACAAAATTTCCTTTTTCAAGAAAAACATTCACACCATTTTGGCGAATACGGTTTTTGTGAGAGTTGGAAGCAATTCGATGCCGACCGAAGATAAGATTCCGTATTCAAAGCAGAATATCGAAACTGTCATCAGTATTGAAAACAGTTCGCGGAACAGCATTGCTTATACGCTTGACGGCGTGATGGATTTTATGAATGTGCGACATGGCGATATGCCTTCAAAATATAGAGTTTTTAAAGAATTATTTGTGATTTGTTGGGCTGGAATTCCGAAAAAAATCCGAGATACAACTTATCTTTCTCGGGTAGATATTGAATTAATCAATGAAAGGGTCAAGCTTTTTTATTCGGCACTAGATGTGGTTTCTATTGAATATGACGACCATAGTTTTACGATTGTAGAACACGTTCCGCTTGGGCTGAATGACAAAACGAGTTTTTATCCATTGGAACAATTGACGATCCGTTTTTTTGACAATGGATATTACAAAATGGAAACAAAAATGCTGTTTGAACCGCCGGCTTACAATAAAAAAATGCTGCATCACATTTATAATTCTAATTTAGCTTTAATTAATAAATTGCAAAAAGGAATTACTTTGTCTGAGCGAGAAGAAAAGGATTTAGAGAATTTATCTTCCACTTTGATGATTTGCTATTTGAACGGATTTGAGGATGCAAAGCAAAAACTGATTGATGCAAAACCGTATTTAAAGGCACAAAAGAAAGCCAATGTTTATTTGAGCTTTAAAGAAGCGATGCGCATTTTAAGAAAAATGAAATACAACGAAATTAATGGGTAGAATATTAGTAATAGGCGACATTCACGGTGGATTAAGAGCACTTCACCAAATTATGGAAAGAGCGAATGTGACCAAGGATGACACGCTTATTTTTCTTGGAGATTATGTTGATGGTTGGAGCGAATCACCACAAGTAATCAATTATTTAATTGATTTGGGTAAAAAGCAAAACTGCATTTTTTTACGCGGCAATCACGATGAGTTGCTATTAGATTGGCTCGAAGGCAACACTAAGAATTTTGATGAAAAAATGTGGTACAAACACGGTGGTGAAGCTACGGTTTTGGCTTATTCCGATATTTCAGAAGCGACAAAGAAGTTGCATATTGACTTTCTGATAGGATTGGAGAATTATTTTCTCGATGATGAAAACCGATTGTTTGTTCATGCCGGATTTACCAACATGAATGGCGTTCATTATGAATATTTCCCCAAATTGTTTTATTGGGATAGAACGCTTTGGGAATCAGCATTGGCTTTAGATTCATCCATTTCAAAAAGCAGTTGGTTGTATCCAAGAAGATTGACTTTGTATACTGAAGTTTATATCGGACATACTCCGGTGACGCGAATCGGAGAAACGGTTCCGGTGCAAAAAGCTAGTGTTTGGAATGTTGATACCGGTGCCGCTTTTAAAGGACCATTGACCATTATGGATGTCAATACCAAAGAATTTTGGCAAAGCGAACCGTTGAACGAATTGTATTTTAACGAAAAAGGTAGAAATTGATTTCAAATTAATTCTACAAGTTACTATTTTTAATGGACTATATTTGCACTTTAAATTCGATACAAATGAAAAAAATTACATTGATTGCTCTTTTATTGACAATAGGTTTTGCCAATGCGCAAGCCTTTAAAGGGAAAAAGGATGTCAAATTCCAAGTAGGTGCCACGATGCAGGAATATGCGACCGGAATTGCTGTTATGACAGATTATGGTTTGGGTGATAACATTTCGGTTGGTGCTTCAGTTTCCTATCTTTTAAATACTACGGAAAGAGGCGGAACCCCAAAGTTTGATGACCGATTTGATGCGAAATTGCGTTTCAATGCAAATATTGGCAATGTAATCAACATCAGCGATAAATTTGACTTCTATCCGGGATTGGATTTAGGATTGCGAAATTTCGGTGCTCATTTTGGCGCAAGATATTTCTTTACCCAAGGTTTCGGAGTTTATTCTGAAGCCGGATTTCCTTTAGCAAAATACAATCCGGATGCTATAGGTTACGAACGATTTAACAACCAGTTTGTCTTTCAGATTGGTGCAACATTTAATTTATAAGAGATAGATAATGAGCATTGTTACTGAGAAAAGATTGAGAGACAGAAGCGATTCTAAATGTGAAATCAGCGGAAGCGAAGAAAATTTAGTAGTGTATTTGGTAGCACCAAAAACCGAAGATGTTCCTGAGAACTGTATTTTAATCACAAAATCTTTAAAAGACCAAATCGAAAATCCAGATACAACTAATGCCAATGATTGGCGTGGTTTAAGCGAAAGCATGTGGAATGAAAATCTTCCGGTGCAGATTGTTTCTTGGAGAATGTTAGCACGTTTGAAAAATCATGATTTGCTTGATATGATGTATTTGGATGAAGATGCGCTTGAATGGGCAAAAGCTACCGGAGAAGGCGAAGAGGAAGAAGGTAAAATTGTGCACAAAGACAGCAATGGCAATCTTTTATTCGATGGTGATTCCGTGGTTTTGATAAAAGATTTGGATGTAAAAGGGGCAAACTTCACTGCCAAACGCGGTGCAGCCGTTCACAATATCAAAGTGGTTTGGGACAATGCCGAACAAATAGAAGGCAGAGTCGAAGGACAACACATTGTGATTTTGACCCAGTATGTTAAGAAGACGAAGTAGGTCTATTTGCGAACAAATTAAAAATTTAAACTATGTTTGGTGGTCATCCAATTAAGTTTGTTGGAGCTATTTTTATTGGACTATTCAATGGTTTTAAAGTCAGCATAAAAACATCAATAGAAGAGAGGCCTCTGCTCGCATTTATAGTAGGGTTAATAACTATTTTAGTTGTCTTTTTAGTTTGTATTAATATTGTTTGAAAACATAAAAAAACCCTGCGTAATTTGCAGGGTTTTCTTTTTTTATTTCTTTTCCGATTAATTACAAATCAAATTTAATCCCTTGTGCCAATGGCAAACTCGTAGTATAATTGATTGTATTGGTTTGTCTTCTCATATACACTTTCCAAGCATCAGAACCAGATTCGCGGCCACCGCCGGTTTCTTTTTCACCACCAAAAGCGCCACCGATTTCAGCTCCTGAAGTTCCGATGTTGACGTTGGCAATACCACAATCTGAACCGGCAACCGAAAGGAAAGCTTCCGCTTCACGCAAGTTGTTGGTCATAATGGCAGAAGACAAACCTTGTGCTACACCGTTCTGGATTTCAAGCGCATCAGTGACATCGCCTGAATATTTTAATAAGTATAAAACCGGTGCAAAAGTTTCGTGTTGCACGATTTCGAATGAATTATCTGCTTCAGCAATCGCAGGTTTTACGTAACAGCCGCTTTCGTAACCTTCGCCCGAAAGAACACCGCCTTCAACCAAAATTTTTCCACCTTCGGCGACTACTTTTTCTAAAGCTTTGCTGTACATTTCAACGGCATGCGTATCGATAAGCGGTCCAACGTGGTTGTTTTGGTCCAAAGGATTTCCGATTCTCAATTGACCATAAGCACCAACAATCGCGTCTCTTACTTTGTCGTAAATACTTTCGTGAATGATTAATCTACGGGTAGAAGTACAACGTTGTCCTGCCGTTCCAACGGCGCCAAAAACTGCTCCGATAACCGTCATTTTAATGTCAGCATCCGGTGTTACAATAATGGCATTGTTTCCGCCCAATTCTAATAATGAATTGCCCAAACGAGCCGCACAAGCTTGCGCTACGATTTTACCCATACGGGTTGAACCGGTTGCAGAAACTAAAGGAACGCGTTTATCATGCGTCATCATTTCGCCTACTTTATAATCACCGTTGATTAAACAAGAGATTCCTTCCGGAAGGTTGTTTTCTTTTAAAACTTCAGCGATGATATTTTGACAAGCGATACCACATAAAGGTGTTTTTTCAGAAGGTTTCCAAACGCAAACATCACCACAAATCCATGCTAATGCTGTGTTCCAAGCCCAAACGGCTACCGGAAAATTAAACGCTGAAATAATTCCAACGATTCCTAGCGGATGGTATTGTTCGTACATTCGGTGACCCGGACGTTCTGAATGCATGGTTAATCCGTGAAGTTGTCTCGATAAACCAACGGCGAAGTCACAGATGTCAATCATTTCCTGAACTTCTCCATAACCTTCTTGTAGTGATTTCCCCATTTCGTAGGAAACTAATTTCCCAAGTGGTTCTTTATATTGTCGCAATTTTTCACCAAACTGACGCACGATTTCGCCACGTTTTGGCGCCGGCATCAAGCGAAAGGTTTTGAAAGCTTCGCTCGCAGTTTGCATTACTTTTTCGTAATCTTCTGCGGTTGTTGTTTTTACTTTTCCGATTAATTGTCCGTCTACGGGAGAATAACTTTCAAGAAGTTCACCGTTTGAAAAATGGTTATTTCCGGTGGAAGTTCCTTCGTTAATGGCTTTTACACCCAATATTTCTAAAGCTTCGGTCATGCCGAATTGTTGCGCAATTGTTGACATTTGATAGTTTGTTTTATATTTTTAGCAAAAGTAAAGGTTTATTTTGAATATTTTGAAATTAGCCCGGATAGGAATGGTATCCTTTTATTGTTTGCAAAACGCCGTTCGACTGTACTTAGTCTCCGCTCAGCATATACTGCTCAGGGGTGACAAACAATAAAAGATATAATGGATAGCCGGAATAGCTTCTAAAAATTATTTTGTAGTAAATCTTGGATCGGTATCCATTACAGTGTTGCATTTTTCACAGGTTCTTAGCTTTTCAGAATTGTAAAAATGATTGAAATGTTTTAGAAAATCTTTTTCGATGTCATTTAATTCAAAATAAACTTCGTAAAGTTTGTGGTTGCATTTATCACAAAACCATAATAAACCGTCGGGAATGTCTTTGCCGTCTCTTTTGCGTTCTACGACTAATCCTATGGAGTTTTCAGTTCGTGACGGTGAGTGAGGCACTTTAGCAGGAAGCAGAAACATATCGCCGGCGGAAAGTTTCATGGCTTTTTTTTCGCCATCTTCTTGGATATAAACGGTGATTTCGCCTTCGAGTTGGTAGAACAGTTCTTCGGTTTCGTTGTAATGATAGTCTTTTCGGGCGTTTGGACCGGCAACAATCATGACAATATAGTCGCCTGAATCGACATACAAATTTTTATTGCCAACCGGTGGTTTTAACAAATGACGATTTTCGGCTATCCATTTATTAAGGTTGAAGGGTTTTGCTACAGTCATTGCTTAAATTTTAGGTAAAGTTATAAAATAAAAAATCCCGATACTATCGGGACTTTCAAATTATTTAATTTCTTTTATCAAATAGATATAGACAGGAAAGTGGTCACTAAAACCAATTTCATTTGTGCCATGTCTGAGAGGATAGCCTTTATATTGACCGGTTTTGGTTATCATATACGGTTTGTTATAAATTCCGGCTTTCCAATAGCGGAATGAAGAATAATCAGGTTTTATCAAAGCTTCTGACACCATAATTTGGTCAAAAATATCTCCGGCATCGCGATAGAATAAAGAGGAATGACCTTTATAAAACATTTCTTCAAACGGATTGTAGATGCCAAATTGTTTTACTTCTTCTTTTTTGCGTTTGGCGCCAATGCCTTCTTTTACACTTTTATTATAAGAACCATCATTTAAATCACCCATAGTAATGATTTTAGCATTTGGGTTAATTTTAAAGATGGAATCCATGATTTGTCGGTTTAGTCTTCCTGCTGCTTCACGGAAAGGAGAGCTTTTTTTCTCACCACCGGAACGCGATGGCCAGTGATTGACAATGATATTTACCTCTTCACCGTCAAGGAAACCAGTTACTAAAAGTTGGTCACGAGTATAAACTCTCTCATCTTTACCTATTGCTTCCGTTTTTTCAGATACAACTTCTTCAGTTGGATCTTTGTCTTTAGCATTAAAATTCATTTGATTTCTATAAATGAGCAAAGGAATATTTTTAAAGCTGGTAGGCTTAAAATGCTTTTTTTGGTACAAAAATCCCACATCGATTCCGCGTTTGTCTGGGGAATCAAAGTGAACAATACCATAGTCTTTATTAATAAGAAGCGGTTCTTTGACTAAATCTTCTAAAACACTTCTGTTTTCAATCTCACAACATCCAATTAAGGTTGGAGAATTATTTGGATTTTCACCAGTTCCTATTTCTGACAAAACTCTGGCTAAGTTGTGTAGTTTTTGTTTGTATTTGGCAGAAGTCCAGCTTTGGTCACCGTTAGGCAACCATTCTTCGTCATTGTTTGAACCATTGATGGTGTCAAATAAGTTTTCCAAATTGTAGAAAGCAACTGTATGAATATTATACTTTTTTGCTTGTCCATTAGCTCCGAATATTGCGAATAAAACAAAGAAAAGAGCTATCAGTTTTTTAATTCTCATAAAATGTATATTAATTTAATATCAAGTTTTTTACAAACTTCGAGCCAAAAGTAGATAATATTATTAAAAGATGTACATTTGTCGGCTGTTAAGTTTTCATTAACACTTAACTATAGAAAAAATTAATTTTATTTTATTTATGAAAAAACTTGTTATTAGTACTTTATTTGTGATGCAAGTGTTTTTTGTTTTTGCGCAAACTACTACTGGAATTACTGGTAAAGTAGTAGATTCGAAAACACAAAAACCATTACAAAATGTCGTTGCTTCTATTCAAAACACTGTTTTAACCACTTTAACAGATGGGACAGGAGCTTTTATTTTTAAGGATGTTCCAAAAGGTAGTCAATTAGTGCAGATTAAAAGTGCCGGCTACAAAGATCAATTATTAGTAGTTGAGGTTGAAACCGGTAAACTGGTAGATTTAGGGGTTATTGTTTTTGAAGAAGACATTACTTCTGAGCAACAGTTAAGTTTGGTTACCATTACGGAAAATGATTTAGGGGATGACAACAGTGGTTCTGAAAGTACTTCAGGATTGTTGCAAGCGACAAGAGATGTTTATCAGCAGTCAGCGGCCTTTAACTGGGGACAAGCTCGTTTTAGAATCAGAGGATTGGATAATGAGTATGGAACGACCATGATTAATGGTATTGTGATGAATAAATTATATGATGGAAGGCCACAATGGAGTAACTGGGGAGGTTTGAATGATGCTACTCGAAATCAAGAATTTACGATGGGATCGGCACCTTCTGATTACACATTTGGAAATGCATTAGGAACTCAAGAAATTAATGCCAGAGCTTCTGTCTACCGTCCGGGATCAAGAATTTCTATGTCGGGAACCAATACAAATTACAGTTGGAGAATGATGGGAACCCATGCATCAGGTTTAAACAAAGATGGTTGGGCTTACGTAGTTTCTGCTTCAAGAAGATGGGCGCAAGAAGGTTATTTTGATGGGACTGATTACAGTGCGAATTCATTATTTGCCAGTGTTGAGAAAAAATTCAACGAAAAACACAGTTTAAATATTACTAGCATTTTTGCTCAAAACAGTAGAGGGAAATCATCTCCAAATACTCAAGAAGTTACAGACTTAATGGGAGTTAAATACAATTCTTATTGGGGATGGCAAGATGGGAAAAAGCGTAATTCAAGAGATAAGGATGTTGACGAGCCGATGGTGATGTTATCACATTATTGGAAACTTTCAGAAAGAACTAGTTTGAATACAAACTTGGCATACCAAACGGGACGCATATCTAACTCAAGATTAGAGAATCCGCTTGGAAACAATCCGGATCCTACTTATTACAGAAAACTTCCGAGTTATTATTATAATGATCCAACACAATGGATAATACCTCCGGGAGGTACAGAACCAATCAATCCAGGTGCCGAACTTGCAAGAGAGGAATTCCTGAATAATAGTCAAATCGACTGGAATAGTATGTATATTGCTAATCAAAATACGGCAACAGGTGAAAGTGCATTTGTTTTAACTGAGCAACGTAATGATGACACTAGCGTAACGGCAAATATGTTGTTGAACAGTTCTTTGTCAAACAATATTAGCTTTAATTCAGGTGTAAACTTTAGAAATGTCAGATCGCATAATTACGCTGTTGTTACTGATTTATTAGGAGGCGATTATTTCTTAAATGTTGATCGTTTTTTCCTTGGAGATAATGCACAATTCGATTTAAACAATCCTAATCAACAAGTTGTTGAAGGCGGAACAGCCGGATACAACTATAATTTATTTGCCAACGTAGTGGATGGGTTTACCCAATTTAAATTCAATTACAGTAATTTCGATTTCTATTTAGCACAAACTTTTTCAAGATCAGAGTATCAAAGAGAAGGATTGTACAGAAGCGGAAACTATGCTGACAATTCTTTTGGAAAAGGGAAATCTAAAGTTTTTGAAAACTTTGGTTTTAAAGGAGGCTTGACTTACAAATTGTCTGGTCAACATTATTTCGATTTCAACGGAATGTACCTTACAAAAGCACCTAACTTGAGAAATAGTTTCTATAACGCAAGAAGAAGTAATGAGTTTACAGAAGACTTAACCAGCGAAAACATTGTTAGTGCCGACGCAAGCTACATATTAAGAATGCCAGGTTTTAAAGCAAGATTAACCGGTTTCTTCTCTAGAGTTAAAGACGCCACCGAAATTGCATTTTTCTATGCAGAAAACGTTGGTGACAATGAAGGTGATGAAGATTCTTTTATTACAGAAATCGCAACAGGAATTCAAAAACAAAATCTTGGAGCCGAACTTGGTTTAGAGTATCAAATTACTTCGACTATTAAAGTAACTGGAGCAGCTTCTTACGGACAATACATTTACTCCGGGAACGCTAGATTGCAAACAAGTGATGATGCTTTAGCATCACAAGGATTAAGTCCGTTGACTGATTTTGGAACTATTTACCTAAAAAATTATCACCAACCGGGAATGCCACAACAAGCCTATTCATTAGGATTAGAATATCGTGATCCAAACTTCTGGTGGGTTGGTGCTAACGTGAATTATTTATCAGATAGTTACATCAGTATTTCGAAAATCATGCGTACTGATAACTTTAGTATTGATGATGCAACAGGAGACAATTATTCCGGAGCAACACCTGAAACAGTTAGAGATATACTAGAACAAGAAAAATTTAATAGCTTTACATTAGTAAATTTAACGGGTGGTAAATCATGGAGAATCAGCAAGAAAAGCAGAGATACATTTGGTATATTTGCTACAGTGAATAATCTTTTTGATATTGAATATAAAACAGGTGGATTTGAACAATCAAGAAAAGCAACATTCCCTGATTTACAGGCTGATAATGCTAATGGAACACCGTCATTTGGGCCTAAATATTTCTATGGTTATGGAAGAACGTATTTTGTTAACTTCTACATCAACTTCTAAAAAAAATAGACAATGAAAATTAAATTTTTAAAAACAATGTTTTTGTTAGTACTTGCCTCAGGTGTATTAACAAGTTGTGTAGGTGATGATGATTATGTTATTCCTACTGTATATGACTATCATTTTAGTGAAGGATTTGGTTCATCGCCAACTGGTAGTGGTTCGAATGAAGTGGCTATTGCTTTAGAAGGATGGGTAAATTACAACGCAACAGCAACCCGTTTGTGGCATGCAAGAGCATTTTCAAATAATACTTATGCAGAATTTTCTTCATTCTATTCAGCAGCAGGAACTAATGATACCGCTTGGTTAATTACTCCGGCTATAGATTTAACAACAACTTCCGGCGAAATTTTATCTTTCGTTACAAAAACAAGATTCGCTAACGGATATCCATTAACTGCTTTTGTTTCTACAGATTATGACGGAACAACAGCAGGGATTGCCACTGCTACATGGGAACCGATTACTTTTACTACACCTACTGTTGAAGATGTGTTCGTAAATAGCGGAAATATTGATTTGAGCGCGTATAATAGTAACAACGTTAGAATTGCATTCAAATATACAGGAAGCAAATCTGGAGTTACCACTACTCTTCAATTAGACAACATTAAGATTTCTAAAAATTAATAGCTATGAAAAATTTAAAATTATTATTAACAGCTGTCGTTCTAGCTTCTTTGACAAGTTGTGTGAACGATGATAAATACGATACTCCGGATTTATCAAATGAATGTGTCAGCATTCCTAAAACTAAGGAAGTTGTCGATATTACAAATGCTGCAACAGCAAATGCCGTTCCTTATACGACAGACGAAACGGTAACGGATTATATTGAAGCTTACGTTACTTCAAGTGATGAAGGAGGTAATTTTTATAAATCAATTTCTATGATGTCATTAGACGGATTGAAAGGATTTAGTATGCCAGTTGACAACTATAATCTGTTTAACGAGTTTGAACCGGGTAGAAAGGTTACCATTAAATTGGATAAAAATAGGTATTTCAATACCCAACATGGTTCTACCGTTATCGGATCTACTTATAGTGGAGGTGTTGGAAGAGTTTCAGGTGTTGAATATAAAAATGTGATTTTCAGATCATGTGATAAAGTAGGTGAAAATGAGATTGTAAAGAACTTGACTATTACTCAAGCCAAAAGCAATCAATATTTAAACATGTTGATTGAGTTTGATGGAGTTCAGTTTACGGATCCTTCTTTAGGCAAAAAATACTACGACGCATCATTAAACAGTATCGGCGGTGCAACAAATCACGAAATCTCTGACCAATTCGGGAACAAAGTAATTGTTAGAGTAAGTGAATATGCCAAATTTGCTGGCGAGGCAGTACCTTCAAAAAATGGTAAAATCCGTGGTGTAATGACAAAATTCAACAATGATTTCCAATTTATGATTAGAACGCTTAACGATGTTAATGTTTCTGGAGACAGATTGGCTATTGATTTATCTCCGCCAATTGGTGGAACCGCTTTGGTATATGGTGGAACTTTGAATGAGCCTTTTACTACTTATACGACAACAAATCAACAAGTGTTTCCTAAATACATCAACGATGCAGCTACAGGAAGCAGATATTGGCAGATAAAATCTTTTGGCGGAAACCGTTATATCCAAATGAGTTCTTTTGGTGGTACAGCAGAAGCCAATAGAACATTGTTCTTGGTTCCTGTTGACATGACAGCGGCAAGTACTCTTTCATTTAAAACTTTATCCGGATTTGATAACGGCGCTGTGTTGAAAGTATATTATACGACCGATTATACGCCTGGAACACAGATAACAACTGCAACGTTAACTAACATCACCTCAAGTTTTACCATTCCATCAGGACCAGCTTCGGCTTATGCAGCAACGTTCACTTCTAGTGGCGTTTACAATATCCCTGCAGGAGTTACAGGAAACGGATTCTTTGTGTTTGAATATGTTGGAAACGGTACAAGCGGACCAACAACAACAATGCAGATTGACGATATTGTTATAAACTAATTAAATTTTAGTTGTTTATAAAAAGCCATTCTTAAAGGATGGCTTTTTTTATGAGTATAATTTAGTATTTTTAGGCCAAAATAAAACACATTCATCCATGAAGAAACTTTTGTATATAATGATTAGCATTACGAGTTTTACAACATCAGCCCAAGAAGTTTTGAGCCCGGAAACCCTTTGGAAATTAGGAAGAGTAACATCTTTGGGTGTTTCAAAAGACGGCAAATCTGTGGTTTACAAAGTAGCAACGCCTTCTGTAGCCGAAAACAAATCGATTACTAAATTCTACACCATTCCGGTAACCGGTGGAACACCAACCGAAGTACAAGACACCCAAGAATTGCTTTCAGATAAAAACGTTTCTCCAGATGGTTTATACATTCTTTCGAGTAAAGAGGTAAAAACTGAAAATGTATTAGGTAAAGACATTTATTCCGATTTAAACAAAGCTGATGCTCAAGTATACAACGGTTTAGATTACCGCCATTGGGATACTTGGAACAACGGAACACACAATCATGTTTTTTATGCTTTGAATAAAGGAACAAAAGCCAAGCCAATCGATATCATGCCAAACGAACCTTTTGACAGTCCGCAAAAACCTTTTGGTGGCGATGAAGATTACATTTGGTCGCCCGACAGCAAAAGCATCATCTATGTTTGTAAAAAGAAATCAGGAACTGACTATGCTGTTTCCACCAATACCGATTTATACGAGTATAATATTGAAACCAAAACCACTAAAAATCTAACCGAAAGCAATCTCGGTTACGATACCAATCCAATTTTTTCTCCAACCGGAAATCTGACTTGGCTGCAAATGAAACGCGACGGTTATGAAGCCGATAAAAACGATTTGATTGTGCGTTTCAAAGGAATGGACATGAATCTTACCGCCAATTGGGATGGAAGTGTTGATAATTTCCTTTGGAGTGCCGATGGTAAAAAAGTGTATTTCACAGCAGCTGTTGATGGCGCCAAACATTTATTCGAAGTCAATTTTCCCGGTTTAACCCGAATTGCGGTTACCGTTAGACAAATCACTTCCGGAGATTTTGACGTGAATGATTTAGTTGGTTTCTCAGGCGATAACATTATCGTGACCAGAACTGATATGAATCACGCAAGCGAAATTTATTCGTATAACTTCAAGAAAAAAACTTGGGTTCAATTGACCAAAACCAATGACGAATCCTACGCTAAATTGGCTTTGCCAAAATACGAAAGACGATACGTAACTACAACCGACGGAAAAAAAATGTTGGTTTGGGTAATTCTTCCACCTAATTTTGATAAAACCAAAAAATACCCAACACTTTTATATTGTCAAGGCGGACCACAATCCCCGTTAACACAAACCTATTCTTTCCGTTGGAACTTCTCCTTAATGGCTTCTCAAGGTTATGTAGTCGTAGCGCCAAACCGTCGCGGAATGTATGGTCACGGACAAGCTTGGAACGAACAAATCTCTAAAGATTGGGGCGGACAAGTAATGGATGACTATTTGTCGGCGATTGATGATGTGGCCAAAGAAACTTACATCGATAAAACGCGTTTAGGGGCTGTTGGAGCGAGTTATGGTGGTTATTCGGTATTCTATCTTGCCGGAATTCACAACAACCGTTTTAAAACGTTTATTTCGCATTGTGGTGTTTTCAATTTAGAAAGTATGTATGGCACTACCGAAGAAGTGTTCTTCAATAATTGGGATCATGGCGGCGCTTATTGGGAAAAAGAGAATGCTGATGCACAAAAAGCTTACACCAAATTCAACCCAATCAAAATGGTGGACAAATGGAACACACCTATTTTAATTATCCAAGGCGGAAAAGATTACCGTGTGCCAATAGGACAAGGACAAGAAGCTTTCCAAGCAGCACAACTTCGTGGAATTAAAAGCAGATTTATGCTTTTCCCGGAAGAAAATCACTGGGTTTTAAAACCACAAAATGCTTTAGTTTGGCAACGTGAGTTTTACAAATGGTTGAACGAAACTTTGTAAAGTAACATGAATATGATGCGTGAATATCCGATAAGGACGTTACTTGTCTTTGGCGTTTTATTACGCATCATTGTTCTGTTTTTTTACCAAAGCATTTCTATTTTTCCGGACTCTCAAGGCTATTTAGATTTATCCGAATTACTCCTAAATTTTAATTTATCAGGTTACGATGGCACTCGAAGCCCGGGCTATCCGTTGTTGCTGTCTTTTGCCGGCGGAACACTTTGGATAGCAGTATTTTTTCAGCTTTTGATTGGTATTGCCAGCATGGTAGCTTTGTATAAAATTCTATTGATTTTAAAATTTAACGTTAAAAGCGCCTTGTTCTTGACGATTTTAATGAACAGTTTTTTACAGGTGGTTTTTTATGAAATAGCCATTTTGACCGAATCAATCACTTTGTTTGTCTTCCTGTTGATTTTTATGGTCTTGCTAAATGATTATTTCGAAAAAAAAGCTGTTAGAACCGATTTAAAAATGGGCTTTCTTTTAGCATTTTTAGTACTTATAAAACCGTTCTATATTTTTGTTCCATTCATAATTTATGGGTTTTACATTCTGAAAAAGAAACCTTTCCTTTTGTTTTTCAGCCAAAAAATTATCCTGCTATTGTTTCCAATGACTGTTTTTTTAGGTTGGTCAGCTGTTAACAGAATCAATACGGGTTATTTTGTTCCAACTACATTTTATGGGTTCAACATAGCGCAAAACTGTGTGTCTTTTGCCGAGAAATCACCTGAAAAATACAAAGACATTGCCGCTATTTACGTCAAGAATAGAGAAAAAATGAAAGCAAATGAGGAAGACATTGCTATGGCAATTTGGAGTTCTTATCCCGAGCTTAAAGCACAGACACAATTATCCTTTCCGGATTTGTCAGCGTTATTGAATGAATTCAGCTGGGCAACAATTAAGCAAAATCCATCCGATTATTGGAAGCAAGTTTTTGTCTCTTGGTCAGATTTTTGGCGAACAGCCATTTATTGGAATTTGGATGAATTTGCAAATAAACAGCCAGGGTCAGTTTTTGAAACAATATGGCATTTTCAACATTATTTCCTGAAACTATTTAAATTGCTTTTTCTCGCTAATGTTGTTTTGTTATTTATTGATTTTATCAGAAATAGAAAATGGACTAGCGAAATAATCATCACTACAATCATAATTGCTGCCTCTATTTTGCAAGCTTTCACAACTTATGGCTCCAATTCAAGGTTTAGTTATCCTTTTGAATTTTTAATGATTATTGTTGTCTTGCTGCAGCTAAAGAAAATGGGTTTTAATAGATATTTATAAAAAAACCCCACTAATTAGTGAGGTTTTCTATTTATTCCGGATCGTTCATTTTAAAACTCTCCATAAACTTCGTAGTATAATTTCCTGCCACATAATCCGGCTCATCCATCAACTGTCTGTGGAATGGAATCGTGGTTTTTACACCTTCAATGTAAAACTCGTCCAAAGCGCGTTTCATCTTGTTGATGGCTTCTTCTCTGGTTTGCGCCGTTGTAATCAACTTAGCAATCATAGAGTCATAATTTGGCGGAATCGTATAACCTGCGTAAACGTGAGTGTCTAAACGTACTCCGTGTCCACCCGGCGCATGTAAAACCGTAATCTTACCCGGCGAAGGACGGAAGTCATTATAAGGATCTTCAGCGTTGATACGACATTCTATAGAGTGCAATTGTGGTAAATAATTTTTACCCGAAATCGGCACACCGGCCGCTACTAATATTTGCTCACGAATCAAGTCATAATCGATAACTTGTTCTGTGATTGGATGCTCTACTTGGATACGAGTATTCATTTCCATAAAGTAGAAATTTCGGTGTTTGTCTACCAAAAATTCTACCGTTCCTGCACCTTCATATTTGATGAATTCTGCTGCTTTTACAGCGGCTTCACCCATATTGGTTCGCAATTCGTCAGTCATGAATGGAGACGGAGTTTCCTCAGTCAACTTTTGGTGACGACGTTGAACCGAACAATCTCTTTCTGATAAGTGACAAGCTTTTCCATAAGAATCGCCTACCACTTGAATTTCGATATGACGTGGTTCTTCGATTAATTTCTCCAAATACATCCCGTCATTACCAAACGCTGCCGCTGATTCTTGTCGAGCACTTTCCCATGCTTTCAACAAATCTTCTTCTTTCCAAACGGCACGCATTCCTTTTCCACCACCACCGGCAGTAGCTTTCAACATCACCGGAAAGCCCATGCCTTTAGATAATTCTAAGGCTTGTTCGTAAGATTCTAAAAGACCTTCAGAACCGGGAACACAAGGAACTCCAGCTGCTTTCATGGTCGCTTTCGCCGAAGCTTTGTCTCCCATACGGTCAATCATTTCAGGAGAAGCACCAATAAATTTGATACCGTGTTCCTGACAAATTTTAGAGAATTTCGCGTTTTCAGATAAGAAACCATAACCCGGATGAATCGCATCGGCATTAGTGATTTCTGCAGCCGCAATGATATTCGACATTTTCAAGTAAGATAAATTACTTGGCGGTGGTCCAATACAAACGGCTTCGTCTGCAAACTTTACGTGTAAACTTTCCGCGTCGGCTGTTGAGTAAACTGCCACGGTCTTGATGCCCATTTCTTTACAGGTTCTGATGACGCGAAGCGCAATTTCACCTCTATTGGCAATTAATATTTTTTTAAACATCTTTTTATATTAGATTGTTAGACAATTGGATTGTTGGATTTTTAGATTGCTTCGCCAGTTTCGCTGACGCCCATGGATTATTAGAGATTTGTTTAAAAGTCTAATAATCTAGTAATCTAATAATCTAATAATCTAAATTATGATGGGTCTACTAAGAATAAAGGTTGGTCAAATTCTACCGGAGACATATCGTCTACTAAAATCTTCACGATTTTTCCGGTGATTTCTGCTTCGATTTCGTTGAATAACTTCATCGCTTCTACTACACAAAGTACGTCACCTTTTTGGATGGTGCTACCAACTTCCACAAAAACCGGTTTGTCCGGAGATGGTTTGCGGTAGAATGTTCCAATCATTGGAGATTTTATAGTAACATATTTCGAATTCTCATCAGCAGCAGGAGCAGCAGCAGGAGCAGCAGTCACGGGAGCAGCAGCAACCGGAGCAGCAATAGCTTGTTGCATTGGCGCTTGTTGTACGTAAGTAATATCAGGTGAGTTTCCTTCTAAGGTAGTTCGGATTGTAATTTTAATGTCACCTGTCTCTAACTTCACTTCAGCTACGCCGGAATTGGATACAAATTTGATTAGGTTTTGAATTTCTTTTAAATCCATAATTAGTTAGTTTTAGAATTAGTTTTATTGTTGTTTGTTGTATGCCCATTTTAGATAGATAGAACCCCAAGTGAATCCACCACCAAATGCTGCAAAAATTAAATTATCGCCTTTTTTAAATTGATTTTCAAAATCACTCAACAACAAAGGTAATGTTGCTGAAGTAGTATTGCCATATTTTTGAATATTTACCAATACTTTTTCTTCCTCTAAGCCCATTCTGTTAGCAGTAGCATCGATGATTCTTTTGTTCGCTTGGTGTGCAATTAACCAATTTACATCTTCTTTGGTTAAGTTATTGCGCTCCATGATTTTCTCACTAACATCGGCCATGCCTGAAACAGCATATTTGAAAACCGTTTTTCCGTCTTGAAAAACAAAGTGTTGTCCATTAGCAACCGTTTCGGCTGATGGAGGAAGAATGGAACCGCCGGCATCAATTTTTAGGTATTCTCTACCGATTCCGTCGCTTCTTAAAAACTCGTCTTGAAGACCAAGCCCTTCGTAATTGGGTTCAAATAAAACGGCTCCTGCACCATCTCCGAAGATAATACAAGTTGCTCTATCGGTATAGTCAATGATAGAAGACATTTTATCGGCACCAATTAAAAGTACTTTTTTGTATCTACCTGATTCTATGTAAGCTGCAGCATTCGACATTCCGAATAAGAAACTTGAACAAGCGGCTTGTAAATCATAAGCAAAAGCATTAACAGCACCAATTTGACTGGCCACATAAACACCTGTCGCAGCCACGGGCATATCCGGTGTTGCGGTTGCCATAATGACCAAGTCTATTTCTGCGGGATTGATATTGGCTTTAGAAATTAAATCTTGAGCGGCTTTGATGGCTAAATAAGAAGTGCCTTTTCCTTTTTCTTTTAAAAGTCTTCTTTCCTTGATTCCGGTACGAGTGGTAATCCATTCGTCATTGGTATCAACCATGGTTTCCAGTACTTGATTTGAGAGTACAAATTCCGGAACATAAGCTCCAACTGCGGTTATTGCGGCTGTAATTGTAGTCATAAAAATGGTATTTTTCCAGTCGATTTTTTGAAATCGAAAAGTTGTGGAAATTACAAAAAAAAATTATACCTAAGGTGATTAGGATTGGATATTTGCTAAAATTAATTAAAACAAAAAACTCCCATAAAGTGGGAGTTTGTTTTGTAAAAAAAACTTAATTAAGCAACAGCTACTGATTTATCAATAACTACTTGTCCTCTGTAATACATTTTTCCTTCATGCCAATAAGCTCTGTGGTATAAATGCGCTTCACCGGTTACCGGGCAAGTAGCGATTTGAGCAACAGTTGCTTTATAATGAGTTCTTCTTTTGTCTCTTCTTGTTTTGGAGATTTTTCTCTTAGGATGTGCCATTGTACTATATTATTTATCCGTTAATAGTTGTTTTAATTTGTCCCAACGTGGGTCAATATCATCTTCTTTTGTTACTTCTTTTGCTTCTTTTACTTGTAATTCGTTTAGTTTTTTTAATGCTTCTGTCTGTAATGTTCCGTCTTTTACACCAGGATGAACCCTTTTGAGAGGCACAGACAATACAATCATTTCATAAATGTATTGTGATAAATCTATTTGATGTTCGCCATGAGTTAAGATCAATAATTCATCATTATCATTATTGAATTCGTCCCCAAACTGAACAACCAATTTAATTTTTCCTTTAATAGGTAAATCAAATGGCTCTCCGGTTAAGTCACAAGGAACGTTAACAGTTCCATTGTGTTTAAAGTTGATTTCCAGCATGGTTGACTTTTTTTCCAAGACAACATTTACTGCTACATCACAACTTTCGAATTCATCAAAACTAAATCCGTCAAAGAACTTTTTGTTTATTTTAAACTCAAACTGATGCTTTCCTAATTTTAACCCTGCAAAAGGAATTAAATATTCATTTGTACTTTTCATCTAAACAACAATTTGACCCGACATTTCGGGAGTGCAAAGATATAAAATTATTGTAATTCCAATAACCTTATGAACATTTTTTTGTTTATAACTGTTTTTCTTTTGTTTTCAAGGGGTTCTTGCTGATTTCCAGGTGTTGAAATCTAGAATTATAAATGTCAATCGCTGTATAAACCGCTTCCTTGAACGAATTATAGTCGGCAACTCCTTTTCCGGCAATTTCATATGCCGTTCCATGATCAGGAGAAGTTCTTATTTTATTTAAACCTGCCGTGTAATTAACACCATTTCCAAAAGACAAAGTTTTAAACGGAATTAACCCTTGGTCGTGATAAGTGGCCAAAACGGCATCATATTTTTCATATTGATTGCTGCCAAAAAAACCATCGGCAGCAAAAGGCCCAAAAACCAAAGTGCCTTTTTCAAACAATTTTTTTAATGTAGGTTTCAAAATTTCATCGTCTTCTTTTCCAATCACACCGTTATCCCCGGCATGTGGATTCAAAGCTAAAACCGCAATTTTTGGTTTGTTTATATTGAAATCTTGAATCAAAGATTTTCTGATGGTTTCAATTTTTTGAATGATTAATTTTTCAGTCAAATGTTTGGCTACCTCGTTTACCGGAATGTGATCTGTTAATAAACCAATTCTTAAATTATCTTGAACCATTAGCATTAAAGCATTCCCTTCTAATTCTTTGTCTAAATAATCGGTATGACCCGGAAATTTAAATTCTTCTGATTGGATATTGTATTTATTAATTGGTGCAGTGACTAAAACGTCAATTTGGTTTTCTTTTAAGGCTTTGGTAGCAGCGACGAATGATTTTATAGCATATTTTCCGATGTTTTCGTCATTTTGCCCAAAATTCAAATCAACACCGTCACGCCAAATGTTCAAGACATTGATTTTCCCAACGACTAGTTGCTCTATTTTATCAATACCATGTAATGGAGCCGTAAGTTCCAGTGTTTTTTTGATAAATGAAAGCACTTTTACATTGGCAAAAATAACCGGTGTGCAAAGCTCCAGCATTCTGGAGTCTTCAAAAGTCTTAAGGATTACTTCGCTTCCAATACCGTTTAAATCTCCAATGGATATTCCAACGATTATATTTTCTGCTTTTTTCATAAGAAGGACTAGTTATTTATTGCTAATTTTGAAGTGCAAATTTAGTAAAATAAAACCATAATGTTTACAGGAATAATTGAAACCCTTGGAATAGTCAAAGAAATACGGAAAGATAATGACAATATTCACGTAACGGTTTCCTCTTCGATAACCCATGAATTAAAAATCGACCAAAGTGTCGCGCACAATGGAGTTTGTCTTACGGTAGTGGCCATTAATAATGATGAATATACGGTAACGGCTATTAGAGAAACTATAGAAAAAACGAATCTCGGCGATTGGAAAACAGGAGATTTGCTCAATTTGGAACGCGCCATGAAATTAGGTGACCGACTTGACGGTCATATAGTTCAAGGCCATGTAGACCAAATCGGAATTTGTAAACTGATAGAAGAGGCAAACGGCAGTTGGTATTTTACTTTTGAATACGACAGCAAATTAAACAACATTACGATCGAAAAAGGTTCAATAACGGTTAACGGAGTTAGTTTGACTGTTGTTAATTCCAAAGGAAATGAATTTAGTGTGGCGATTATCCCTTATACTTTTGAGCATACTAACTTTAAAACTTTTAAAATCGGCTCAAAAATAAATTTAGAATTTGATGTTGTGGGAAAATACGTTGCGAGATTGCATTCTTTAAGACAGTAACTTTTAACTTTTATGCATTTAAAAAGAAAAAAGCATCCGAATTAATGGGATGCTTTTTTTATGTTTAGTTTGTAAATTTTGTATAGTCCGAGACCTAATGAAATAATCATCAATAGTAATATGCCTCCGTCCAAAGGCAAGCCTGGCGGCGGCGGCGGCGTTGAAGGCTGCGGTGGTTCAATAGGTGCCGCGTAGGTAGCTAAGCTACACAACGACACAACCAGAATGACAATTATTCTATTCGGGACAATTTTCATAGTGCGTAAAAGTATAAAAAAAATCTAATCACCAAAATAAATTAATTATTTAATCCGTTATGTTAATAGAAATTTAATGTTTAAAAGTACTTATTCTACGGCAGATTGTCGTTTTTTTTCTAAAAATTATGACAAAAGCACATTCTAAATAAACGAATTTTTTTTCTTTTAGGTTTTTAATCAGACAAAAAAAAGACCTCAATAGAGATCTTTTTTTGTTGTGGTCCCACTTGGGCTCGAACCAAGGACCACCTGATTATGAGTCAGGTGCTCTAACCAACTGAGCTATAGGACCGGTTAATATTTCACTTATTCCATATTTATTTTGGTGTTCAGTGAATAAAGCCTGGGCTTTATTTGAGGTTGCAATATTACTACTATTTTTGTTTCGTTGCAACTATTTTTATTGGATTTCTTGACAAAGCTCAATCAAAACACCGTTGGTGCCTTTCGGATGTAAGAATGCAACCAGCTTGTTATCAGCGCCTTTTTTAGGTGTTTCGTTTAATACAATGAAGCCTTCATTTTTTAAACGTTCCATTTCTGAAATAATATCTTCCACATCAAAGGCAATGTGGTGAATGCCTTCGCCTTTCTTTTCCAGGAATTTAGCGATTGGGCTTTCGGGATTGGTGGCTTCTAATAGTTCTATTTTATTTGGGCCGTTCATAAAAAAGGAAGTTTTTACGCCTTCGCTGGCGACTTCTTCTTCTTTATAAGGCGGATTTCCGAAGAGTTTTTCAAAAAGGAGGTTTGACGTTTCTAAACTTTTTACCGCTATACCTATATGTTCTATTTTTCTCATGGTTTGTACTTTAACCGCAAAGTTCGCAAAGTTTTTGCAAAGTCCGCAAGGATGCCGTGGTTTTTAATTTAGCCCCGATAGAAGCGGCACGAAGTAGAGCGGATAGCGGGAAAATGGCCGGCTGAAAATGCCAAAACTTTCGCTTCTGGGCGTTATAAAAATTTAAAATTGTATTTTTGCGCTATGGAAACGAACAGACAGAAAAAAATTGGCAGTGTATTGCAAAAGGATTTGGTAGATATTCTTCAGGGAGAAGTGCGTAAAAACGGCATTTCTAACTTGGTGATTTCAGTTTCAAAAGTGAGTGTAACTACCGATTTGTCTATTGCCAAAGTTTATTTGAGTGTTTTTCCACAAGACAAGGCCGCAGCTTTATTGGAAGCCATTAAAACCAATGCACCTTTAATCAAACACGATTTGTCGCAAAGGGTAAAACTACAATTGCGTAAAGTTCCGAATTTGGCTTTCTACATTGACGATTCGTTGGATTATATTGAAAAAATTGACAATGCTTTGGCCGGAAAAGAGAATCCGATTGAAAATCGTGACCTTTTAGACAAACGCAAGAAATTTTAAAAGGCGTATTTAAAAAAATAATTGTTCAATCTAATTGCCCAATTATTTTTTTTAATTCAAAATTATACCAGAAATAATAAATTTGTCCAAAACCAATAATATAAGTATAATTTGAATTTCTCGTTATACATAGCCAAACGTTATCTTTTTAGCAAAAGTAAAAACAATGCTATTAATATTATTACGGGTATCGCTTCAGTAGGCATTATTGTTGGCGCCATGGCTTTGTTTGTGGTGCTTTCTGTTTTTAGCGGGTTGCGTGATTTTAGTTTGTCATTCTCCAATGACTTTGACCCCGATTTGAAAGTCAATCCCATTTCCGGAAAATCTTTTTTTATTAGTCCGAATCAGGAAAAAGAGCTTAAAAATATTGATGGTGTTGCTTCTTACAGCAAAGTCGTGGAAGACCGCGTGCTTTTCTTTTTTGACGGAAAAGAGCAAGTCACTTATTTAAAAGGTGTCGATGTCAATTTTACCAAAACCAACGTGGTTGACCAAAATTTGGTGAACGGAAAATGGTTGGAACCCAATACTGTTCAAGTAGTGATTGGTTATGGAATTTCGGAGAAGTTATCTCTTGGACTTTATGATTTTAATAATGCTTTTGAAGTTTACGTACCGAGAAAAGGCAAAGGTGTTATCGAAAGTGAAGCCGAAGCCTTTAACAAAGCGAAGTTGATTCCGATTGGGATTTATGCCATCAGCGAGGATTTAGATAGTAAATATGTGTTTTGTGATTTGATTTTGGCGCAGTATTTATTAGAATTGAAGGCCAATCAGATTTCGGGAGTAGAAATTAAACTGAAACCTGAAGCAGAAGAAGAAATAGTTATTGAAAAACTGAATACTTTGTTTCAAAATAAAGTCGATATCAAAAACAGAGCGCAACAAAATGCTACTTTATATAAAATGTTGAATACCGAGAATATTGCCGTGTATTTGATTTTTACTTTGGTGATTATTATTGCGCTCTTTAACTTAATTGGCGCACTGATTATGATGGTTTTGGATAAAAAAAGCAATTTAAAAACGCTTTACAATTTGGGTTCCGAGATCAAAGATTTGAAGAAAATATTTTTGTTGCAAGGCAGTTTGCTGAGTCTTTTTGGTGGCATAATTGGATTACTTTTGGGCGTAATTATTGTGGTGATTCAGCAACAATTTAATTTGGTTATGATTACCGAAACCTTAGCTTATCCTGTAGTCTTTAGTATTCAAAATGTAGTGATAGTCTTCTTGACGATTGTATCTTTAGGCTTTATTTCCAGTTGGATTGCGAGTAGTAGAGTAAGTAAAAAGTTGTTGGATTAAACAAACTGAAAACCGGAATAAACGTCTTGAATTTCATCCAAAGTTTTGAACAAAGATTCAGCAGATTCCAGCGTAACCAATTTTAAACGGTGTTCCTTAAAGTTGGGAATTCCTTTAAAGTAATTGGTGTAGTGACGGCGCATTTCTACAATTCCCACGCGTTCGCCTTTCCAGTCCATAGACCAAGTGAGATGGTTTCTCGCGGCTTCAATTCGGTCTGCCATTGTAGGTTGTGCCAAATGTTCTCCGGTTTTGAAATAGTGCTTGATTTCGTTAAAAATCCAAGGATAACCAATCGCAGCGCGACCAATCATCATACCGTCAAGGCCGTATTTATTTTTGTATTCCAATGCTTTTTCAGGCGAATCAATATCACCATTTCCAAAGATTGGCATCTTAATTCTTGGGTTTTCTTTAATGCGTTGAATGTGTGACCAATCAGAATGACCTTTGTACATCTGAGCACGAGTTCGGGCGTGAACCGTTAAAGCTTGTACACCAATATCTTGTAAACGTTCGGCGACTTCGTCAATATTAATAGAATTTTCATCCCAGCCTAATCGCGTTTTCACCGTAACCGGAAGAGAAGTCCCTTTAATAACGGCTTTGGTCAAACGTACCATTAAATCGACATCTTTTAAAACACCGGCGCCGGCGCCTTTGCACACGACTTTTTTCACAGGACAACCAAAATTAATATCGACTAAATCCGGTTGGACAGCATCAACAATTCTTGAAGACATTTCCATCGCTTCTTCATCACCGCCAAAAATTTGAATCCCAACAGGACGTTCATAATCAAAGATGTCCAACTTCATTCGGCTTTTCATCGCATCGCGAATTAATCCCTCAGAAGAGATAAATTCCGAGTACATTAAATCGGCGCCGTGTAACTTGCAAAGTCTGCGGAATGGAGGATCACTCACGTCTTCCATAGGCGCAAGAAGCAAAGGGAAATCAGGTAAAAGGATGTTGCCTATTTTGGGCATAGTGTCAATATAATTTTTTGCAAAGGTAAAAATCTATTATTAATAACCCTTAAATGATTATTAATCTTCGAGTGGATGAAATAAAATTAGAAACAAAGTAATGTTATATAAGGAAAAACATTAAATTTGAATTCTATACATCTTTAAACCAACCAATTAAACATTTTATCATGAAAAAACAATTACTAATTCTGCTGCTTTCAATGCTGACTTTGGTTAGCTGTAGTGATGACAGCAATAATTCTTCGGGTCAAAAAACAGGAAAGTTAAGAGGTAAAGTAACCACTATTAATACCCATAAGGCTGTTGGTGGTGCTTTGGTATTTGCTTTTGACGATGAAAAAAATATTTATTACACCTATAGCAATGCAACGGGTGATTTTGAATTAGATACGCCAATTGGTGATCGAGTAGTACATATTCAAACGGGTGATGGATCAAATTTCAGAACGACCATTAATCTTGTTGTGCAGGAAAATCAAACACAACAATTAGAAGAAGCATCGCTAAGATTAGACCAAGTAGCCAGAGTAGCTTATGTAAACGGAAGTTTTGACAATATCGAAGATATTATTGCCTCTTTAGGATATGAAGCAGAGCAAATTACTTTTAGTCAATTATCCGATTACAGTATTGTTTCGCAGTATGATATTATCTTTTTGAACTGTGGTTCCATATCAGGAAATATAGCTACTAATACAACCGTTACGAATAATTTAGGCCAATTTGTAACCAATGGCGGAAGTTTGTATGCTTCAGATTGGTCCGTTGCCTATTTAATAGGAGGAGATACCAATACCAGTTCTTGTAATGAAACAGGTGGTTTTATTTCTGATACAACACTTTGCTCAGTTAATAATGGAGGTTCAGGAACACTAAATGCTTCTATTACTAATGCGGCATTAGCAAATGCTATCGGACTTTCAACGTTAGATATTGAATATGATCTTGGTTCTTGGCAAAAAATTGTTACTGTAGATGAAAGTTTTTGGGAAGTTTTGGTTAGAGATGCTAACACAAACGAAGCATTGATGATAAAAACCAATAATTTCTTTGATCAAAGTTTGGTTGGAAGCAGAGTAGGAAATTCTCAAAATTCGGATTGGATTACTATTTGTCACGTTCCGGATGAAAACGGAAGTGAGCCAATAACAATTACTATAGAAGCGGCGGATTTACAATCTCATTTGGATCATGGCGATACTTTAGGTTCTTGTTCAGCGGTTGGAACAAGTGGGACAATTTATTATACTACATTCCACAATCACGCCAACCAAAACATTGGAAACTCTCAATTCATACTCGAACATGTGATTTTAAATCTTTAATAAAAAGTGCTCCGATAAGGAGCATTTTTTATTTAAAACCTTTGCAAAATAAGTATTTAATCAATCCAAAACTTTGACTTATATTTGCCGATTAAACGCACGCGCGTTTTTGCCCATCCGAGGACATTGGCCGAACGGAGCGAAGCTAAAAATTGACAGATTTACGAAGATGACATGCGAAGCATTAGATGTTTCCAATAAGACAATATTAAGTTTACATGAAGCATATTAGAAATTTTTGCATTATTGCACACATTGACCACGGAAAAAGTACGCTTGCAGACAGACTTCTTGGCGCTACACAAACCGTTTCCGCTCGTGAAGAGAAAGCCCAATTGCTTGACAATATGGATTTGGAGCGTGAGCGCGGGATTACGATTAAGAGTCACGCCATCCAAATGGAATACAAATACAAAGGCGAAGATTATATCCTAAACCTTATTGATACTCCGGGACACGTTGATTTTTCGTATGAAGTTTCGCGTTCGATTGCTGCTTGTGAAGGAGCGCTTTTGATTGTAGATGCGGCTCAAAGTATACAAGCACAGACGATTTCCAACTTGTATTTGGCTTTAGAAAACGACTTGGAAATTATTCCCGTATTAAATAAAGTGGATTTGCCAAGTGCTAATCCGGAAGAAGTCAGTGATGACATTATCGATTTATTAGGTTGCAAAATGGAAGACATTATTCACGCTTCGGGTAAAACCGGCTTTGGTGTGGAAAATATTTTAGCGGCTATTATTGAAAAAATTCCTGCTCCAAAAGGAAACAAAGACGAACCTTTACAAGCCTTGATTTTTGATTCCCATTACAATCCTTTCCGCGGTATTGAAGTTATTTTCCGTGTCAAAAACGGTGAAATTAAAAAAGGGCAAAAAATTAAATTCATGGCCACCGGTAATGAATATTTTGCAGATGAAGTAGGAACGTTGAAGTTAAATCAGGTTCCGAAAAACGTAATTTCTACTGGCGATGTTGGGTATTTAATTTCCGGTATTAAGGAAGCCAAAGAAGTAAAAGTGGGTGACACTTTAACCGATGCCAAAACGCCAACGACCAATATGATTACAGGTTTTGAAGATGTAAAACCAATGGTTTTCGCCGGAATTTATCCTGTTGATACTGATGATTACGAAGATTTGCGTGCTTCGATGGAGAAACTGCAATTGAATGATGCTTCTTTGGTGTTTACACCGGAAAGTTCGGCCGCTTTAGGTTTTGGTTTCCGTTGTGGATTCTTAGGCATGTTACACTTGGAAATCATCCAAGAACGTTTGGAGCGCGAATACGATATGACCGTAATTACTACGGTTCCCAACGTTTCCTATTTGGCTTACACCAAAAAAGAACCGGAAGTTGGTTTTGTCGTGAACAATCCATCTGATTTACCGGAACCATCGAAATTAGACCGAGTTGAAGAGCCGTTTATCAAAGCGACCATCATAACCAAATCTGATTATGTTGGTAATGTAATGAGTTTGTGTATTGAAAAACGCGGTGTGATTACCAATCAAACTTATCTAACTACTGAAAGAGTAGAGTTGAATTTCGACATGCCTTTGGCAGAGATTGTATTCGATTTTTATGATAGATTGAAAACCGTTTCCAAAGGTTATGCGTCGTTTGATTATTCTCCAATTGGAATGCGAGCGTCTAAATTAGTTAAATTGGATGTTTTATTGAATGCGCAATCTGTGGATGCGCTTTCCGCTTTGATTCATGAAAGTAACGCTTACAACATTGGTAAAAAAATGTGTGAGAAACTGCGTGAATTAATCCCAAGACAACAATTTGACATTCCGATTCAGGCGGCGATTGGTGCCAAAATCATCGCGCGTGAAACGATAAAAGCATTGCGTAAAGACGTTACCGCCAAATGTTACGGTGGTGATATTTCGCGTAAACGTAAACTCTTGGAAAAGCAGAAAAAAGGAAAGAAAAGAATGCGTTTGGTAGGTAATGTTGAAATTCCTCAAGAAGCGTTTATGGCAGTTTTGAAACTGAACGATTAAAAGAATATCTGAGTAACTGAGAATAGCATATAGAGAAACCCAATAGCGAAAGTTGTTGGGTTTTTTGTTTAAACCATATAAGTCATGTAAGATTCTTAAATGACTTATATGGAGAGAATCACTGCATTCCTTCGAACAATTGTTCTGCATCTTCTTTTTTGAAAAGTTGCGTGCCTTCATTCATGGTGGCCGCTGTTCCGCAGGAAACGCCCCATTGAAGGACTTCTTTTAAAGTTTTGTTTTGTGACAAAGCCCAAATTATTCCGCCGACCATGCTGTCTCCGGCACCTACGGTACTTTTCTTTGTGACTTTGGGCGCTTTCACCAATTCGGTTTGGTTTTTGGAAACCAAAATTGCGCCTTTTTCTCCTAGGGAAACAACAACAATTTCTGCGCTTCCTTTTTCGATTAAAGTTTTGGCTGCTTTTTCTACTTTGGGTAATTCTAACCTTTTTACTCCAATTAATTTGGCCAATTCACCTATGTTTGGCTTAATCATATAAACCCCTTTTTCCAGTACTTTTTGTACCGCTTCACCTGAAGTATCCACAATTACTTTTATTCCGGAAGCTTTTGCGGTTTCAGCAATTGTTTGGTAGAAATCCGTTGTAAACCGTCATTTAAACTTCCGCTAAGGACTAAGTAGGTTGTTTTTAGTTCTTTTATTGTTGTTAAAATAGTTTTGATTTCTTCGGCTGAAAATTCTTCTCCCGGAAATCCAAATCGGTATTGCGCTTTAGTACTGTTTTCAAAAGCAATAAAATTTTCTCTGGTCCAGTTTTTGGTTTTTATGACGATACTTTCTATACCTTCATTGGCAATTAATTCTTCTAATTTTTCACCTGTTGAACCACCGGAAGTTGACACACAAAGAGAATTCCCTCCTAATTTAGAAATGGCTTTAGAAACATTTATTCCGCCACCGCCGGCATCGTATCTTGGTTTTTCACAACGAATTTTTTTTTCGGCAACCAATTCTGAAAAATGGGCGGATTTATCTAACGATGGGTTGACCGTAAGGGTAATGATTTGATATGTTTTCATTGTAAAAAAATTAATTATAGTAAAGGTGCGAAAATTTATTGTTTTTCTCCTTTTACTATAAAATACTATCTTTGGATAAATGTCTTTTATGTTAGATGATTCCCCCAAACGGTTTGACCGTATTATCGCCATTCTAATTCAATTACAATCGAAAAAGGTTGTAAAGGCTCAGGAATTAGCGGAACGTTTTGAAGTGAGTTTGCGTACCATTTACCGTGACATTCGAACGTTAGAATCCTCAGGAGTGCCTATATATGGCGAAGCCGGAATTGGATATTCATTGGTTGACGGCTATCGTTTACCACCGGTTATGTTTACCCGCGAAGAAGCCAGCAGTTTTATTGCTTCCGAAAAGCTAATGCAAAAATTTATTGATAAGGAATTGGGACAGCATTACCAATCGGCTATGTTTAAAATTAAATCAGTGATGCAAAGTTCGGATAAAGATTGGGTTTCGAACATCGAATCAAAAATACTGATTCAACCGCCGAACGGCGATTTATTCAACGAGAATGTTCCTAATGCCATGGCAATCCTTTTTAAAAGTATAGCCGATAAAACACAAGTTGTTTTAAACTATCAGTCCATAGAAGCCGAAAATGCTTCCTTGCGAACTATTGAGCCTGTTGGAATTTTTCACGACAATAACAGTTGGTATGTTTTGGGGTTTTGTCATTTGAGAAATGATTATCGTCAGTTTCGTGTCGATCGAATGGAAGGAATTAAAAAAACCGAAATTTCATTTACTAAAGAGCATGATGCTTTAGAAACTTTTTTGGATAAAGAAAAGGAATCGCCAACAACAACTGTCCGACTTTTAGTTGATAAAAAAATCAGCAAATACCTTTCTTATGAAAAAAACTACCACGGATTTGTTTCGCAAAAAAATGTAGGCGATTCAGTAGAGATGACTTTTTTGTCCCGGGATTTAGAAAATGGTTTTGCCCGTTGGTTTTTAATGTATGCCGATTATGCCGAAATAATTGAGCCATTATCATTGAAAGACCGAGTTGTAGAATTAATGAATATTTATCGCCAACGATTGCAAAAAAAAGCCCCGACTAATCGAGGCTAAATTTTTTTACCAACGTTCCCAAAAGAACGGTGGCTCAATGCCTAAAGCTCTTAAGTAGACATAACCTTGTCCGCGGTGGTGAATTTCGTTATCGATAAAATAAAAAATGTTTTGGTAAATAGGGAATTCATATTGCCCGAACAAATTGAACGTTTTTTCGAAATCTTCTTCGGGGATTTGTAACCAAAGGCGGTTGATTTCTTCGGTGGCTTCGTCCCATTTTTGCAAATATTCCGCTTTGGTGGTTAATACAAATCCTTCTTCGGTGTAAGGTTGACTATCTCTTGAAATAATGGCTTTCAAAGCCGGAACGGCAATCGAAAGTAACTCAGAAGCCAAGCCCGAAAAAGGACGCATACCGCCAACAGAAAATTCAAAAAATTCTTTTTCAGGAAAAGCTTCGATAACGCGGCGTGTTACAAAACGATGGCCTTGCCAGTGGCGTAATAACTGTTCTTTTGATAAGATTGATGAGGTGTTCATAGTTTCCATAAGTTGATGTTTTTTATTTATAAGACAAATTTATAAGGCAGAAATGACAACAGTATGTCAGTAGGAATTTGAAAGTTTAAATTTTATTTAAAAAGAGAAACTGTTCGTACCTTTGCAACCTTAAACTTTGAAACAATGTTAGAAGATAAAATTCCGCAACGCACTTCACTATCCCAATTAGGCGAATTTGGGTTAATTGACCATTTGACCAAAAATTTTGATGTAAAACAACCCTCGACTTTGAAAAGCATAGGAGATGACGCTGCTGTTTTGGATTTTAAGGATAAAAAGGCCGTCGTTTCAACCGATTTGCTGATTGAAGGAGTTCATTTTGATTTGTCTTATATGCCTTTACGTCATTTGGGTTATAAAGCTGTTGTGGTGAATGTTTCCGACATCTGTGCTATGAATGCTAAACCAACACAGATAACGGTTTCCGTTGCAGTTTCTAATCGTTTTCCATTGGAAGCATTGGAAGAACTGTTTGACGGTATTGCTTTAGCGGCGAAGTTCTATAATGTGGATGTTATTGGTGGTGATACTACTTCTTCACAAAAGGGATTGATTATTTCGATTACGGCTATTGGAGAAGCGAATGCAGAAGATATTATTTACAGAAACGGAGCAAAAGATGGCGATTTGTTAGTGGTAACCGGTGATTTAGGTTCGGCTTATATGGGATTGCAGGTTTTGGAGCGCGAGAAGCAAGTATTTCAGGTGAATCCGAACAACCAGCCCGATTTGGATGCTTATACTTATTTAATTGAACGCCAATTAAGACCTGAAGCCCGTCATGATATCAGAGATTTATTGCAAAAACTGGAAGTGAAACCGACTTCAATGATTGATATATCGGATGGTTTGTCTTCTGAGATTATTCATATTTGCAAGCAAAGTAAAGTCGGCTGTAATTTATACGAAGAAAAGATTCCGGTAGATCCACAGTTTATCAATGTTTGCGAAGAATTCAACATTGATTCAACAACCGTAGCTATCAATGGTGGCGAAGATTATGAATTGTTGTTTACCATAGCTTTAGATGATTTTGATAAAATAAAAGCCAATCCGAATTTTACCGTTATTGGACATTTAACACAGGAAAGCGAAGGCATACACTTAATCACAAGAGCTAACACTAAAATCCCTTTGAAGGCTCGTGGGTGGGACGCTATGGATTCATAAAAAAAGCGATACCGAAGTATCGCTTTCCCCCTAAGTCTTGAAAAATTAAGAAGCAGTTTGAAGTTTTATAACTACTTGATTAATTCTACAAATACTAACCCTGAAATCATTCAGCTAAGTTAGGTATTGTAGTTATGTGGTTAATTACGGTTTACCGCATATTTGGTTACGGTTTACCGTAATATCGTTAAATGACACCTTTATTCTTGGCTTCTCTGATTAAATCTACATCAGTTCCGCCTGCAACTTCAAGTATTTCACGAATATTTAGTTTTCTTTTTTCGATAGCACTCAGAGAAAGCGGTATGTAGGTTGGCAAATCTTTAGTCTTAACGCCTTTTGATAAGTGAAATAGAATTTGTTTGTCGAAAACATCTAATTCAATGTTGTTGTATTGGGCTTGACCTACTAATTTTATCACGGTTTGGCTGTAATAACTTTCGTCATTGATGATTTTGTCAAAGGCAAATAGCAATTCATCAAAGGTTAAATCGTTTTTGATGATTAAACCACTTGGGTTGATGTTTTTGATGATATTGTTAATTTTAAGTAACTCGGTATGCATGGTCAAAAGAATGACTTTGCATTCCGGCATTTCGGTTTTCATTAACATGGCTAAGTCTTCTCCGGAATAGATTCCTTTCTCAGCATATTCGGGCATACTGATGTCAAAAAAAGCGATGTCGAATTTTTTAGCCGAATCTACGATGTTTTCATAGCCTGTTTTGCAGTTGCTGGCTTGTGTTACTACAAATTCAAAGCCTTTTTGGCCATATTTATTAATTGCATTTTTGTAGGCTTCAATAATAAAGGGATGGTCATCAACGATTAAAATTTGGATAGGGCTTTTCATTCTTGTTCTACAATTATAGGTTGTTTTGTTTCTATTGGTATGGTTATTACAATTTTAGTTCCGTTGCCTTTTTTAGAAGCAATGTCGATAATTCCTTTGCAATCATGTGTCCTGGAAATCATATTTTGCATGCCGATTCCTTTGCTTTTCTTGTTGACATCGAATCCAATTCCGTCGTCTTGGATTTTCAAATATACATTTTCTTCATTGCCTTTTATCTCTACCAAGATGTTTTTAGCGTTGGCGTACTTATTAATGTTTTGCAAGCCTTCCTGTAGGATACGGTATAAGTTGATTTTGATAGCATTGCTTACTTTATCCCAGATCACATTTTCATCAATAGTATAATTGACATTGACTTCAAAGGAAGTTTTTTGTTCTTCTAATAAATTATGAACGATAGAAACAAAGTTATTAATTAAAACTTGTTTTTCTCTATTTAAGTCGTGGGATATTTCGCGAATGTCTTGTTCGATGGTTTTGAGTTCATTTAACAATTCAAAACGTTTTTGTACCGCATCCTCTTCGGTGCTTGAATTTAAGCTGTCTAAGTTTAAGCGCAAACCAAACATTCTGCCTAAAACACCATCATGTAAATCTTGAGCCAAGCGTTTTTTCTCTTTATTTCGACTTTCATCAATAATGGCTTGTTGCGACATCATCAGGTTATAAATGTCTTCGTTCGCTTTTTGCTGGGCTTGTTTGTATAATAACTCTCGAGTTCTGGCTCTTTGAGCTCTTACGACAAATAATAATACTACTAAAATAAAAGAAACTACAAAAACATAAAGCAGGTTTCTGTTGCTTTCTGCCAGACCTTCGTTTTCTTGGATGATTTCGTCGGTTTCTAACGCTAAACGAGCAAACTTTTCTTGGGATAATCTTTCTACATCCTGAATACTATCATTTATTCTAATATAATCTTTGGAGTATTTGGAAGAATTTACATTGTCTACAACTGAAGCCTGTTTTAATGCTGCTAAAAAGTCTCTTGAAATTCCGGTGCTTTTTGCCTGAATTAATGCTTCAGTTGCAAATTTTTGTGATAGTTGATTTTGCTTTGTAACAAAATAGTATTCAGAAAGATGTATTTTGCTTAGCACAATTAGGGTTTTTGCATCAATTTGTTCTCTAACTTTTAAAGAAGTATAAAATAAATTTGGTAATCCCTCATAATCATTTAATTTAAACTTACAATAGGCCAAGTTGTCAGTTAATAAACTATATAGCTCTGGGTCGTTATCAATGATTGTCTTGTCTTTTAATGCTTTAGTATAATTCTTTATAGCCTCTTTATAGTCGCCTTTGTTTTGATAAACATATCCTATATTGTTTAGACAAGTTGCTTCTTGATAATTATCAGTTAAATTATTTTCTTTGATTATTTCTAAGGTTTTTGTATAATATTTAATTGCCTTTTCATAATCTTTAGTTTCATTAGCCACTATTCCCATCATGGTAAAAATGACATATAATTTATCATTTTGATTAGTGTCTTTTAATAATGAGTATGCTCGTGTCAATGAGCGGTCAGATCCAACAAAGTCTCCAACATTATATTGAATGACGCTTTTTGAGCTTAATACGGCTCCTTCATTGTTTTTATCGTTTAAAGATTTAAATAATTTTTCAGCTTTAGAAAAATAAATGAAAGCACTGTCATTTACAGCTGTTATCCTGTAATAGCCGGCAAGATATCTATATCCTTGTGCTAAATTTAAGGTATCTTGACTTTTAATTGAATTATTAATTAATGTAGTGGAGGATTTTTTTAACTCTTCAGAGTTGCCTGTTTTTAGGAATCCGATAGAAATATCAAGTAAATGATTTCGAGTTATTGAGTCATTTGATTGTGTTATAGCTTTTTCAAAAGCTTTTTCAAAATAAAGTTTTTTTTTGTCTACAGAAATTTCATTTACATTAGCCAATCTAATATAAATAGCAGTACTGTCTGAGTCAGTTTTGTTAACAGGTTTTTTTTGTTCATTTTTTGAACAGCTTATTAATAAACAAAGAATAAAGAAAAAAGGGAAATTTTTTTTCAAACTGTTTTCATGTTAATTTTTCAAAAATAGTAAACAAATAAAAAAAACCACCTTTAAAGGTGGTTTTTTTATAATTTAAATTTTTTATAATTTTTTCATATAACATTGAGGCTTTTTTACCGTCAAGTTATTATCCATTTCCTAAACCTGGGGTTTTACTTCCTCCGATAGTAAATCCGTTTCCTAAACCTGGAGTTTTGCTTCCTCCGATAGTAAATCCATTTCCTAAATCTGGAGTTTTACTTCCTCCAATAGTAAATCCATTTCCTAAACCTGGGGTTTTACTTCCACCAATTTCAGTCGGTGTTGTAAATGAAGTAACTACAAGCATTAAAGCTAATAATCCAAATGTTGTTGCTAATTTTTTCATAATTTGAGACTTTTTATTGTTAATGTTTTTGTTTCAATTTAAAGAGTGTGTTGTTCATATTGCTTTTGGGGCTTTCACACTTTCACGATGTAAAACTAAAAAGGATGTCTCTGTGAATCCCTATATATAAAGATGTTTGTGGTAGAATGACCTCGTTTGTGAGTGAATGATAGTCAAATCTGGGTGAATGATTTTGAAGATTTTCTAAAAATGTTGATAATTAAAAGGATTTGTTGACAATCTTTTTTTAAAGTGTTGTCATTTGAATGATCTCAAGAATAGAAATATTTTTGGAAGAGGATAAAAAGATAACAGGACTAATTTTTATTAGTCTCTTTTGGGGATTGTGATATTGATTGTAGTTCCTGAATTGGTTTTAGAACTAATCTTGAATTTGCCTTTTAAGAGTTTAATTCGGTATTTCATGTTTTGTAAACCGATTCCATTTTTTGATGAAGAATGATTTAATCCTATACCGTCATCTGTAATTGAAAGATTAATATTTGCGCCAACCTTTACAATATTTATTATTGCATTTTTTGCTTTTGCATGTTTGAGAATATTGTGACTAGCTTCTTGGATAATTCGATACAAATTCATTTTCTTGCTATTAGATATAGCGTTCCAATCAATGTAAGAATCAGTTTCTATTTTAAAGATTGTATTGCTAGCCCTATTGAGGTCTTTTATATAGCTATTCAATAATTTATTGAAACTATTAGTGCCTGAAAAAACTTCCTGATTTAGATTATGTGCAACATTCCGAATTTCTTTTTCAATATTTTGAATATCCTTGATATAGTCCAAACATTTTTTAACAGTAGCCTCGTCACGACTAATAGATAATATAGAAAGATTGAGTCTGGTGCTGACCAGTTTATTCATAACTCCATCATGCAACTCAAGCCCAATACGTTTTTTCTCTATTTGTCGAGCTTCTTCCTCCTTGCTTTCTTGTGTTAACATAAGTTGGTATATTTCCTCATTCGTGTTTTGTTCTGTTTGCTTTATGCGAAGCTCTTTTTGTTTTAATCTTTGGCGAGCAATGATGAAAACCAAAATGGAAATAAAAAGAAGAAAAATGGCGACTATAATCACAAAAGTTCTATGTTTAACAGCAGTGTCTTTTTGTTGTGTTATCTCGTCTGTTTCTAACTGGATTTTATAATATTGATTTCTAGAAGTCCTTTCTGCAAAAAGGATACTGTCATTAATCCGGTGGTATTCTTTAATGTATATTGGAGCTTTCTTTGGGTTTATACTGCCGGCATGACTTAAGGCGATTAGATAATAATAAGACGCTTTTGATTCTTTAGCTAATTTCAACGCTGATTCAGCATGTAAATTAGCTTTTAGGGAATTGCCCTTTTTAGAAAAATATTCTGATAAATTAATGTCGCATATAGCACTTTCATCTTTTAATTCTAAACTATCAAATATTTTTTTTGATTTTTCAAATAAAGTTGGAATTTGTAATTGATTTGTTTTTAAATAACAATAGCCTAGGTTATTTGATATAAATCCTAATAATTCTGGATCTTTTTCAAACAAGTTCTTTTCTTTAAGTGCTAATTTGAAATAAAAAATTGCTGCTTTGAAATTATTTTGTTCTCTATAAACATTACCAATGTTATTCAAACAAGATCCTTTTGGGCAGCTATTTTTTTTGTCATCAAATTTGTCAATTAAAAACATCGCGTCTTTATAACATTTTATAGCAAGCACATTTTCTCCTATTGATTGATTTATGTTACCAATTAAAACTAAACTTTTAAATTCATGCTTGTAAAGTTTATTTTCTTTAAAATAGTTATAAGCCTTTTTAGCCGAAAGTTCTGCGCCTAAATAGTCATTTATGTCGTTTTGGATAAGTGATTTGTTAAGATTAATTAAGGCAATCTCATATTTATTGTTCATAAATTGATAAATCTTATCTGCTTTTGAATAATTATAAAAAGCAGAGTCTTTAACTTTTGTTAAATGATAAAAATGTCCTTTATACTTATGATATCTTGCAATTCCTAAACTATCTTTTTTTTCAAAAACTTTGTTGCTGTATAATTTTATTACTTTTTCGAAACTTTTAAAATTATTTGCTTTTAAATATAAATAATTGATTTTACTCAAATACTCCCTAGTCAAACTATCGTTCCTCTCCAAATCCAAAAAACCAAGCGCTTTATCATTGTACTTTATCCTTTTTTCAAAATCCAAAGTGTCATTTCCGGCTAAGTCAAGGTATTTTTGGATAGAGTCATTGGTAGCGGTAGTTTTTTTATCGGCTAAGTTGGAGTTGCAACCGATGAATATAACAAGAAGTATTAATAAAAAGACAGCTCTTTTGTTCATATAGCCAATTTAATTAAAAATCATATTATCCCTATTGCAATGGCGATTAATTGTGTTCGAAGTTTTTTTATTGCTGAGATTATTGAGGAATAAAAAGCGGTAACCGAACCGGTTATCGTTGTTGATACATTGTCGGAAGTAGTTGTTATAGATATTTCAATGGTTAGATTAGAGTCTTTTTCTTTTTTATTGGTAGAATTTGGCGTGGTAATTTCGTTTAAAATTTTCTCTGAATTCTCATCAAAATCTGTAAGGGAATCAAATTCATAAGTAATGGTCTCATCACCTGTTTTAATTTTTAAATAGGCAGATTCGTGTTTGTTTTTATCTTGGGCGATACCCAAAGAGGAAAACAAAACAAAAGTTAGACAAATCAATAATATTTTTTTCATAAAAACAGTCGCTACTTTAAAACAATACAGCCCAAGCTTTAAGTCGTCCAAACATCAAAGCCAAGGCTGCATTTTGGTTGGTTTTTGCATACTCCTGTTTAATAACAAACCCAAAATAAACAGAACAAAATTTCAATTAATTTTCACCAAATAAGATACCACTCAAATTTAGCTACATACTCAAGATGGTAAGTCTTGCTTTTTTACCAATAATAAAATAGATTTTTTATTGAAGTAAAATTAAAAGACAAAAACGACTTACTGTTACACTAAAAGTGTACATTTTGTTAAAGTTTGCGAATGAAGGAATAAATCTAGGAGAACTTAAATAAAACCTTGTTTTCTAGCTTCTCTTAGAATGTCTTCGTCTGTGCCTTTTTCAATGTCAAAAAACTCTTTGATGATTACTTTTCTTTTGTCAATGGCACTTTTGGATAGGTTTAAATAGTCGGGAAGATTTTTTGTTTGTATGCCTTGAGACAATAACATAATTATTTGTCTGTTATAGCTGTCCAGCACTTTGTCTGATTCTTTTAATTCTTGCTTGAGACTAATAATGGTACTGCTGAAATAACTTTCACCTTTTACAATGGTGTCAAAAGCAACCAAAAATTCATCGGCCAAAATATCACTTTTCACCAAAAGCCCTTCAGGATTGCCTTCTTTTAAAACTTTAAGTAATAATAGTGATTCCGAATGTGAAGTTAGCATCATGATTTTGGTTTCCGGTAAATATTGTCTGATTATCGGAACCAGATCAGCACCACAATGAATATTTTTCTCGATAAATGGTGGCATGGTGTAATCTATCATCACTACATCAAAAGGTGTTTTGGTAGTTGAGATTAAATGATAAGCAGATTCACAGCTAAATGCAGTTTGTATCTCTAAAATATAACCATAAGGATTATATGATAATATCGATTTATAGCCTTCAATAATCGGAGGATGATCGTCAATCATTAATACAGTTACTTCCATACTCAAGTTTTAGTAAATGTATTATTTTTCTTCTATATCTCCAAATAATTTCCGCCGGCGATTCGGGTGATGATTAAATCGACATTGTCTTTATAGGATTTGGAGAATGGTAATTTAGTGGTAGAATTTTTAATATAACAAACTGTATTTCCGGTATGAATTCTCGAAACTTGCTCTACATTAATAATGTAACTGTTGTGTATGCGAAGGAATTGTGTTTGTGGTAAAACGGTTTCAAAATGCTTTAAGGTTTTGAAGGCCGTAATCATTTCGCCATTATTCAAGTGAATATCGGTGGAGTTGTTATCGGCTTCAAAATATAGAATATCATTTGAATCAATATATCGGTAATCACCATAGGATTTGACACAAATTATCAATGATTGTTCTTTTTGAACTAGAATCGGATTTTCAACCGTTGCCGGAATTGTTTTTACTTCAACGTCTGTCTCTGCTGTTTCTAACTCTTCGGTTAGGGTTTCATCCAAAACTTCAAAAGTCGCTGCCGGATTTTTGACTTCCATGTGTGGCAAATCGGACTTGATGGCGCGGTCAAATTTGAGTATTGCTTTTCTAAAATCATTGATGTCTAAAGGCTTTAGTAAGTAATCAACTACTTCATATTTCAAGGCGTCGTAAGCTAAATCTTTTTTGGCTGTAGTGATGATGATTTTAGGAACAACACTTAGATAACGATACAATTCATTAATCAATGACAAAGAAAGATTACTCTTTTTATCAGAAGGATCAATTTCGAGAAAAACTAAATGGGGTTGGTGTTCTAAGATAAGATTTACGCCTTCGTCATAATTATTGGCTGATGCGACAAATGACAAGTTACGAAAGCGCTCAGCTATTGCCTGAGTTTTCGTGACATCGTCCTGATTGTCATCAATAATTATATAAGTGTGGCTCATGAACGCTTTTCCGTGATTTAGGAGAAAGCATCATCAGTTAAATTGACAGGTAGTTTTGGGGAAACTAATTGTTGGGCTAAGATTGCATTTTATAATTAATCCCAAAAATAAAAACGATTAAACGTCCGTATTTTCGTTGTAACGAAATTATAATTTTGATTGCTCAATGTTGGTAAATGTTGACAGAAACGTTAATACTGTTAATATGTGTGTTTTAACTCGGATAAATCCTTACAAAAACAAAAAGCCCAAACTCTTAGTGAATTTGGGCTTTTTTCCTCTTTCGAGGTAATGACAATAGGTTGGTATTACATTTTCATCAACCAGTTTCTCATTGAAACTTCGTTGCCAATTATGTCTCTTAATGCTGAAATTTTAACGCGGTCCTGTGCCATGGAATCTCTGTGGCGTATGGTAACGGTTTCATCCTCTAACGTTTGGTGATCAACCGTAATACAGAATGGTGTTCCCAATGCATCTTGTCTTCGGTAACGACGACCCACCGCATCTTTTTCGTCATAAGCAACGTTGAAATCCCATTTTAAATCTTCGATGATTTTTTGAGCCACTTCCGGCAAACCGTCTTTTTTTACTAATGGTAAAACCGCTGCTTTGGTTGGTGCCAAAACCGATGGCAAACTTAAAACGGTTCGGGTTGAACCGTCTTCCAAAGTTTCTTCTTTTAAAGATGTGGCGAAAACTGATAAGAACATTCTATCCAACCCAACCGAGGTTTCTACTACATAAGGAACATAGTTAGAATTGGTTTCGGTGTCAAAATATTGCAGTTTTTTGCCGGAGAATTGTTCATGTGCTTTTAAATCGAAATCGGTTCTTGAGTGAATTCCTTCTAGTTCTTTGAATCCGAAAGGGAAATTAAACTCGATATCCGCTGCCGCATTGGCGTAGTGTGCTAATTTTTCATGGTCGTGGAAACGGTAATTTGCTGCGCCTAAACCAAGCGATAAATGCCATTTCAAACGGTTTTCTTTCCAGTATTCGTACCATTTCATTTCTTCACCCGGTTTTACGAAAAACTGCATTTCCATTTGTTCAAATTCTCGCATACGGAAAATGAATTGTCGCGCTACAATTTCGTTACGGAAAGCTTTTCCGGTTTGGGCAATTCCAAACGGAATTTTCATTCTTCCGGTTTTTTGAACGTTTAAGAAATTTACGAAAATACCTTGAGCCGTTTCCGGGCGCAAGTATAAATCCATCGCATTCTCAGCAGAAGCTCCGAGTTTGGTGCCAAACATCAAGTTGAATTGCTTCACATCCGTCCAGTTTCTTGAACCGGTTTCCGGATCGGCGATTTCTAACTCTTCGATTAACGCTTTTACATCTTCTAAATCTCCGGCACCAAGCGAACGACCCATTCTTTCCAGAATTTCACGCTCTTTTGCCAAGTATTCCATCACACGCGGGTTGGTGGTTTTGTATTGCTCTTCGTCAAACGATGCTCCAAAACGCTCGCGGGCTTTTTCGATTTCTTTTTTGGCTTTCAGGTTTAATTTTTCGGCATAATCCTCAATTAAAACGTCGGCTCTGTATCTTTTTTTAGAGTCTTTGTTGTCAATCAACGGATCGTTGAACGCATCCACGTGACCCGAAGCTTTCCAAGTGGTTGGATGCATCAAAATTGCGGCGTCTAAACCGACAATATTTTCATGCATTTGCACCATGGCTTTCCACCAATATTCCCTAATGTTCTTTTTTAATTCGACTCCGTTTTGTGCATAATCATAGACTGCGCTCAAACCATCGTAGATTTCGCTTGACGGAAAAATAAATCCGTACTCTTTTGCATGCGAAACTACATTCTTAAATAAATCTTCTTGTTTTGCCATAATGTTGCAAAAATATAAAAAGCGATGATAAAAAAAGGGCTAAAAATCAATTAGAATAGAATTTTTTTATAATTTTATGTAAGAAAATTACTTTTTTATGTTGAATCACCTGCTGAATTTATTTTTTCCAAAGTCGTGTGCCGGTTGTCATTCCTTTTTATTGCATGACGAATTGGTGATTTGTACGCAATGTCGGCACGAAATTCCGCTGACCAATCACCACAAGATTCAAGAAAATGAAGTGTTCCAAAAATTCTATGGCAGAATTCCGTTAGAGTTTGGCGCTGCCTTATTTTATTTCCACAAAAAAGGGATTGTTCAGGAAATGATGCACCAATTGAAATACAAAGGAAATCAGGAAATTGGCCAAATTGTAGGCGATTGGTATGCGGCAGAATTAAAAGATTTGGAAGCCATTACAACCATCGATTACATCATTCCGGTTCCGTTGCACAAACGTAGACTTCGTGAACGCGGGTACAATCAGGTCGCGAAATTTGGACAAGCTTTGGCACAAAACTTAGCCATTCCTTATGAAGAAACCATTTTGCAACGAAGATTATACACCAAAACCCAAACCAAAAAATCACTTTTAGGTAGGGCTGACATTAGTAAGACTATTTTTGACGTAACTTTTTCAGAAAGTCATCATGGAAAACATTTTTTGCTGATTGATGATGTAATTACAACCGGTTCAACACTAGAGGCTTGTAGTCGTGAACTGCTCAAAATTCCGGATGCGAAAATCAGTATTGTTTGCATGGCGATGTCACACAGTTAATTTTATAGAAAAGGAGTAAATGAAAATATTTTCTTATATTCGTGATGAATTAACTCCTTAAATTTATAGTTATGAAAAAAATATTTTTAGGAATTGCCCTTATTATTTTGTGCCAAAGTTGCTTTAGTTACAAAGCAATGGACAACGATCCAACAAAGATGGAAACGGGTAAAACATATAAGATTAAGCAAAATCATAAGTATTCGAAAGTAGTCTTTCATGATGTAAAAGACAACACAATATTGGTTTCAGAAGATTTTGAGGAAAAACAAATTCCCATAAATGATATCACAGACATCAAAAAAAGGAAATTCTCCATAGTCAAGACTGTAGCGCTACCTTTGTCCATAATAACCGGTCTGGTAGGACTCTTTGCTCTATCATATAATTGACCTTCAAAAAGGGAAAAAAACTTTGTAAATAATGGGTTAATGACCAATTTGTTAACTTTCGACTAAAACATTTCATTCGCACTGAATATAATTGTTATTTTGTGCTTTGAAAAAATGCTTTATGCCAAAAATTCACTTCAAATATTTTTCTTTACTGCTGATTCTTTTAACCATTGGATGTGCCAAGCGCGGCTCGATTACCGGTGGTACGAAAGATACAATTGCTCCGGTTTTAAAATCGAGTTTGCCTAAAAATTTTTCGACCAATTTTACCGGAAAAGAAATCAAATTGGTTTTTGATGAATATGTAAAGCTGAAAAATGCTAACAAGCAGTTGATTATTTCACCACCTATGAAAAATCAACCTGAGATTTTACCTTATAATGCCAGCAAAATAGTGACTATCAAGATAAAAGATACTCTTTTGCCGAATACCACTTATAGTTTCAATTTTGGCCAAAGTATTGAAGATAATAATGAAGGAAATCCGTATTCCCAATTCAAATACGTTTTTTCTACCGGAAGTTATATTGATTCTTTATCGTTGAATGTAAGAGTCAAAGATGCTTTGGAAAAGAAGACCGACAATTTTGTATCGGTGATGTTGTATGAAATTAATGAGAATTTCAATGACTCGACGATTTATAAAAATACGCCGAGATATATAACCAATACTTTAGACAGTTTGGAAGTAGTTAAACTCGAAAACCTAAAGGAAGGAAAATATCTTTTGGTGGCTTTGAAGGACAACGGCAATAATCTATACAACCCGAAGTCGGATAAAATTGGTTTTCAAAAACAATACATTAGCATTCCGAACGACACTATTTTTGAATTAGAATTATTTAAAGAGACTTTACCGTTTAAAGCTTTTAAACCAACATTGGCCGCAAAATCACGAATGTTGATGGGTTATGAAGGCAAAGGTAAAGACACTAAAGTAATGGTGAAAAATGGTTCTGAAATCATTCCGTCATTGGTCACTCAAATGGCTAAAAAAGATTCGTTGCAAATTTGGTTCAAACCTGTAAAAGCAGATTCGCTCCAAGTGACTGTTGAAAAAGACAAGTATAAAACCGATTTCATTGTTAAAATGAAAGCTGCAAAAGCAGACACTATTAATATTAGTTCGGATTTTAGTGGGAATTTACCACTTCGTGGACGATTTTCAATGACTAGTGTTACGCCTTTAGTGAAATTTGATAAATCTAAAATCAGTATTAGAAGCAAAGATTCTACGGTAGTTGATTTTACTGCCGAGTATGATGATTTTAACCAAAAAATGTATCTGGATTTCAAAAAAGAACCACTGGAAAGCTACAGTATTCAAGTAATGCCGGGTGCTATGACTGATTTCTTTGAAAAGGAAAATGACACACTTAACTTTAAAGTAAGCACCAAGAATTTATCAGATTATGCCAATTTAAGGGTTGTTCTGGAAAATGTCAAGACATTTCCGTTGATTGTAGAACTTACAGATAAAGATGGAAAAGTCAAATACACAGAATATACTGAAAGCGCTACGACTATTAATTTTGACGCAATTGAACCCTCAAAATATACTTTGAGAATCATCTACGATAACAATAAAAACAAGGTTTGGGACACGGGAAGCTTCTTAGAAAAACGTCAAACGGAAGAGGTCATTTATCTACCCGGTGAGATTGATGTTCGCCCGAATTGGGATTGGATACAGCCTTTTAGTTTGAAATAAGATTGAAGATTAACTATTTTTGATTGCCGAATTATTGTATTTTAAAATCGTCTTTGTCTTCCAAAAAAGCCAATTTACTTCTCGTTTCTAATATTTTTTCTTTGTTTAATTCGATTATAAAAACGCCATCTGTTTCTTGTGGTTCCAATACATAATTCCCTAGAAAATCAACGGCTTGCGAATGACCGACGTATTCTAAACTATTACTGTCAGTTCCAATTCTGTTGACGCCAATCGCATAACTCATATTTTCTACGGCGCGCGCTTTTAGCAAAATATCCCAAGCATTGATGCGTGGTTTTGGCCAATTGGCAACATAAATTAATAGGTCATAATTTTCCACATTTCGCGAAAAAACCGGGAAACGCAAATCATAACAAATCAACGGACAAATCTTGAATCCTTTGTAATCAATGATTAATTTTTCGGTTCCGGCTGTATATACTTTGTCTTCTCCTGTCAACGTAAACAAATGTCGTTTGTCGTAAGTTTTGAGGTCGCCATTCGGAAAAACAAACACCAAACGGTTGTAAAAATTACCGTTTTCTTCAATTACCAAACTTCCTGTAATGGCGCAGTTTTTGGCTTTCGCCAAATGTTGGAGCCAAGAAATGGTTTCGCCTTGCATAGTTTCAGCAACATTTCTCGGATTCATGGTAAAGCCTGAGGAAAACATTTCGGGAAGGACAATCAAATCGACGTCTTCCATAAAACCCGTTATTTTTTGGGCCAAATGACTTCGGTTTTCGGTTGGATTTTCCCAAGATAATGTGGTTTGGATTAAGGCTATTTTCATTTTTTTAAGGGATAAGGGAAAAGAAATAAGGGATAAGTTTATTTAATGGTTATTTCGTCAATAAAAATAAAGGCATCGCCACCGGCTCCTTGATGCCATTCTGGTAATTTACCGTAATTATAGGCTTTAATTTTTACATATTTGGCTTTGATGGCTGAGTTTAATTTGACACCAAAATTGGTCACCGTATTTTCAGTTTCTGCTGGATCAAGTGTATTGTCAATGGTTCCGGCTAAAGTAAAGTTCACATTATCAGTAGACACATAATATTCTACTTTTGTAGGCATCAAAATCCAAGAGCGCGAATCTTGAAGAAAAGTGCTGTTGCATTCGGTAATGGTTTTTTCAGATTGCAAATCTACAGTCGCTTCAAAATCTTGACCTTGATATCCTTGCCAATCGCCCTTTCTCCAGTTGGTAGTTCCGTTGATTCCGTCTAACAAACCTTCCGCACCGCCGGCATGGTATTGCGGGTTGTATTTTGATTTGATGTCGATGGAGTAATTGTTGGGTTTTTTGAAGAAAGTTGCAGAAATTGTGTCGCTGGTTGCCATAAAATCAGGTGCGAGATAGGCCTCAATTTTTGAGGTTTCGTCTATGATGAATGGTTTTTCATAAAGTTGAAATGTTTTATTATTGTCCATTCTGTAATACGCTTTAAGGCTTTTTTGATCATCCAAAAAATCAAGTTTATTGTAGAGAATGCTAATTTCAATCTTTTCTTTAAACGACTTACTTTTGGCTTCAATAACCGGAACAGGAATTATAGGTTGCCATGAATCTTGATGTGGTTTTTTTTGAAATTCCTCTAATCCGAAATACTGCAAATAATCTCCAGTTCTGGTTTTATCTATGTAATCAACTTTATTTTCATTCAATTGTACTTTAATGGTTTTAAAGTAAGGTTCAGTAGTACTCCAGCCTGCTTTCCCCGGTGTAACCGCATAAATTCCCATTGAACTCAACACATACCAAGCGCTCATTTGCCCGCAGTCTTCATTGCCAATTAATCCGTCTGGTGTGTTTTTGTAGAATTCGTTTAGAATATAATTGATTCTGTTGGCTGTTTTTTCTGGTTTGCCAATGTAGTTGTACAAATAAGTCATGTGATGACTCGGTTCGTTGCCGTGCGCATATTGTCCAATCAAACCGGTAACGTCAACTTGCTCGCGTCCTGTGGTTTTGCTTTCGCTGTTGAACATTTCGTCTAATTTGGCTTCAAATTTTTCGGCTCCGCCGTATGCTTCAATCATCCCGGGAATGTCTTGCGGCACAAAAAAAGAATAATGCCATGAATTGCCTTCAGTAAAGTTGTTATTGACTTCTCTTGGGTCAAAAGGTTTGTCCCAACCGCCGTTTTTCTTTGGTCGCATAAAACCGGTGTTCCAATCGAAGACATTTTTCCAGCTTTGCGAGCGTTTCATGAAATAATCGTAATCGTCTTTTTTGTTTAAAATCAAAGCCATTTGCGCAATACACCAATCGTCATAAGCATATTCCACCGTTTTGGAAACGCTTTCGTGTTCATCATCCATCGAAATAAAACCTTGTCTTTTATAGGCTTCCAACCCTAAATGATCCAACATCGCAGAATGTTTTGCGGCTTCAAAAGCTTTTTCGTAATCAAAACCTTTGATGCCTTTAGCCATTGCATCGGCCATGACAGAAACCGAATGGTAACCAATCATACAATCGGTTTCATTCGACGCCAATTCCCAAACCGGTAATCTTCCGCCTTGTTCGTATTGTTTTAAAAAGGTATTGATAAAATCGGTGGTCCGTTTCTTTTCGATTAAAGTATATAAAGGATGCGCACCACGAAACGTATCCCAAAGCGAGAATACAGAGTAATAATCAAAACCTTCGGCTTTGTGGATTTTGTTGTCGCGACCGCGGTATTTGCCATCGATGTCTTGGGCAATATTAGGTTGCACCATCGTATGGTATAAAGCGGTGTAGAAAATGGCTAATTTATCCGTATTAGTTTCTGTGATTTGGATTTTAGCCAATTGTTGGTCCCAAAGTTTTTCGGCATCTTCTTTGACTTTGTTAAAATTCCAACCCGAGATTTCGCCCATGTTTAGTTTGGCACCTTCATGACCAGTTGGAGATAACGCTACTTTAACCCAAATTTTATCGCCTTTGCTTACGGATTTAGAAAAACTTAAAGCCAATTGTGTTCCTGTAAATAGTTTATCAGTCGAAGTGGCTTGCGCTGCATTGTTGTTTCTGATTTTGTTGATTTGCATCGGTTGGCTGAACTCAATTCGGGCAAAAACGTATTGATCCTTAGCCCAAGCTTCGCTTCTTCGGAGTATTTCAATGGTTTTAGAATTCACAATTCGCACTTCACCTTGTAACAATTTATCGCGGTGGTTTAAATCCAAAATGATGTTGGCTTTGCCCGAATTATTAAAAGTATATTGGTGAAAACCAACACGAGTAGAAGAAGTCAAAGCTACGTCAATGTTGTGTTTATCGAGCTTAACCGAATAAAATCCGGCTGTTGCTTTTTCTTTCGCATGAGAAAAGGTTGAGCTGTATTCTTTAGGGTTTAATGTTGGTTCGCCCATGGTTGGCATCAACATAATATCGCCATAATCAGTACAACCGGTTCCGTTTAAGTGTGTGTGAGAAAAGCCATAAATAGTATTATCGTCGTAATGATAGCCCGAACAGCCATCCCAACTGCCGTCAATTCTAGTATCGGGAGACAATTGTACCATTCCGAAAGGCACAGTTGCTCCTGGATAGGTATGTCCGTGACCACCGGTTCCAATCATAGGATTGACATGTTGGAGGAGATTTTGACCATAAGTTGAAATGGAAATCAGTAAAAATAAAGAGGTAAGTTGAAATTTCATTGCGTTGTTTGTTATGCGAAATATATAAAAATGCTTTTAATTAAATCTTGAGTTCGATATAAACCGGTAAATGATCTGACGGATATTTTAAGTCTTTGGAATCACTTAAAACGGCATACTTTTTTACTTTAAACGGATTCTCTTTGGATAAAAAGATATAGTCAATGCGTTTGGTTACGTTTTCGTTGTATTTAAAACCATTGAACGTTCCGATTGGTCCAAAAGGTTTTTCTTCTGAAATATCTCGGCTGTCAAGCATTTCTTTTTTCAGGTTGACAATTCGTTCTTCTGTTGGTTCCGAATTGAAATCGCCCATGAAAAAGATAGGGTAATTTTCGGTATTAAGTTCCTTCATTTTAGAAAGAATCAAAAGGATAGAATTGGTTCTTGCCAATTCACCCATGTGGTCTAGATGGGTATTGAAAATCCAAAAAGTTTGTTTGGTTTTGCTGTCTTTTAACAAAGCATAAGTGCAAACACGATTGAGTGCAGCATCCCAACCTTTGGAAATTTTATCAGGCGTTTCTGAAAGCCAAAAAGTGTTTTCTTGCAAGACTTTGAAACGGTCTTTTTTATAAAAAACATTGGATGATTCTCCTTTACCAACACCATCTCTGCCAATGCCGACATAACTGTAATTTGGTAGCAGAGTTGCAATATCTGTCACTTGATGAGGTAAAGCTTCTTGAATTCCGAAAATATCCGGTTCGTTAAAAGTAACTTGTGAAGCCCAATAATCTTTGCGATTCGGCCATGCATTTTCACCATCAGAAGCGACATCTAATCTTATATTGTAAGTCATTAACTTTAGTTTTTGGGCCAAAATTGGATTTCCAAAAACCAAAAGCAGTAACAATGAAAAGAGAAATTTTTTCATGCGAATTAAAGTCAAAGTTTGTTACTGTAAATATACTTGATTTGATTTTATGGTATAAAAAAAACGCATTCATTGATTTGAATGCGTTTTGCCCTTCGACTGTACTTCGTCTACGCTCAGCATAAGCTGCTCAGGGTGACAATATGAAATTATATTATACTCGCTTTTAAATATTCTCTGTTCATGCGAGCGATGTTTTCTAACGAAATGCCTTTCGGACATTCTACTTCGCAAGCACCCGTATTGGTACAGTTTCCAAATCCTTCTTCGTCCATTTGACGCACCATATTTAATACACGTTGGGTTGCTTCTACTTTTCCTTGTGGTAACAAAGCATATTGCGATACTTTGGCACCCACAAATAACATAGCCGAGCCGTTTTTACAAGTTGCGACACAAGCGCCACAACCAATACAAGCAGCGGCTTCAAAAGCCCTGTCGGCGTCGTGTTTTGGAACCGGAGTGGCATTAGCATCAATCGTTCTTCCGGAAGTATTTACCGAAACGAAACCACCGGCTTGTTGGATTCTGTCAAAAGAACTTCTGTCCACTACTAAATCTTTTACTACAGGGAAAGCTTTACTTCTCCATGGCTCGATGTAAATGGTATCGCCGTCGTTGAATTTACGCATGTGCAACTGACAAGTTGTTGTTCCGGTATCCGGACCGTGCGCTCTACCGTTGATGTATAACGAACACATCCCGCAAATTCCTTCGCGACAATCGTGGTCAAAAGCCACCGGTTCTTTTTTGGTGTTGATTAATTGCTCGTTCAATTGGTCTAACATTTCCAAAAATGAACTTGCAGTAGAAACATTATCTAATTTATAAGTTTCTATTTGACCTTTGGCTTTAGCGTTTTTTTGACGCCAAATTTTAAGGGTTATATTGATGTTTTTTGCTGCACTCATAATGTTTATTTTAGCCATTAGCCAAAAGGCAATAGGCATTAGTAGTTATTGTTTACTTGACTCTAATTTGTTTATAAAAGAATTTAGCATTTTACTTTCTTCTGTAATTTGATTCATTAATTCAGAAAATAAAGTTTCATTTTTAATGAATTTTAATCTTTTGGCAACTATCAGTTGGGTTTCTAACTCAAACAAAGAACCTCTTGAAATACTTACAAAATGAATATAACTTTGAGTTGAACTTCTACCATATCCTTCAGCTATATTTGAAGAAATTGAAATACAAGCTCTTTTTACTTGGCTTGTTAAAGCGTAAAGTTCTTCTTTTGGAAAATCTTCAACTAATTCATATAAATTAATGGCAATATCAATTCCTTTTTGCCAAATTATTAAATCTTTATATGATTTTATTTCACTCATCAACTATTGCCTGATGCCTAATTACTTATAATTTCTAGCTGCAATTTTGATAAACTCGTATTTCAATTCTTCTTTGTTCAGAATTTCTTGGCTGATGTCATAACCCATGTATTCCCAGGCACCAACAAACGCAAAATTTTCATCATCACGAAGCGTTTCTCCTTCTGAATCTTGGTATTCTTCACGGAAGTGACCACCACAAGATTCTTTGCGTTGTAAGGCGTCCATCGCCATTAATTGACCTAAATCAATAAAGTCGGCTACGCGAAGTGCTTTCTCTAATTCTGGGTTTAATTCGTCAGAACTTCCCGGAACATAAACGTCTCTATAGAATTCTTCTTTCAAGGCGGCGATTTCTCGGATAGCTTCTTGCAAACCTTTTTCGTTGCGGGCCATTCCGACTTTATTCCACATGATCAAACCTAAACGTTTGTGGAAATGGTCTACCGATTTAGAACCATTATTGTTTAAGAATTTATCGATTGTATCTTTTACGCTGTTTTCCGCTTCAATGAATTCAGGAGAATCAGTTGAAATTTTTCCGGTTCTGATTTCGTCTGTTAAATAATTCGAAACGGTGTAAGGCAATACAAAATAACCATCAGCTAAGCCTTGCATCAAAGCTGAAGCTCCTAGTCTGTTTGCTCCGTGGTCAGAGAAATTAGCCTCACCGGCAACGAAACAACCAGGGATTGTTGATTGTAAATTATAATCTACCCAAACGCCACCCATAGTATAGTGAACTGCCGGATAAATTTTCATTGGCGTTTCGTATGGATTCTCGTCTGTGATTTTTTCATACATCGCGAAAAGGTTACCATATTTTTCTTCCAACCATTTTTTACCCAATTTAGTCACTTCTTCTGCTGACGGATTGTGATTTCCTTGAGAATAAGCCGCTTGGCGACCTTTGGTTTGAATCTCGGTAGAGAAATCTAAGTAAACACCTTCGTTAGTGTCGTTAGCTTCAATGCCGTGACCTTCATCACAACGCTCTTTGGCAGCTCTAGAAGCTACGTCACGAGGAACCAAATTACCAAACGCCGGATAACGTCTTTCTAAGAAATAGTCTCTGTCTTCTTCTTTAAGTTGGGTTGGTTTTAGTTTTCCGGCACGAATCGCTTCTGCATCTTCTTTTTTCTTTGGTACCCAAATTCTACCGGAGTTACGCAACGATTCCGACATCAAAGTCAGTTTTGATTGGTTTACACCATGAACCGGAATACAAGTTGGGTGAATTTGCACAAAACAAGGATTCGCGAATAACGCACCTCTTTTGTGAATTTTCCAACCCGCTGTTACGTTTGAACCCATCGCATTGGTAGAAAGGAAATATACATTTCCATAACCGCCGGTTGCTATAATTACGGCGTGTGCCGAATGTCTTTCTAATTCTCCGGTAACCAAGTTACGAGCGATGATGCCGCGTGCTTTTCCGTCAACTTTTACCAAGTCTAACATTTCGTGACGGTTGAACATTTCAACATTACCAACGCCAATTTGTCTAGACAAAGCAGAATAAGCACCTAACAATAGTTGTTGTCCGGTTTGTCCTGCAGCATAAAACGTACGTTGAACTTGTGTTCCGCCAAAGGAACGGTTGTCCAACATTCCGCCGTAATCACGGGCAAAAGGAACACCTTGTGCTACACATTGGTCAATGATATTGGCAGAAACTTCCGCCAAACGGTGAACATTGGCTTCACGAGCTCTGTAATCACCACCTTTAATCGTGTCGTAAAATAATCGGTAAGTACTGTCGCCGTCGTTTTGGTAATTTTTGGCAGCATTGATTCCTCCTTGAGCAGCGATTGAGTGTGCTCTTCTTGGGGAATCTTGGAAACAAAATGCTTTTACATTGTATCCCATTTCTCCTAAAGAAGCTGCGGCAGAAGCACCGGCTAATCCGGTTCCAACAACGATTACATCGATTTTCGGACGGTTATTTGGAGCAACTAATTTTAAGTGGTTTTTATGGTTAGTCCATTTCTCTGAAATAGAACCTTCTGGTATTTTAGAATCTAACTTCATGATTTATACTGATGTTGATTATTTTAGAAAAAAGTGAATGTAAACCGGAATTGTAGCAAATAAAAGCGGAACAATAATCGCGAAAGCAGCTCCGAAACCTTTGATGACCGGTGTGTACTTTGGATTGTTTAAACCTAGTGATTGAAAAGCACTTTGGAAACCGTGAAGTAAGTGGAAAGCCAAAACAAACATCGCCAAAACATAAAGTATTGTTGCGATTAAACCGGTTTTAGCGTCTTTGAAGAAAGCCACCGTGATTTTATGTAAATCTTTATAACCTTCACCCATTTTTACACCAGCTTGGGTATTATAAAATTCTGTTCTGTTTCTGATTTCTAATCCCATTTGTTTCAATTGAATTGAATCTGTTGGAAAAAACTTTCCGTTATCAGTAGTGATGTAGTAATCCATCTTTTGACCCATTTGATCCACAGTGACGGTTTGCAATGGCATTTTTTCATCAAAATGCATCACCGCCCAAAAGTTAACCATGTGTGTTACAATAAAAACCAAAATCAAGGTTCCCAAAACGGCCATGTTTCTTGAAGAAAAACTACTGTTTTTGGAAGGATTGTTTTTGGCATAGCCAATAGGTCTTGCTTTTACATTTTGATAAGTCAATAAAAATCCATCGACTGCATGGAAAAGAATTGAAATGTAGGTTAGATAAGAAAGAAGTTTTACTGCCGGATTAGAGGTCATGAACAACGCATACTTGTTGAACGCTGAAGCATCGCTAAAAATTAATTGAAGATTTCCTGCTAAGTGACCTGCTAAAAACAAGCATAAAAATAAACCTGTAAGAGCCATCCAATATTTTTTTGCTAAGGATGACTTTAAAAGTGCAGATTTTGCCATAATTGTGTATAATTTGTTTAAAAAAATCACACAAAAATACACCTATTTGGTATTAACTACAACCTTTTCGCTCTAATTTATAATGAATTTAAAGTGAGATTAACACTTGTTGATTTTCAATTGTTTAAATGGCTTTTTTTGGTCAAAAAAATTAAACAAAACTATCTAACATAACTCGGAATCAAACCTCTTAATCCCATGTCGACAACATTTTCGCCAATAGAAGGTTCAAATTTTCCGTCAGCGGTAACTTCGTGCCACTCAAAACTGTTGTTAATTGACAACGAAAGAGTAATCACAATATCATCTGTTTCGTTTCCATTGATAACCAAATTGGAAGCAAATCTTCCGGTAACCACACAAGAACCTTGTGGAATAGGCGAAGTTGTTGCAATAGGATTTGGAACTGTAGTGGCATTAGCGGGTGCTTGGCCAGACGAAGAATAAGGTTGGTTGTTTAAGCCAAATGCCCAGTAACCCTGAGTTCTGTTGCCATCGACTTGAAAAATGTTATTGCCAATATTAAATTCGCTTATGTAAGTATTGTATCCAACAAAACTGGCTAAAGTTCCGGTATAATCAATATTTTGGTGTCGTATATTGATTTGGTAATTCTGATAAGACAAAGAAACACGCATCCATTCATAACTGCCGGAAGCGATTTCACTCAAAGGGATTTTTAGGAAAGTTTCACCTTCGGCTACTATTTTAGATTGATCAAAATCGATGGCCGAAGCACCTCCTAAATTGGTTTCAGGCGCATGATAAATAATCGTTCCTTGACCAATTTGTGTGAAAGCATTTGGAGCCAATTCCATGTAATGAGCCGAAATAGTATTGAAAATTGGTGATTGAGCGGCATTTCCTGCTGCAACGGTTGAAGGTTGCCCTAAATTATTCAATCGAGCCTGATTTTCATCAAATTGGAATTTGATAATCAACATCGGTTCTTCAGGTGCATTATCACTGCTGCACGAAAAGAACGGCAGCGCGGCGATCAGGAAGAGTAAAAGGATATATGCTTTTTTCATTGGGTTTTGATTTTTTCCGCTACACTGCAAACAATTTGGCTGCGCTTTGGATGATTGATTTTTGATTGATTATGTTAAGACGATGTTAATGTGTTTTTGTTACATCTTCATCTATAACGAGAATATAGTCTGCTTTATTATAATCTTCGGGCATTATTTTTTCTAAATCTTTTTGTTCCAATGTAGCAATGGTGATTATTTGCAGATTTGGCGTGTTTTTTTTCAGATACCAATTGATGCCTTCAAAATTGTCGGAATGATAAGTGCCGTTGTAGTGAATGAAAATACTTCCGTCTTTTAAATTCTTTTCGATAAAATAAGCCATCGTCGCATCTTTACTGGCTTGCGCTTTCGGCATATTCGGACTCGCATGATCGCCCATCATTTTCATCATGTTGACATAACCCGGCAAATTTTCATCATAAGCGATTGGCAAAGGTGCAATCCATGCTTTTTCTTCAGCAGTCAATGTTTCTAAAGCGTCAAATCCTTTTTTAGAAACCGCAGCCGCATATCTTCGGGGAATATTTGTGGCGATAAAAGGCAATTTGTTTTCCTTAGCAAAATCAACCAAAGGTTTATAATCAGTTTTATAATTGGGCCAAAGTCGGGCAGTCGTATCCAATTGCTTTTGGTTAATTTCTCCTTTCAAATATTGGTCTAATGGCGCCTGATTGTCGGCTTCAATCATTTCTGCACCAAGAACTAGCGGCTTTTTTACAGCTAAATCTTTCGTTAGTTCCAATTGTAACCAATGCACCACTGAATTATTATGGTATTCGCCAAACAAAACCACTTGCGATTTTTCGGCAGCCTTCAGAAGTTTGGCATAAGTCGTCTTTTTGCCTTTCTTGTCAAATAACTGATAAGCCTTTTTGTCCTGAGCATTAAGTCCAAAACATATCAAAAATGCGATGAATAACGTAACCTTTTTCATGGTATTAATTTTGCTTAAAATTATTCATTAATCGTTGAATAAAAAAATGTGTCCCAAAAAAGAATATTTTTGTTCTCAATACTTATGAAAACTCAAAACAATAATTCGGCTTTTTTAGATTATTTGCGTCATTTTATGAATGATTCAGATAAGCATTTGGAACAATCACTGACCGAAATTGCCAATCACTTCAAGATTTTGTCTTTAAAAAAGAACCAATTTTTAGTCGATGAAAACCAAGTTTGCCCTTATTTCTGTTATGTTGAAAGTGGCATTTTGCAACACGCCATTTTAGTTGATGATGAAGAGAAAACCACCTATTTAGCCATGCGAAATTCGGTTACATCGTCTTTAAATAGTTTCCTCAATACAATTCCGTCCAGAAAAAGCATTAAAGCACTAGTCGATTGCCAACTTTGGGTAATTGATTTAGAGTCTTTCAACTATTTGTTAGCCAATAACCAAGCGTTTCATCAATTTTATTACAATTTAATCGAAAGACAGATCATTTTGATTGACGATTATCGCATCGATTTACTGACGTTAACGCCGGAAGAACGCTACAAAAAATTATTAGTCACTGAACCCAAACTTTTGCAAGAAGTGCCGCTGCATTATTTGGCTTCTTTCCTCGGTATTTCCAATCGCCACATGAGTCGCATTCGAAAAACATCGGTTAACAAAAAATAACGCCATTTGGCTACTTATCGCTTTAGAGGAATCCGTAATTTTGGTAAACTAAATCTAAGAAGTCTAACAATCCAATAATCCAATAATCTAGACATGAAATACCATCAAATAGACCGCGATTTGTTTGTAAAAAACAGGGCCAAATTCACGGCACAAATGAAACCGAACAGCGTGGCTGTTTTTAATTCAAATGACATCTATCCGGTTTCTGCCGATAGTTCTTTACCTTTTGCACAGCACAGAGATATTTTTTACTTGTCGGGTGTTGACCAAGAAGAAAGCATCTTATTGCTTTTTCCGGATGCGCCTTACGAACATTTGAAACAAATTTTATTTCTAAAAGAAACCAATGAACACATTGCGATTTGGGAAGGCGAGAAGTTGACGAAAGACAGAGCATTTGAAGTGTCCGGAATCAAATCGGTGATTTGGTTACAGGATTTTCACAAGACTCTGAAAGAAGTGATGACCTATGCCGAAACGATGTACATCAACACCAATGAGCATTACCGTGCGAGTATTGAAACTGAAACTCGTGAAGCGCGTTTTGTCAAATGGTGGAAAGAAAACTATCCGGCGCACAAAGTCGAAAAATCAAACCCAATTTTACAAAGATTGCGTTCGGTAAAAGAAAGCGAAGAATTGGATTTAATCCAAACCGCTTGTGACATTACTGAGAAAGGGTTCCGTAGAGTGCTAAACTTTACCAAACCTAACGTAATGGAATACGAAATCGAAGCCGAATTCGCTCACGAGTTCCTCAGAAATCGTTCCAAAGGATTCGCCTATACGCCAATCATCGCTTCGGGAAACAATGCCAATGTATTGCATTATATTGAAAACAACCAACAATGTAAAGCAGGCGATTTATTGCTGTTGGACGTTGGTGCGGAATACGCCAATTACTCCAGCGATATGACCAGAACGATTCCGGTTTCGGGGAAATTCAGTGACCGACAAAAAGCAGTTTACAATGCGGTGTTACGAGTAAAAAACGAAGCGACTAAAATGTTGGTGACCGGCAATTATTGGAAACAATACCACGTTGAGGTTGGCAAAATCATGACTTCGGAATTGCTTGGGTTAGGTCTAATCGACAAAGCCGATGTACAAAACGAAAATCCGGATTGGCCGGCATATAAAAAATATTTCATGCACGGAACGTCACACCACATGGGATTAGACACGCACGATTACGGATTGTTGCACGAAGCTATGCAAGCCAATATGGTGTTCACCGTAGAACCTGGAATTTATATTCCGGCAGAAGGTTTCGGCATCCGATTGGAAGATGATGTCGTGATTCAGTCAACCGGAGAACCGTTTAACTTGATGCGAAATATTCCGATTGAGGTGGAGGAAATTGAGAGTTTGATGAATGCTTAGTTAAGGGAAAAGGGATTAGTAAAAAGGGATAAGACGACTCACGTTGGTGGGTCGTCTTTCTTTACCATATAAGTCATTTAAGTTAATTTAAGTTTTTTATATGGAACTTAAATGTCTTATATGGTTAAAAAACTATTTTTGCATCTATGAAAACCATCACCTATAAAAACACCAAAATTTCATTTACCGACGAAGGTAAAGGTACAGCTGTGGTTTTATTACACGGTTTTCTCGAAAACAAAACGATGTGGAAGGCTTTTGTGCCCGAACTTTCGAAGAAACACCGCGTCATTACCGTTGATTTATTGGGTCATGGTGAAACCGAATGTCTCGGTTATGTGCATGCGATGGAAGACCAA